>NZ_LUFH02000091.1 GCF_001586785.1 Sphaerospermopsis aphanizomenoides BCCUSP55
CAAATTGATTCTATTGGTGATGTAAATCTATGGAATGTATTAATTAAATTTTTGAACAAACAAAATTTAGATGTTTTGTATGAAAATTTAAATCACATCCATCAAGAAGTTAAAAATGCTATGGACAATTATGTATGTATAATGGCAGATCACAAAGAAGATAATTTTTTGTATTTGTCACCGTTGCTAGCAATTATTGTTGATGTCAATATATTGATGAACAAGTTATATAAAAAAGATGTACAATTGTTTCTTATGAAGCAGAACTCTGACAGTTCTTCTAAATAGCAAAATTAGGTGATAATAAAAATAATATTGAGTTCACGGTAATAGACATAGCACTTACGCAAGACTTGACTCAAAACTTTATTCTTGCGTAGGGGTAATTCATGAATTACCCCTACTTTCGTTCTGTTTTGCGTAAGTCCTGAGACAAAAACTTTAGGCTTTAATCATTGCTTGATTGTAGCGATAAATTACACCACACAAAGCAGCTAAGAACACCCAAAACAAGGTACTTAAGCGTAAATCAAAGGTTGTAACATCGACCGTATTAAATAGTATCCAACCAATAAAAGCCAACAGATAACTAAAAAATATTAATCTATTTTCTGGTTTTAAAGATTCTGATTTCCATAGGAGTTTACTGGCAGTAATTATAATCCAAGCAAGTAACCCACAAAATAACAACGTAGTAATTAAACCTGTTTCCGCAGATAGCATTAAAAACAAATTGTGGGGATGACCTAAATCAATTTGCATTTTGGTTTTGTAGAGTCCACTAAAACTGCGTAAACCCCAACCAGTCAAAGGATGCTGTTGCGTTAAATTCCAGGCGAATTCCCACTGGGTTTTTCGCATTAACGCCACTGGTCTATCGGGATACATATCATCATTTAATCGCGCCCAGATAAAATAGGGAACGAAGCGGCGGAAAAATTGTGCGATCGCTCCTGGTGCAAAAGCTGCTAAAAGAATACTAGTGGCTATACTCACAAAACCAGCGACAATTAACCGCCAACCCTGATATAAAGCATAAGCTAAACAGGTAATGATAGCGATGACCCAACCATTGCGGGAATTGGTTAAAATCAAAGCAATAAAATTAGCAATTACCGCTATGGTTAAGAAAATAATAGGGCGGTAGTCGGCTTTAATTTGTTGTTTGAATTGTTGTTTGAATTGTTGTTTGAGTTTTTGATAGTTTTCTAGCCATAAACCCAAACCCAAAATAAAAATTGTCACCAAATAAGCTGCTAAAGTATTGGCGTGCATGAGGACAGAAGCCATACGTCCTGGTGGTTCTCCTCCTGGTGCAACTATCCAATCTATCAACACCCAAAGAAATTGTAACTTGAAAGTCCAACCCAGAAATAATTGTCCAAAGCCAATAATTACTACAGGGATAGAACCACATACCATAATCCAAGCGATTTGCCTTAATTGGGCGGCTGTTTGAATTAAAGCTGTTAATCCTGCAAATACAAAAAAATAAGGTAATAAGTTAAATAAACCCAGGAAAGCCTCTAATTTATGAGAGGCAAATCCTGTAGTTATTAACAACAATAAACTTAAAAAAGCAAATCCTTGGTGTAGAGGTCTGCGACTAATTAGGCGATATTTTTTCGCCCAAGTTATTAATGCTGCCAAAGATATGGTGACAGCCCCCAAAAATGGGTTGATTGGGAAAACAAACAACCCAAATTGAAGACTGTTCCAAGGAGTTTGCAAACTAGGTTCAGGGTGATAAAACGCCTTGTTCAAGCTAACTCCCAACATTCTGTACGGGTAAGACGAATTTGCGCTAGGGTGAAAATTGTAGGAATAATGCGACCGTAATTAGTGGCAATTGTTCTCCATCCTAAATCCGCAAAAAACCAAGTCCACATCATTGGCCCGACAAAAGCAAATATTGTCCGCACTGCACTGTAACGGGCTGCACTAATAGTCATTCCTCTGCGTGCCATTTGTGCTGTGACATAGCTTTGAAACTGTTTACTGGCTACTTGTGTTCCTGTAATTGCAGCTTCTTTAGCTACTTGATAGGTGGCAAAGTGGATAGCAAATTGACGGGCAATTTGTTTAAGTACAAAAGGTTGAACAACAGAAGTGACAGCTAAAGCACTACCGCCTTTAAAAATTAATCCCAAGGGATCTTTTTGTAATGATAGAGGTAATGGTTGTTGAATGTTTGATTTTAACAACTGACGCTGTACTTGAGTGGTGATTTTTTGTTGTTCTTTTTTTGGTAGCTGTTTCCAAACTTTTCCTAAAAGATGTAAAAAAACTTCTGCTTCTAAATCAACGGTGGCTAAATCATCAGAATAAGGAATTTTCAGATATTTACATACTTGAATTAAAGCTTGTCGGTAAGTTACTTGATCAGTGCGCCCACGTAATACCGTCATCCCATCAGCCGCTAAAAAGCGAAAGCGATTTTCTAGTGCATCTAGCCAAGCTTGACGATCTTGGCTTTGTACTTCGATGGGTTCTGGTGTGTGAACATAATCTAGTGGATTAAACTTGCGACTAAACAGAATTGCTGTTAAGTCCTGTAGTTCTTCTTCAGTGGCTAATTCTAATACTGCCCTTAGTTCATCCAATTTCCCAACCTCTCTTCCGTGCAGCTTGTCTGTACCCTATTCTACTATTAGCTTTTAAAAGTTATTGTCAAGGTTGATTTGTGAAGTATGTCAAATTCTCATATTACTGATATTGCGATTATTGGTGCAGGTATATCTGGTTTAGTCTGCGCCCAGCAGTTACGTCAAGCTGGTTATGGGGTGGTAGTTGTGGAAAAGTCTCGCGGTGTGGGGGGAAGAGTTGCTACACGCCGTTTCCAAGGAACTTGTGCGGATCATGGTGCTTGTTATCTCAAACCCCAAGGTAAATTATTGAGTCAATTTGTGGATTTATTGCAACATCGCCAAATTATTGAAGTTTGGACAGATACAGTTCATGAATTCTCAGCCAGTGAAGGTATATCTCAACCAGCAAACCTCAGTCCGCGTTATACTGCACCACAGGGAATGAGTGCGATCGCTAAATTTCTCACTCCAGGTTTAGATATATTACTCAACCAGCGCGTGGTCAAGATTAATTTCACCCCAGAAAATACTTGGCTTCTAACCTCAGAAAGCAACGAACAATTCCACACCAAAGCTTTAGTAGTAGCTATTCCTGCACCTCAAGCGGAGGATTTATTAGCACCTTTAGGTGCAGGATTATTAGGTGCTGAATTCCTGAATCATCTGCGTTCTGTGGAGTTTTATCCTTGCATCAGTGTCATGGCTGGATATTCACCCGATTCTCAACCTCTTCCTGACTGGAAAGCTTTAACTTTTAATGATCATGCAGATTTAGCATGGATTGGATTCGATAGTAGCAAGCGTACTCAGGCGGAACAACCTCATTTTGTGTTACAAAGTAGTGCGAGTTTCGCTCAACAACATCTCGAAAGCGAAAATTTACAATCTGTTGGCAATTATATGTTGCAAACAGCAGCCAAAAATCTCACACTTCCGTGGCTAGAAAATCCTGAATGGATGCAAGTACATCGCTGGCGTTATGCTTTTCCTCGCACTCCTTTAGATGTAGCTTGTTTGTCTGCTGCTAGTCCTCTACCTTTAGTTTGCTGTGGTGATTGGTGTGGTGGAAATCTGGTAGGAGGGGCAATGGTTTCAGGACTTGCTGCTGCTGCTGAAATTGATCAGCAACTGCGTCATCTACTCCCTGAAAACGGAGATTTTTTAGATTTTTTTGATCAGTCTGTCTAACAAACACTATAGCTGGCAGTATCCACAAATCAAACCAGACTAATAACTCAGCATAATCACCAGGTACATAAACGAGATATCTAAGAAGTAATGTAAATTTTATGGTGAGTTTAAGTTTACTTTAAAGTTAAGCATAATTAACATACTTTTTAGTAGCCAAAATTGATCCCTCATAGTTTATGCTTCGTTTTGTGTAGTTTTTCACTAAAATTGCCTAGATTTGAAATAATAGAATTTGTAGGGCGATAACATCGGTAATTAGGCAGTAACTAGATTCCCATTGAAAAATTTCTTCTGTAAATGGGTATCAATACTCCTCACTTAACAATGTGAAAATTGTCAGGTGGTTTGGGTAACAGGTTAAAAAATTAAGGATAAAGATTTTTCCCATTTCTCCCTTAACCGACAGTAGTGGTATGGATTGGGAATAAATATCACTGGAAAATCAATACTCTGATATTTTGCCAAAATCAAAGATTAAATTAGGGGTGTCGGGTCTAGTACGGTAAAGGGTAATAATTGCTTATCATTACCAAATTGTTATGCAGATAAATTTCTCATTGCACAAATCATTAACTGGATTAAAAAGGAGATAATAAATTATGAAAACCGTAGTCAAGTTAACACATCAATCAGTTATCGGTGAAATTGAAAGTGTTTTAGATACATATCCATACCAACCTTATCAACAGGCTTTTGCAATTCCTGACCTGCGCCAAGAGTTAATTTCCTTTGTTATTAATCGTCTTCCTTGCTTTTCCAGCGAAGTGCTTGAACAGCCAATCAGTTTAGAAGAGGATCAAAAAGATAACTCTTTACATCACAAATTATCCCGTAATCCTTTAGAACAGCAATTACATCTACAAAATTTAATTCACCAGGGAATTGTCTCAATTATCCAGCAAAAATCAGATTGGATTAGTCATCATCTTTCTGAAACAATTGAACCTGGTTGTCAAACTTCTCATTGGTTTGGTTAGTTGTCAACATTCAGCTATTAAGGGTAATGTCCACTGGCATTGCCCACAATACGTATATTTCCTGAATCAAACAAGAATTTCTGTAATCAATCTGCTAATAATAAACATAACTTAATATTTCTTAGTTAAAAAAAACTTTATTTAAGATTCTTTATAGCTAATAACACATTTTGATTAGTCTCTATTTCAGGTATACGTATACTGATTTTTTTGCTCTGATGTAATCATTGTTATGACTATGTTGATAGAATATTGACACATTACCTGGTGAGAGGTTAAAAATGTCAATAGTAAAGCTTGAACTAGAAGTATCTTCAGAAGAAATACTCAAGGCTGTTGAACAATTACACCAGCCAGATTTAGAAAAATTTGTCTCTCAAGTTATTATTTTACATACTCAAAAAAAATCTGCTAAATTGCTGAAAGATGAAGTAGAATTTTTTCTACACAATCATCACAATCTTTATAGTGATACTCCGATTTATTGCCATCAATTAATATCTAGAACAGAGGATGAAAATCTGACAGAGGAAGAGTATCGAGAATTATTACGTTTAAGTGAGCAAATAGATAAACTGCAAGCTCAACGCTTGGAATATTTGGCTGAGTTAGCCCATTTACACGGAATTTCTTTGATGGAGTTGATGCAAAATTTAGGATTTCAAACATAAACACATCAGCATTAAACAATTGACAATTGACAATGGACAATTGACAATTACCTCTCACTTCTAGGAGAAGATTGGGAAATAGAAACTGTTTGATTTTTTCTCCTTTCTAGGAGAGGTTTTAAACCTGGAACGAAACAATTATCAATTTCTACAATATGCTATGAGTTTTATTCACCTTAAAAAACAAAGCCCACTTATACACTAAGGTATCAAGTGGACTTGTTAATAATTTAAAGTGGAGCTTATGGGAATTGAACCCATGTCCAAATTGGGTATTAACCCCCCGCTCGTTCACAGGTTTAGCCTTTCTGACCCTCAAGGCGGGAATCGTTCATTATCCCGAACGTAGGATGCTCTGATTTAGTCTTAGTCAGCAAGCCAACCAGAGAACGCTTACTGAAGCATCCGTTGGGGTTAGGTCTTTAATCCTTAACGGAGTCAAATTAAAGACGCTCGAACCTAAAAGAGGTTTCTTAGGCAGCTACTAGAGCTTCCCGACGAGCAAATTTTACGATATTGTTCGCATTTACTTTTTTTTCGAGTCTTTGATTTCCGAGAGATGACTCGCTCTCGACCTGAATCACAGAGCAGCTTTCGCCAACCTGTCGAAACCGTTAAAGCCCCATGTCTTTCATACTTTTATTATAGTACGCAATTTTGCCAGTTGACAACTAAAATTTGTGTGATGGCTTAGAGTCTTGTTAAACCCAATTGGATACTGATCATATCTATTAGGATGGGAAATTGCGATATGAGTAAACCGAAAATTCTCCAAGAGGAAAGAGAATATACTTTTCGTTAGTATTTTGAGATGACATATCCACCGGAGAATATCCAGGATTTAAGGATGTACAGGATTGATTGTATCAACACAAGAGATGAGATTAGGTAACTAATAATAAGTATGATCAACTATTTAGATGTAGATGTGTGATTGCGCTCTCACCCACTCCCGTAGGCAATCGCTTTATTTACCGTATGTATTTTTTTAAGTAACTCAAGACTCATACTGATTGATTTATAATATAATCAATTCCTAATACTAGAGGTGAAACTATGACCCTTGAAGAAGCAGTTGTAGAAAATTTCCGAGAATTACCAGCAGATAAACAACAGGAGGTTTTAGACTTTATTCAATTCCTCAAACATAAATTATCAGCAAAAAAACCAAATGTTAAACCTAGTGGTGAAACTTTCTGGGAAATGACATTGCGATTTCGGTAACGTATGGAACGGGAGGGTATAGAATTTACAGATGAAGATTTTGCTAATGTAAGAGATCGCAGTCCAGGAAGGGAGATAGAACTGTGAGTTTTCGGTTTCTATTAGACACTAATATTATTTCGGAAATTAACAAAAAAATCCCTAATAAATTAGTAGTAGAGAAAATGAATAAGTACCAAAGTGAAGTGTCTACAGCTTTGGTAGTGATTCATGAATTATTATTTGGTTATTTACGTTTACCTCCTGACGCTGGAAGAAGACGTTTTTTAGCGGATTATATTCAGGAAATACCTGCTAAAATGCCAGTTTTTGATTATGATTTAAATGCTGCCAAATGGCACGCACAGGAAAGAGCTAGATTAGCAAAAATTGGTAAAACACCTGCTTTTATTGATGGACAAATTGCCAGTATTGCATTTTGCAATGATTTGATTTTAGTAACAAATAATGTGGCAGATTTCCAGGATTTTGAGGATCTGATGATTGAGAATTGGTTTATTTAGGTTAGACAATTACTTGTAAAATCCTGACATTTACCAAAATGCACGCTAACCTAATAAATAAACATACCATCCTTAACCAAAATGGCACAATTAACAATTCAACTACCAGACGAACTAGCAAACCGCTTACAACCCATATTACATCGTCTTCCAGAACTGCTTTCACAACTAATAGAAAAACATACATCAGAAACATTAACTTTAACTAATTCTAGCGATATTCCTAACACCTATACCGAAGTTTTAGACTTTCTAATTAGACAACCAACACCGGAGCAAATAGCTAAATTTAAAGTTTCAAACCAAGCACAAACACGGTTAGAAGACTTATTAGAAAAAAACCGTAGGGGTACAATTTCTGAAGCTGAAAGCAGCGAATTAGATATTTATGAACAATTAGATCAATTAATGATTTTACTAAAAGCTAGAGCTTACAGCGTAATTAAAAATGACAAATAATGCCATTTCTTTTAGTCTACGTCAATTAGTCATTGAACGCGCTCAAGGACATTGTGAATATTGTTTAATTCATCAAGACTTTTCTATTTACAGCCACGAAATTTATCATATTATTGCTGTTAAACATGGGGTCAAACTTTATCAGAAAATCTGGCTTTATCTTGTTTACCTTGTAATCGTCATAAAGGATCTGATTTTGCTACTCTTGATCCCAATAATGGGGAAATTATTCGCTTATTTAATCCCCGGTTACAACTTTGGGATGAACATTTGACATTAAAAAATGCCGAAATTATTGGTATTACTGATACTGGACAAGCTACATCACGTTTATTGATGTTTAATACTTCAAGCAGAATGCGAGCGCGTAAATTATTAATTGCTCAAAATTTGTATCCTTAATCATTAAATTTTTTGATAAAAATAGAGAATAAATTGAAATTTAAGAATTATTAATAACTGATGATTGGTCATAGTTTATTTTACAACTACCCCAATCACCAATTACTAAATTAAGTAAGTGCTTCTGCACCACCAACCACTTCCAGAAGTTCCTGGGTAATTGCGGCTTGACGGGCTTTGTTGTATGACAGAGTGAGGGTACTAATCAACTGACCAGCGTTATCACTAGCGTTACTCATTGCTGTCATCCGTGCTGCTAGTTCACTAGCTGCGGACTCTTGTAAAGCTCTTAATAACTGATTGCTCAGATACAAGGGTAACAAAGAATCTAGTATTTGTACTGGGTCTTGCTCAAACAGCATATCACGAGGCAAAGCCTTAACCTCAGTCACGACTTTTTCCCGTTCGACTTGGAACTGACCACCACGAGTTGTTAAGCGGAAGACTTCATCATCTGCTGCTTCTAAACCTTGAGTATCCAGAGGTAACAAGGTTTGCACAACAGGACGAGAACTAACTAAGGAAACGAATCTGGTGTAGACTAATTCGATTCTATCTACTTTTTCCGAGAGGAACAAAGACAGTAGTTCGTCGGCGATTTTAGTAGCTTCAGCCGCAGTGGGGATTTGTTCCAAGCCACTGAAAGTCGCATCAATGTTGTAGTTGCGACGTTGGAAGTATTGGGCTGCTTTACGTCCAACAACGACAAAGGTAACGTTTAAACCTTCGGCTTTGAGTTCCTTGGCGCGGTTTTCTGCACGGCGGATGACGTTAGAATTGTAACCACCACACAAACCACGGTCGCCGGAAACTACCAATAAACCTACAGATTTAACTTCCCGTTTTTTGAGTAGAGGTAGGTCTACGTCTTCAAACTTTAAGCGAGTTTGTAGACCAAATAATACTTGTGCCAAGCGGTCAGCAAAAGGACGGGTGGCAATAACTTGTTCTTGAGCGCGACGTACCCGCGCTGCTGCCACCAGCCGCATAGCTTCGGTGATTTTTTTGGTGTTTTTGACCGACTGAATGCGATCGCGTATTGCTTTGAGATTAGCCATAATATTTCACAAGAATTCAGAATTCAGAATTCAGAATTCAGAAGTCAGAAGTCGGGAATATTCTTACTCCTGACTCCTGACTCCTGACTCCTGACTCCTTGGTTACGCTGTAGCTAGAAATGTCTTCTTGTAATCAGCTAAGGCTGCTTTTAATGCAGATTCTTCTGCATCACCAAGAACTTTGCTGCCTTGTACAGCTTGGTAGTAGGAGTTACTGCCACCCTTCAAGTATTCACGGAAGCCGCTTACAAAGCTGGTAACTTGACTGGTAGCAATATCATCTAAATAACCATTAATACCAGCGTACAGAATGGCTACTTGTTCAGCTACGGACAGAGGATCGTTTTGGGGCTGTTTCAGCAGTTCCCGTAGACGGACACCACGTGCCAATTGGTCTTGGGTGGCTTTATCTAAGTCAGAAGCAAATTGAGCAAAAGCTTGTAAGTCGTCAAACTGAGCTAATTCCAGTTTAATCTTACCGGCAACTTTTTTCATTGCCTTGGTTTGTGCTGCTGAACCTACACGGGATACGGAGATACCGGGGTTTACAGCGGGACGGATACCAGAGTTGAACAAGTCAGAAGACAAGAAAATCTGACCGTCGGTGATGGAAATTACGTTGGTAGGAATGTATGCAGATACGTCACCAGCTTGGGTTTCAATGATAGGTAGAGCAGTCATGCTACCTTTACCTAATTCATCGCTGAGTTTAGCAGCACGTTCCAACAAGCGGGAGTGGATGTAGAATACGTCTCCAGGATACGCTTCCCGTCCGGGTGGACGACGTAGCAGCAAGGACATTTGGCGATAAGCCTGAGCTTGCTTGGAAAGGTCATCGTAAATTACTAAGGTCGCCTTGCCTTTGTACATGAAGTATTCAGCAATGGTAGCGCCTGTGTAGGGTGCGAGGAATTGTAGAGTGGCTGGGTCACTGGCGTTAGCAGCTACAACTACGGTGTAGTCCATCGCGCCTTTTTCTTGTAGGGTTTGGACTACGTTAGCAACGGTGGAAGCTTTTTGACCGATCGCTACGTAAACGCAAACTACATCTTCACCTTTTTGGTTGATGATGGTGTCAATTGCGATCGCAGTTTTACCAGTTTGACGGTCGCCGATAATCAACTCCCGCTGACCCCGACCGATGGGAATCATGGAGTCAATAGCGGTGATACCGGTTTGCATGGGTTCGTGTACGGAACGACGAGCAATAATACCGGGTGCTGGGGATTCAATCAAACGGCTTTCGGTGGTTTTTAGTTCACCTTTACCATCAATGGCGCGGCCTAAAGCATCTACAACTCTACCAATGAGAACTTCACCTACACCTACTTGGGCAATTTTCCCAGTTGCTCTGACAGAACTACCTTCTTGGATGTCCCGACCTTCTCCCATCAGTACCGCGCCCACGTTATCTTCTTCTAAGTTTTGGGCGATACCAACAGTACCATCTTCAAATTCTAACAGTTCTCCCGCCATAGCCTTGTCTAGACCATAGATCCGGGCAATACCGTCACCTACTTGTAGAACTGTACCAACATTAGCAACTTTAACCTCTTGGTCATATTGCTCGATTTGCTGTTGGATAATGCTGCTGATTTCGTCTGGTCTAATGGAAATGCTCATGTGCCTATCTTTAATTTTCTTTCGAGACAGAAGAAGTTATTGGTAATTGAATTTTGGATTTTGGATTTTGGATTTAAGTTTGGGTTTTCAATAATTAGACAAAACTTAATTGTTCTAATTACCTGCTCCCTCATCTAAAATCTAAAATCTAAAATCTAAAATTACTCATTACCCAACATTAATTACTGCTTAAGCGCAAGGAAAGGCGACGCAGTTGACCGCGCAAACTAGCGTCAATCACCTGAGATCCTACTTTGATAATCACACCACCAATTAAATCGGGGTCTATTTTAGCTTCTAGTTCCACTTCCCGGGCTTTGGTGATAGCGAGTACCTTTTCTTTGACTGCTTGCTGTTGAGCTTCTGTCAAAGGAATCGCCGAAGTTACTTCCGCTAATACGGTTTGATTCAGCTGTCTGAGCAATGCTAAATACTGCTCTAGAATTGGTTCCAAGAAAGAAATGCGTCGTCTGTCAACCAGCAACAGCAAAAAGTTACGTAGGTAAGGACTAACTCCTTCCCCAAGCACTTGTTTGAGCAGATTTTTCTTGTTTTCAGGCTGAATAAAGGGGTTGTCTAGAAACCCTTGTAGCTCGTTGTTAGCTGCCAGCAAGCTCAGGAAAGTCCGTGCATCTGCCCCAAAATCTTCTGTTAAGTTTTTCGATTGTGCCAGGGACAGTAGTGCCTGAGAGTAAGGCTGGGCTATTTCAGCTGTTGCTGCATTATTTTTCATCTTTAGCCTCCCAATTGTGCGATGCTACGTTCAATTAAGGTTTGTTGAGCATCGTCACCAATGCCTTGTTGGAGTCGCTCGTCTACTTTCTGTAGTGCTTGAGCAACTACTCTTTGGCGCAATTGAGCGATCGCTCGCTCTCTTTCGGCATTTAAATCAGCAGCAGCAGTTTCTTTCAGACGTTCTACGTCTAAAGCTGCCCGTGCTAAAATAGCTTCTTTCGCTTTTTGAGCATTTGTTTCCGCAGCTTGGCGAAGACGTTGTGCTTCTGCCTCTGCTTGGGTTAACTGCTCTTGCGCTTGCGCTAAGGACGTTTTTGCTTCCTGCAAGCGTTGTTCGACTTCCTGAATGTCACTTTCAATTTTTGACCGCCGCTCGTTCAGGATATTGGTTAAAACTTTACGTCCAAAGTAGAATAGTATGCCTATCAGAATTGCTAGGTTAATTAGATTGGTTTCGAGAATGTCAAAGTTAAGACCGAAACCACCTTCTGCTGCGCCTTCTGCCAATTCAGAGTGAACAGCGTTCGCTTCTGCGGCAAGTAATAAGAAATTGCCCATGTTACCCATCTACAAAGTGCGCTGCTCGGTTGTGAATACGTTGAATTTTCCCCCAAATGAAAAGTGTTTGTTTTGACACTTAACTTGAGGGTTTTAGGACTAGCGCCCTTTTGAGCTTATGCTTTCACATAACCAGTGTGGTGGGACACAAATTCCGGCTCTATTTAACTAGAGCAGGTCCCAATAGTTTTTCTAGAATCTGCCTGCTGAGGGCATCAACTTGTCCTTCTAAGGTACTCATCGCTGCCTGTTTTTGTTGCTCTATTTCACGAGCAGCCTGTTCTCGTTGAGCTTGAGCTTCTTGTTGAGCTTCGGCGATTTTCTGAGCAGTAATATTCTTAGCTTCAGTCTGAGCTGCTTCTAGAGTGACTTGCGACTGTTTGCGAGCTGAGGCTAACTGCTGCTCATATTCTTTGCTTAGGCGTTCAGCTTTTGCCAAGCGTTCACGAGCGTCAAGGTTATTAGTGCGGATGTAATTATCGCGGTCGTCTAGTACCTTGGTCAGAGGCTTGTAGAAAATTACATTCAGCAAAGCTGCCAACAGCAGGAACTGCAATGCCATCAAAGGCAAGGTAGCATCGAAATCAAACATTTCTCTCCTCTCTGGCTGGAATAGCAACTTTCATGGCCAGCAAAATTATCCAGCCTTTAATATTTTTAGGAACCCCATAGCCAAAAAGGGGCAACTTAACATCACGAACAATCCAAATCCCAAATTCTTAGATGTAGAGGCGCGTTGATGCCTAGTAGTTAATTACTAGACATCAATCACGTCTTCACACTAAAAAAAATCTTGAGGTCTTAGGAAAATGGGTTAGCAAACAGTAATACTAGCGCGATCACCAGACCATAAATTGTCAGGGATTCCATGAACGCTAAGGTTAAAAGTAGTGTGCCGCGAATTTTTCCTTCTGCTTCGGGCTGACGAGCAATACCTTCTACTGCTTGACCAGCAGCGTTACCTTGACCAATACCAGGTCCAATTGCAGCTAAACCGATAGCGAGAGCAGCAGCTAATACTGAAGCAGCAGAAACTAATGGATCCATGACGATTTTCCTTGCTTTAATTACAGAAATGACAAAAGTACGTTAACTACTAGAGGCGTGTTTTTCACGCTGGACCGAGTTTTCAAATCGCTATTGCGATGTTTTGAGCAGGAAGCTCGTCTGATAGTGCAACGTGGCGTAAGCCATACTGTGCTATCAACTGAGGGCGTTAATGATGCTCCTCATGTCCTTCTTCGCTGTGTCCTTCCATGGCCTCATGAATGTATGCTCCGGCTAGGGTTGCAAACACCAGGGCTTGAATAGCACTGGTAAATAAACCTAGAGCCATTACAGGCAGAGGCACAAAGAGAGGAACTAACAGCACCAATACCGCTACAACTAGCTCGTCCGCCAATATATTTCCGAAAAGACGGAAGCTTAGGGAGAGGGGCTTGGTAAAATCTTCTAGAATTGCAATTGGCAATAGAACGGGTGTTGGCTCTATATATTTCTTAAAGTAACCTAAACCACGCTTGCTAAAACCGGCGTAAAAATACGCTAGGGAAGTTAGCAATGCCAATGCGACTGTTGTATTGATGTCGTTGGTGGGGGCTGCGAGTTCACCTGATGGCAACTTGATCAGTTTCCAAGGTATGAGCGCACCTGACCAATTTGATACGAAGATAAACAAAAACAACGTGCCGATAAATGGCACCCAAGGGCGATACTCTTTCTCACCCAGTTGGTTTTTTGCTAAGTCCCGAATAAATTCTAGGGCATATTCCATCAAATTTTGTATGCCACTAGGAATTTTTTGGGCGTTTCTAGTTGCGGCTAGTGAAGCTACTACTAGAATGGATATCACAAACCATGAGGTAAGAAATACTTGCCCATGTATTTTCAGGTTGCCTAATTGCCAGTAGAAGTGATGACCTACTTCCAATTCGGCGAGGGGAAAAGAACTAAAGGCGTTTAAGACATCAAGCATTAGCATTCTTCAAGATTTTTCCCCAAAATTCGAGGATTGGAGGATTGTCTTTAGTGAGCCTGACTGTTAAGAATCAGGAATGAACACAGTTTGCGCCATATAGACAAGGAGCGTTGCTTTGTAGGTGAGAAATCCGAAGAATATGGGCAGAATATGTAGCTCGTGCCATTGACTTGCTAATATAATCGGCAACATAATCAGGGCAAAACGACTTTTGTTGAGTTGCTTTTTTTCACCACCAAGTCGCTCAACGTCTTTAGCCAGCATTTTTAAGTAAACCACACCTGTACACGCCCCAATCAAATAATTTAGGGCAATGTTTAAGGAATAAACAATCCACACAGAGATAAAAATAATCCCCGTCAACACAAGTGTGATTACCAGCAGATGCTGATAAAGTTGATAAAACTCCTGCATAGAGGAATCAACTGGTTCTGTATCCTCAAAACCAGGTTGACTATCTTGTCGTGTTGTCGGAGTGGGGGCAATCGGTTCTTCTGACAAGCTCACGGGACTTGAAACCAGTACAGCTAAATATGGTTGACTGCACATTCAGTCAGCTGAATCATATCACGTTCTGGTAACAATACTTTAGAAAAAAACAATTAACTTATTTTTGAGGGAACAGGGAACAGTGAAGAAGTCAACTATTTTCTCCCCATCTCCTATACCCTCTCGCTAGGTATTAGTAAGAGTAGTTGCTGTTTGAGGAGGTTTCTGACTTTGTTTAAGTCTAACTCGACTTGGGCTAAAATTTCAGCCAATGTGGCATTACCATCACATTTTTGCATAAACTCTAGTTCGGCTGTTGATAAGTTAACTATCTGGTAATCATAGTTAAATAAACATTGACTGGGAAATCCATCTATGCATGGGTTAAGTTCGGGAATGGCTGCTAATAGGCTGTTATCATCTGACCAGTCAGTTTTGGTGATGGGGGGACGACCAAGGAAAAATTCGTAATGGGTTACTTCTGGGTCTAGTACTTCTATCAAGCGATAACGTTCTCTTTCACTCAATTCTCCAGCGCGTTCCATTAAATCTGGTGCTTTACCCAACAGTCTTTCTAACTGCCAAAATCCCGGATTGGAGAAGCCAATAAATTCTAACCCGGAAGCATCAATTAATTCAAATAATGTATCAATGTTGTAATCCGTTTCCTGGGGATGGACGTACATATCAGCAAAACATTCATCCTGCTGGTTTTCTAAAGACCAGCGTTCTTTTTCTCGCTTGACTATTCGGTTCTTTTCTGGTAATGAAGCAAATATTTTTCTACCGACTTGCACACCATCACGGTAGTCACCGCGTTTGTTTCCTTGGAGAAGTGCGATCGCTTTTTGCATGAGTTGAATTTCCCAGCGTCCCAATTCTCCATAGACAAAAATGTGCATTAGTCCACCGGGAGCTAATTTTTTGGCTAAGGCTTGGATACCACGTATGGGGTCTGGTAGGTGATGCAATACACCAACACAGTTGATTAAATCAAATTCACCTGGTATTTGTTCGACATCATATATACTCAGGTGATGAAATTCTACACGGTCAGCACCAGAACTTTGACAGCGTTTTTTTGCTACTTCTAGAGTACCAGCACTTAAATCAATTCCTACTACCTGTGCGTGGGGGTTGAGATGTACTAAATATTCAGTTCCGACTCCTGAACCACAACCAGCATCAAGGATGCGGATATCTTGTTTTTGTGGTTTTCTACCTGTGCAGAAGTTGTAAGCAGCTAACCAATTCCAACGCCAATTGTATCCTGGTGGTGGTTCATCGAGGATGGGTTCGGGGGGGAAGGGGTAGGTGTCGTAGAGTTTCGCAACAGCAGCACTTACTTGGGAGTCGGACATATTCGGGATTAACGCAGCATTTTTGAGTTTAGCGGATGGTGGGATTTTGGGGAAGGTTGTTACTAGGATTTTCAGGTAAATGAAAGTGATAGATTTATGTGATCTACTTTACTTCCTGCACTTCTCCCAAGCGAGTAAAGCGAATTTCAATTCGTCGTCTTGTTACGTCTTCTTTACGTGCTATTCCTGCAAATTGTCCATTTGGTAATATTAATTGTGCCGCAGAATAAGCACGAAATGATAATCCAGAAAGTCTACCTTCTTTTTTTTGAATATCACGCAGTACCTTGACAACTGACAAAGCCCGCATCAGTCCTAAATCAGCATTAGAACCTGCTTGTAATTTCCCTACTGGTAAGCTACCACCAACTACCTTTTCTAAATTGACATCTAAATTACTTCCTACATTACCATTAGGTTGTCCATCTGTGTGTCCAATTATTTCCACAACGTTAATACCATATTGTTTAGTTCTAGTTTCTATTTCCGGTACTATTTGTTGCAAGATGTAATTTGACATTTTTGGTGGTATTTCCGCACTTCCCGATGCAAATCTATAAGCACCTTCATCTTTGATAATTATGATTGGTGGTGTATCTGTTAATTGTTGTGGCGTTTTGATTTGAGTTTGTAAATATTTGACTTGCTGTTCTAATTGTTTGACTTTTAAAGCTAAATTAACTGAGTTTTGTGTAGGATTTTTATTGATTTGTGATATGATAATAGTTAAAAATAAAAATAAAACTAATATCATAAACGCATTGGACATCAAATCAGTAAATGCTTGCCAAACATTTAAATCTTCGTTATATTCAGTGTAGCGTGAACGACGAGCCATAAGTTAAATGCCTTTGTGAATCGGAGATGTCTAATTATTCGACTCCTTGTTTAAGTCTCATGATTGCAGATTTTGTATCATACAGATTTTTATTACATTCTTGCAGATTGCTAATAATTATTTCAAAACCTTTCTTATTTATACCTGTTTGTTGAACAATACTTTTGCTCATATTATTACTCACGGTTTGATACTCGGAAAGTAGTTGAGTAGTACTATTGTGTAATAACTTCATCGAATCCGAGTGAATTTTGCGAAAGTCGAGGCTAGACTGTTGGATATAGGTCTCCATATTACTATCAAGAGTGTGAGTTTTGGGATTATGTTCATCTAATTGATTGGATGCAACAAGTATTGCAGAATTAACTTCTGCTGTATATGCTGTTACAGTTGCTATTAATTGATTAATTGCTGTAATTATGCTATCTAAATTATTAGCTTTATCAGCAATTTTCTTATCTAAATTATCAAGCTTGTTCACTGCTTTTTGGTAAATGTTAGCTCCTTGCTTCAGTTTGGGAATTATTTCACTCAAAATATTTTGGTTAGATTGATGCAAATCTAATACTTGAATCGAACTTTGATTAATACTCTTGATATCATCTGCTAAACCCATTAAAGCATGACTACAATTTTGAATTTCACTTAAGGCCGTTTGGATTAATTCCGCTGTTGCTGCTAAACTTGTTGCTGATTCAGAAAATTTTTGCTGTGTATTACTTAAATCTACTGTAGCTAATGATAATTTTAAAGGAAAATCACTTCTATTAAACGTTTCAGCCGACTCTTTAAATATTTGAGATGTTTTATTGAGTGCTGTCATGGAATTTTCAAAATCATCAGCAGCACGAGATATAGTTCCAGCAGCATCTGTAAATTTTTCATAAACTTGTCTCGCTAAATCTGTAGTTTCTCTATTTCCATCAGCAATTTGTTGTGCTACCTTACCCATAGATTGTTCTACAGCTTCGCGTACTGTTTTACCAAAATTTGTTAAAAATACATCTTGTTGATCTACCATTCTATTGACTATTTTATCTAGGCGAGTATCACCTTGCTCTTGAGGAAAATAAATGTTATCCAGATAATCTTCCAAAGAACTAAGAAGGCGATATTTAGCAATTCCACTATTAAAAAAGAAATTGATTACTGTTAACAAAGCACTAAAAAATAATCCTGTTAAACTGGTAGTAAAAGCGATACTCATTCCTTCTAATGGTTTCTTTAATTCAGCAACTAAATTACTCATATCAATAGCATTAGTTTGATTAATTGTTTGACTGAGAGTAGATAAATTAATGGTGATACCGAAAAAAGTACCAAGTAACCCAAATGCTAACAATAAATTTGGTAAGATGCGACATAAATAATCTATTTGTTCACAGGTTAATCCTTTACCATCGATTTTTTCCTGACTATAAATTTGATCAATTAATGCTGTTGTATTTACCTGTTCTAATTGTTTAGACGCTTGTTTAAATCTATTCTCTAATGTTTGGACAATTGGAGCTTTTACCGAAGCTTCTTTTTTAATTAATTTTTGAATTATATTAATTAAATTTATCAAATATCTGTGAAGATATATGCGAAGAAAAATAGTAATTAGAGAGGGAATGACAACAACAACAAGAGTTATAAAAATTAATAAAGGTGGTAGGGGTGGGAGCATAAAAATTACCTTTGGTAGTGCGGGAAGATGGTTAAAAGTGGGTAGATGTGAACTACCCAGAAACAAACTAAATTAACTACAGTGGATATAACAGAAAGATTCTTTGTTTTTCTCGTTCGTATTCTTCTGGAGTAATGAAACCGTTATCTAAATCTTGTTTAAGCTGCTCTAATTCTTGTCTTCGTTTTACACGATTATCATTATTCTCTACAGGAGAACTAGGAACTATTTCCCCAACAATAGCTTTTTGATTTCCGATCTTGTCTCTAGGTGGAAGTGAATTTTGATTTCTAAATCTTGCTTCCATCTTCTTCCAAAAACGATTTATCACCCCCTCTCTGACTGTAGGTTGCATATTTGGTGAAACATAGACTTTTTGGATATGAGGAAAATTAGGACTATCTTCGGGTATTTTTTTCAGTTTATCTGGAAATTGCCGCAGTTTAGGTAGATATTCATTTTCCCATAGTTGGGGATTATTTTGCATTTCCGAAATTACATCATCTAAAATCTTCTGCAAAGTATCCGCCATATTACGGTTATTGGCCAAATCTTCTAAAGCTTGCATCCAAATTGTACTCAAATTAGCAGTATAATAACTATCTTGGAAAGAGTCATAATGTTGAAACTCTAATTCCTGAGTTTGCTGATTTTCATTTAACAATTCCAAAGCTAAACAAGGATAAAAAATATCCTCCAGTTCTTCCATTCTTCTAGCATCAGGGGGAATAATATCAGTAAAAGAAGCGCGAGAATCATTATGTAAAAAAGATGTACCAGAATTTTGCTCTCGTATATATGGGTTTCGCATTTTTTCTAAACTGCTAATTAATCTCAACGGAAACCCTGCATACTCATTGACAATTAAGATTTCATCATCTGCTTGAGTTGTTTTTAAAGCCGTTGTGGAAACTCCTAAATCTTGTGTGAGTAATTTTTTAAAATCTCTAACTTCTGTTTCATCTGTATCTTTATATCCTACTAATTTACTACTTTTATCATCCTCATCTCGGAAATAAGGATCACTTAAATTTAAACGCAGCAATGGTTGAGCTTCCTGCATAATTTGTGTTAAACGAGTTGAACCGGCGGATGAAGAATATTTTTTCATGAAGCGTTTAATCACAGAATTAACAATATTGCTACCACGAAAAGCAAATATTTTGACAACTGTGGGATCAATTTCTTGTTTTAGCTGAGAGTATGTAGCTCGTTCTATATTGAGGAAAAATGCTAAAGATTGACCTTTACCTGTTGCTTCTGTAATCGCTGAACTTGCTAATACTAATTGAGGACGCACATCATTTTCTGGTAACATTGTTTGATAGCAAAGTTCTATATCTTCACTATCAAAAATTGCCTCCCCACTCATTTCATCAAAATTCAGTTGTTTTAATTCTCGTTCCTCTTTTTCATAAGCACTTTGTAAGTCTTCTACTAAACTGCTAAAAGCAGCAACTTGTTTTTCTCTTTCTTGAACGTGCTTTTGTAAGTGATTAACTATTTTTAGTGTTTCTTGTAACACTGTTAAATCAAAATTATGCCTTATCAATTTGCAAACTTCTTGGATAGCTTTTTTACATTCTTCTTGAAATTGGCTATTTTTTAAATTGCCAATCAGCATAAATTTATTTTCCAGTTCTTCAATGATTTGATCAGTATTATCCCATTTTCTTTCTACATCTTCTATACGTTTCATTCCCCCACAATCAGTGATTGATTCTTGCAAATCCCTTTGATATTTATGCAGTTCATGTTGCAAAGCTTCTAACCAGTTCCGGGTATTTCTAATAGAAAAGTTAGCTTCTATGGGTGTAAGTAGCTGAATTAGATAATCATCAATATTGGTATTAAGTTCCTTGGTGATTTTAGGAGTAGCTTGAATTAATTTTGTCAACCAATAACCGCGAATACTTTCCGTTTCTCCTGGTTGTACTGTGCGGAATTGTTTATAAAATTCTGTTGCTAACTGTTGCCGTAGATTTGCACGGTCATCTTTATTTTTACATTCAGAGATTAACCTTGATAGTTTATTTTGCCAAGTTTTGAGACTATTACTAAAAGTCTTATTAGATTCTTCTACAGACTCGGCTAATTTATTAGTTAATCCATCTCGTTTTGCTAAATCATTATGCCAGTGATGTTGAATCAAAAATTGTTCAAGTAAGTTAACAGGATCGGGACTTTGACCTTTACCATTTAACCAAAATTTGACTAACTCTAAACTTACTTTAGTTAAAGCTATTTGAATGATAGTGTCACGAGGAAAATAAATTGCCGATAGTCCAAATGTTAAGTATGTTTGGCTATTAGGACGGGGGTGTTTGTCGGACTGAATTAGGTGTGGAAGAAAATTATCTCGATTTCCTTTAATAACTGGAGCTAATTCACCAGAAAATTCTAACGCTATTTTATGGGCAATTACATTACATAGTTTACCTTGGGTGAGTATTTCATATTCACCCCCTGTTTGATGCGATAGCAAATAAGCATAATCAAAGGGCGGACGTTTTTCTTTAATAATTGATAAATTTTCAATATCATAACAAGCTGCAAATTCTGTGCCAGGACTACTGTAATGATTTAATTCTTTTAATGCAGCATAAGTATTCGCAATCATTCTAGTAGTATTACCATACAATTCTGGACTAATTACTAAATAACCTAAAATTCTAGCGCCTTTTTCACCATAAAGATTTCTCAGACTATAAGCAACATCCAAAAACATTCCGCTTCCCGTACCACCACAAAGAGAACCAACAACAAAAATACTTAATCCTGGATCTATTTTAAAGCCAGATTTCAGTAATAAAGCTTCGTGTCCTCTGGTGCGTCTTTCTGCTGTTTCAATAGCTATTTTCACTTTTTGATAGTTGTGAAAAAAGGCTAATCTTCCTACAGGTCTGATACCTTTTGCACCTTCTTCCACTGCTTTGATATTCCGCAATAACTGAGGAGGAAACCAGATGCCAATATGGTCATAGGGTCCATAACTATTATATTCTGAACGCCTTTCTAGTCCATCCACAAACATAGTGACATCTTTCGATGACATGGTAGCACTGACTTTTTCAGCTTCTTTAAAACTCAAATCAACACCATGATAGGTACTCCCAGTTCTAATACCTGTGACTTGGGTTGCTGCTTTATCTGTATCTATGTGAACAAAACTGACAATTGGTAAATTATCTAAGTCTCCATAACGGTCAACAATTAACCGTCTGATTCGCATTAATACATCTCTGCCAGTGCCACCTAAACCGATACAAATTGTGCGATTAATTCCTCTATATTGTGGTTCATTTGCCGATGTTTGAGTCATGATTTTTCCCCTGAATACTATTTTTTGACTTTGATAAAAATTTCGTGTTCGCGTTGGCGTTTACCTGGACAAGTTAGGGCAAAATTGGAACTAGATACGAGAGTGCGGGATAGAATTTTTTTGGTGTTAAGTTCAATCTTTGCATTTGCCTGTGGAACTAAATAAAGCTTGTTTCCTTTACGTTCTAGATATGCTTGTAATTCTCCACCTGGCAAGTCGATAGAATGTATACAGCTAGGGTCATATTCACCAATTGCTATTTTTTTCTTGTTTGCTAATCTACATATTTGTTCTTCATCTTCTCCTCCTGCTTCCAACTTGATTCTTACTTCCCATTTTTTGTGTAGTTTGGTGAATTTGAATACAGTCCAAATTCCAGCAGCAAATATTAATAATAAAATTAAACTGGGTAGCCATAGTTGTTTCAGTAAATAAGGATTAACTAAACAAGTCTCTTTCCCTCCTGGTGCTGGTGTACAAAATTCTTGAACTATAGGATTAATGTCTACGACAGATAGTTTATAATCTTTATTATCTTGATTTTTAATTGTAAGCGATCGCTCTTTTAAAGGTAAAGTCTTAATCCAATTCTGGCGCTCCTGACTTTCCAATGATTCTGCTATTCTCATAGGACTATCAGCAGGGGTTTCTATCCAAACTTGGGAATTAATTCCTGGTTGAGTAAATAAAGGTGCATCAGTAATCCAAACAACCGACTGTGGCTTAATTAGTTGATTGTTTGCCAGTCGATTTTGATTAATTTGCGCTACACCTTGATAGACAATTAATTCTGCTCTTTGGATATCTGTCCCATAGCGATTGGGGTCAGAATTAAAAGGAATTCTAGCTAATACATTGTTAATGTTTTCTGTGTTGTTACTACTAAAATATATAGGTTTTCCTAATGGATTTTCAGGAGATATATCCTCTGCTAAAATCACATCCTTTGCAAAAGGAACAATGTAAACTGAGTCTCCTGGTTTGAGACTGTCTTCAATTATTTGACGTAAGCGGATACGACCTTGGTCATTTAATCCCACACTTTCAGTAATGTCAATTGCTAAGACCACATCCCGTCTTCCATGATCCAAAATGGCGATTAAATCTAAGCCAAGTTTTTGGCTAGGAGTAAGCAGTTGTCCAGGGGTAATTCTTGTCAAAGTCACAAATCATACTGTTTATTTTGTAGTGTATCTGCAAATTGCTACTAATGACAACGCATCTCATCAAAAAAATATAAATATTGTTATAGGAGTTACGCATTGACAAAGTGGTAAAATAGTGTATTGATGAAAGTGTTATTTTCTTAGCAGGTATCGGACAATCAAAGACATCACTAAACCGGGAGTCGGACATGATTAGGATTAACGCAGCATTTTTGAGTTTAGGGACTTCCAGAAATTAAATTATCCAATTTTGATAGCGAAAAATTTTTCCTCCCCTGCGTCCCCTGCGTCCCCTGCACCCCTGCTTACTCAACGAGTGGATATTTTTTTATTTGGAAGTCCCTTAGCGGATGGGGGGATTTTGGGGAAGGTGATTCAATTTTAGATTTTGGATTTTAGATTTTAGATTGAAAATACCTATCTGGCAAGCACAAAATTAATTGCTACCTAAATAAATTTCTACGTTTCTAGTATTCCAACAGCTTACTATTTTTAGCCTTCTGGAAATCAGCAAATAAATCATTTTCACTCATCTTAAGTCAAGCAATCTCAATCTCAGTTTTTGCCAACTAATCAATCTGTAAATTCATACAGTCAATTTTTACAACCAGTAGTTTCTACACATCAAACTTTAAGCCTTTGTTCACACATTTTTTTCTTTTGTGGCTACGGCTATTATTGGAACTGTTTTTGCTTTTATTACTTCTATTATTCTTGTAAATATTTTGTTTTTTGTTGGTCAAAGTGGTCGTTTTGTGGTATATCTTATAATGTCGTTTGGTAGGTAATATGGAGATTTTGTATCTTTCTTTTCTTTACATTTTTATTCTCAGATCAGAGATTCGTAAGTTTTAGCAAGTAGGTTGAGTTAAGGTACAAAACCTAACATTAAATTTCTCTAAAATTTAGCATCAATGCCCAATAATTTTAAGTGAGTTGTTTCTCATCACATTTTGTAATCTAGGAGGACTTATAGGAATGGAGGAGTTAGTTAAACAAATTGAAAAAGCATTAGATTGTAATCTTTATTATTTAGCATTGATATCAACTCTAGTATTACCTGACATTGCAGGAGCGATATCATATTCACCAAAAGGTTCTTCAAACGAAGAATTTTATGTGAAATGGTTTGATAAGTACGTTGATGATAAAACATTAACTGGAAAAGAAAGTTATTTATTTAGGAATAAAATAGTTCATCAAGGTACTTCAATTGTTCATGGAACTCCTTCTTTTAAGAAAATAGCCTTTGTTTATACAAAGATGATGACTACAGAAAGACAAATTGTTCTGCATAACCTCTTAGATGATTTGGGTGGGAGAGGTATTCTTTATGTTGATATAGATATATTCTGTGATTCAGTGATAAGAGGAATTCGTAAATGGCTATATGAGGTTGAAAATACAGAACAATTTCAAAAAAATTATTCTAAATTTATTAAATTTCATCCTGATGGCTCACCAGAATACACACCTAATATACCAGTAATAGCATCTGCACGTTTAGATTCATATCCATAGCGATAAATACTTAAAATTAAGCTATACATTTTTTATTGCTACAAATTAAGATATACTCCAATTTTCCTAAAAGCAATTAGGCAATTTCTCATTTTAAACAAGAGGAAAATTATGTTAGATTTATACGATTTAATCCGCAAGATCCAAAAACGTCCATCCATGTACTTAGGACGTTCAACTATATCTAACCTTACTACCTGTAGAGCTGGTTATTCCTTTGCACGTCGTCAAATGCAAATACCTCAAACTACGCAATAACAAGAATTTGCAGGTTTTCAAACTTGGATTCAACAAAAATATAATGTTACTTATAATCAAACTTGGGATCAGATTATTCTCTTTTTCTCTAAAGATGAAAACTCTGCTTTTGCAGAATTTTTTAAGTTATTTGATGAATTTACACAAAAAGATTCTGCTTCTCAACCACAAGGTACTATAAAAGTCAGTTCAGGAAAATAGTCTGAATCAAACATCCTGTTAATCCTTTAATCCTGAAAATCCTGATTCTGACAAAATCATCATCCTGAAAATCCTTTAATCCTGTACTATGGCTAACGTCACGCTCCGCGTTAGCGTAGCTTTCGCTTTAGCGATACGACTTCGCTCAGTAACCAGAAATCCTGATTCTGACATTTTTTATTTATATAAATTAAGATATCATCCAATCTTTAAAACGCTAAACCTCACTGCCTAACTGACACTTAACTAGACTAACCGCATACAACAATATCCCCGACTTTTCAATGGGTTGGGTAGCTTTTAATTTTGACAAATTCAAAGTATAAATTATAGAGTATAAATTCTTAATTAAGAATTATAGATTATCAATTATGGTCATCTCCACAATCTATGTAAATCCTGTTACCGGAAATGATACTAATACTGGTTCTCGGCTGAGTCCTGTCAGAACCATCACTGGTGCTTTAAAAGCAACTCAATCACCAGCAATCATTCAGTTAGCACCTGGGACTTACAGCACAGCTACTGGTGAGATTTTCCCCCTAATTATTGGTGGAGGGATGCTAGTAGTGGGTAATGAAGCTAACAAAGGTCAGTTAATTATCATTTCTGGGAGTGGAGAGTATCAAAGTCCTAGCTTTGGTAAGCAAAATATCACATTATTGCTACTCGGTGATGCGAGTTTATTGGGTGTAACTATCAGCAATCCTATTTCTAAGGGTACTGGGATTTGGATTGAGTCAACAAGTCCGACTTTAGCAAATAATACTTTCAGTAAATGTGGTAGAGAAGGGATATTTACAACTGGTAACGCTAAACCTGCAATTTTGGATAATCTGTTTGTGCAGAATGTAGCCAGTGGGTTAATGATGGCACGTTATAGCAAAGGGGAAGTGTTGCGGAATGTGTTTGATAATAATCCGGTGGGAATAGCTATTAGTGATTTTGCGGCTCCTCTAGTAGCTAATAATAAACTCACAAATAACAGAATTGCGATCGCTTTATCTCGTGATGCTAGTCCTGTACTACGACGCAATCTGATCTGCAAAAATAGTCAAGGTGGTTTGTTGGTAAATGGAAATGCCATTCCTGACTTGGGTAAAGAACAAGATCCAGCTGATAATATTTTTAGAAATCAAGGTGAATTTGATGTCCAGAATTTATCGACTCAAAAGTTAATTTCTGTAGGTAATCAGTTGAATCTTACCCAGGTCAAAGGAGTGGTAGAATTTATTACCGCTACAGCCGACACTCCCAGTCAGGTGGGAATTAGTACGGGTTTTTCCGACTTAGATGGACATTGGGCAGCTGCTTTTGTAGAAGTTTTAGTAAATAAAGGTTTTATCAGTGGCTTTCCTGATGGTACTTTTCAACCATCGACACCAATTACCCGCGCTCAATATGCTGCCTTAATTACTAAAACTTTTCAACTCCCTGAAAGTAAAAATTTAAATAAATTTAAAGATGTAAGAAATGATTTTTGGGCTGCTGCTGCTATTGCTAGTGCTGCTGATGGAGGGTTTCTGGGTGGTTTCCCTGATGGCACATTTCGACCAGGACAAAATTTAACCAAGGTGCAAGCCATAGTATCTATTGTCAATGGTTTGAAATTTACTGGCAGTAACCCCAACGGTTTAATAGTGTACGAAGACAGGGCGCAAATTCCTAGTTATGCGACTAATGCTATGACAGTGGCTACGCAAAAATTATTAGTAGTGAACTATCCCAGAACACAATTATTAGAACCTTTACGAGAAATAACCCGCGCAGAAGTAGCGGCTTTAATTTATCAAGCATTGGTAGCTAAAGGACAAATGGAAGCTATTCCTTCTGCTTACATTGTCAAACCAGATACAGAAATTCCCTCATTTTCTGATTTAGTGGGACATTGGGCAGAACCTTTTATTCGGGCTTTGGTAAGTATGAATTTAACTCAAGGTTTTGCTGATGGTAGTTACCAGCCAGATAAACCCATGACTCGCGCCCAATATGCGGCTTTAATTACTGCTGCTTTTAACCCTGTATCCAAACGGCAAACACCAGAATTTACTGATGTACCCGCAGATTTTTGGGCAGCTAAGGCGATTCAACAGGCTGCTAGTGGGGGTTTTGTAGGCGGATTTAGCGATCGCACTTTTCGTCCCCATCAAAATGTACAACGATTACAAGTGATTGTTTCTCTAGTCAATGGACTGGGATTACCTGCTGCCAGCACAGATTTATTAACTGTCTATAGTGATAGAAAATCTATTCCTGAATATGCCCGCACTGCGATCGCTACTGCCACACAATATAAAATGATTGTCAATTATCCAGACTCTACCCTACTTGCACCAACAAAAGATGCCACACGCGGCGAAGTTGCCGCTATGATTTATCAGGCACTAGTCGCCCTCCACCGTGTTAAACCCATTAATTAGGGTGTAGGGTGTGTAGGGTGTGGGGTGTGGGGTGTGGGG
>NZ_LUFH02000092.1 GCF_001586785.1 Sphaerospermopsis aphanizomenoides BCCUSP55
CATCTCCCCATCTCCCCACACCCTACACCCCTACACCCTTACACCCTTTTCATGGCTGATTGCTGACTGTTGCTATATTTCATTTCCCAAACTTTCAGCAAGATTAGGTATTCATAGAATGCTTGCAAAGTACACCAAGCTAAACCAGCTTGTCCATCTAAGCAGCCACCGAGGAAAAAATACATATAGATAAAGCGTGTCAATGGTCTGGCAGGTATACGCAAAGATAAATCTTTGAGAGCGCGTCGTCTTTCCACTTCTGACCTACCAAAGAATAAATCCCACCAGTTAACTTTCCCTTGCTCTAATTGAGACAAAGTTTCTCTAGCTTCATCCGTAGAATAACGGTTATGTTTTTCAATCCAACGGCTCAAACCTTTGCTACAAGTGTAATGAGGATAAGTTTCTTTAATAAAGCCAGTTGTACCATCACACACTTCCCGTTCTGTATGACCATAGTCTGTGAACCAAACTTGACCATGACGGAAAAGACGCATTTGATAACGAGGATATTGGGTACTGTAACGAATCCAACGATCCATAAACATTACCCTTTCCGCAACATAGTAACCGATGTAATCTGGGTTTTTAGTTGCGGCTACACATTCAGCAAAAAGTTCTGGTGTCATGCGCTCGTCGGCTTCGAGAATGTAGACCCATTCGTATTTAGGGGTGACAGATTCTAACATCCAGGTACGTTGTTTACCGTGACTTTCAAAGGCGTGTTCAACGATGCGAACGGGATAACGACTAGCAATTTCTACGGTGCGATCGCTACTGCATGAATCCACAACCATGATGTCATCAGATAGCATTGCTGACTCAATACACGCAGCAATATCTAGTTCTTCGTTATAGGTGTAGGATTAGAAGCACTCGTAGCAGTAGGAACAGGAAGCGGAACGTTTGCATAACGCCAAATTGAGTTTGGTGAATCCCAGCCAGTCCAACTACCAGATGTATAGTAAACAGTAGTATATGATCGACTATTATACAGTGAACCGTTTTGAGGATTAGGAATAGGAATTGCTAACCGCAAAACTCCTGTACCTGAAGATATTGTTGCCACGGGAGATGAAGTTGGCGCGGTTATTGATTTTGCCATTCTAATATCGTTAGCTATATAATCTAAAGCCCGATTTAAGTTAGTACGACGTTCACTTTCAACTTCTGCTTTTCTGTTTTGTTGTAGTATTCCTACAAATGCAGTTCCAGCTAAAGCAACAACAATGGCCATTATTGCTGCTGCTACTAACACTTCTATCAAAGTAAAGCCTTTGTCAACGTCAAGATCAAATTGCTGTGTTTTTATGTTAGATTTCATTTTTTCTCACCTAGATAAGCAATATATTTTGGCTAAAAAATAGTATTATTGGGTGCAATTAGCAGAATTTGTACCGCTACCGCTGTATTTGCCAGTTCTAATTAATCCGAGTGGTGTAGATAAAACTAGACATTTTTTAAAGTTAGGATTTGAAGCAGGAGAGACAACAACTGTGATCTCACTTGAACTATTGCCTAAATAATCAAAATTAACTGATGTAGCTGATGCTGTTAAAGATACGCTTGTTAATGTGCGATCGCCTGTCAAAAGACAATTGCTGGTGGTCGTACTCCTAACCTTTGGTGGAGATGTATCTAATGTCACATTACAAGTGATTGATTTAGCTATGGCTTGTCTTTGTGCTTCTTTCATAGCGCCCTCAATGCTAGTAAGGGCAGAATCTACTTTTTTTCTCTGAGACCATGCTAAGTAACCTGGTGCAGAAAAAGCCGCCAGTATACCAACAATTATGACTATCACTATTAATTCTAGGATTGTGAATCCCTGATCATTGAATACACTGGAATGACGCATAAGGTATTACCTCACTAGAAAGTTTGGCTATAACGTTAGTAGACGGAGTATTGCCGTTATCTTTAACCACTACATAATTGAGCCTCAAAACATCATAAGGAGAAACAGAACCAGTAAAGTCGTAACTATCATTTCGCATTAGCCAAATTTTTTTCCCTGTATTTGGTAGGGTGTAAGGATTACCGACAACGGATTTATAACTGACACTAGAAATAGTAATTGGTGTTGGTGAACTAGTGACAGTGCTTTCTATATTGGTCTTTAAATAATTAGCCAATCCTTGGTCTGAATTTGCAGATGTAGCTTTGCATGATGTATTGCTGACAACGGTAGTACCAAGTCCTGGTGGTGTTGATGTGATCGCAGGTGATATAGTAATTCGTGGTGTAGGTGAGGAAACTGGACTAGATCCAGTATAACTATTGGATGCTCCTTGCAACTGGATATTATCGTTGTTGGATAATCCATTGACAGATGACAAAATTAAACTATTTGCATTTACAGTGGGAGCAGGAGAAGCGATTGTAGGAAATCTATAGGCATTAGCTAAATTCCTCACATTTTCTAAGTCTTTCTCGATCAATGTAGCTGCTGTAGTATACTCTTTAGCTTTAGCTTTAAAAGCAGCAGAAATGACCATCATTTGCATTGCCACTGTAGTAAAGAAAGTTACTATCAAAATAGCAACTAAAACTTCAAGTAAGCTAAAGCCTTCGTCTGGATTAAATCTTTGCTTTTTCATAATCAAATATTATGGGAACTAATGTTATTTGATTTAATTTACATTTGACCGTTGCCATCCAGTTATAGGATCAAGAGTAGGTTTCATGTATTTTGGTGCTAAACCACTTGATTCATCCCATACAACACTTTGTCTGACAACTACGTTACTAGTATTAGAGCCACAACTAGCGCCACCATCAGTAGTACTACTTACGCTACTGCCATTATTTCCCCAGACATTTGCCCAAACTGCACCGTTGACTCCTCCATCAGAACCTCCACCTTGTACCCCCACCATATATTTAGGTGCTAGGATAAAAGCATCTATATAGTTACCGCCATTGAGACATATTTTTCCATTTCCTGATGTATCCTCTCCATAAATTCTAAAATTGATAGGTTGACAAGTCAGACCCGCCGCCACTGTTGAACAGTCGTGTGTAATAGTCACATTATTAGCATTTATACTGCCTGTCAAAAATATAACCACCCTATTTCCTGGTGTAATATTTAACGTTGTATTCTGATCAATACTATCAACTGAATATACATAAGTAGCTGCTGATTGGAAAGTTGTAGTAGCGTCAATTGTTGGGCTAGTTGTACGTGGAAGAGTCAGAATAGTGCGACCACCAGCCGATGTTGTACCTGCTGTTGAACTACTGATTGTTCCTAAGTTAATCACACCTGTTAATGGTCTTGCTGGTACATCTGGCATCTGTATTTCTGTCTTGTTTTTCGTGTAATTACCAGTGATATTTATGGTGGTAAGATCGACATCACAATTGTTTAATAAAACATTACCTTGAATTGTGTTGCCACCTGTACCATTAGGATCTTCCGATGCAGCAGCACCAACCCACACTCCTGGTACGGGAATATTATTTACGTTAGGTTTTCTGACAGGAATATTTACTTGTAGTCTACTAATCGACTTATTAGCGGCGTTGCTTGCTGACGGATTAGTGATCCTACCCTCAATAGTTAAGATACCTCTTCCTAAAATTTGTACAGTGGGGTCAGAAGAAAGACCTCCTGGAGTGCCAGTATATTTGTAGCTAACAAGTCTGAATTGTCCCTTCGTACTGTCCGTTGAGTCTACCGATTTCCAATTCGTGCTTGCAAATGTGTCTTGTATAGTACTTGTACTTGTACCACTACTACAACCAGCTACCAGTCCTGGAATCTTTACATTTGCCTCATTAGCATTAGACCAACTCATTTGAGAAGTGTTAGTGGTATTTACTGGATCACCACAAGATTCGTTGACACCGTTACGCACTTTATTGGCACAATCTGGATATGTGGCAAGCAACCGATTAGCGTTGAGAAATTGCTGATAATAACTCACGCCTTTTTCAGCTGCTGCTAATGAGCGTTCTGTTACTTTTTGGGTTGAGGCTACTATTTGATCTCCTTGAGAGCGCAGAGTCATAGCTAACCCTACTAAAACCATAATCAGTCCTAGTGATACCGCAATTACAATAGCGAATCCTGATTCGCCAGAGTGGAGCAGCAAAGCCATTTTTAATCTGGTCTTCATAATTTTTCAGGGTATAGTTAATTGGTTGACAACGAAGATATATAAATCAATGCTTGATTGCAGATAAGTCAGTTTATGCTTTTATACTGATTTAGGAAAGTTTTTATAGATTATCAATTGCTTCATAAGATATTCTATCCCAGTATCTAGTTAGCTTTAGTGATTTAAGGCTATATGAGAGTGTGATGAGAACACAAAGACGCAAGTATTGATTTATTCCTAGCATACCCTATAATACTGTTACTTGTTTCAGTGGCTGTACTGGATTTTGAAGTTTGAGTAAAGTCTGGAGAATAAATCTTCTTAATTATTTTTAGCTAGTGTCTTATCTCATCTACGTTATATTACCCAAAAGGATATTTTATCCTTTTGCCGCTGTTGGTATTCATGAGCCTTTATAGTCATCCAATTTTAAACTCTGTAAGGGCAGGGAATAGACGAGATGTAAGAGGAAGAAAGTTATTATCAGTAATTAGCCGCACTTAATATAAGTGCTATCAATAAAAATTGATACACAAAAAAACAGTAGAACGAAAAATAATGCTCTACCGTTTTTCAATGGAAATTTTCTTCATTTTGCCACAATGTGATACTAGATATCCATTGGTTTTTGAGGATTTCTCAGGGATGATGATTCTAATTTCTCTTTGAGAGCTTTAATTTACGCTGACAAGCTAAAAATCCAGCAGTTGCTAGTAAACCAAACATAGCAGAAGGCTCAGGAACTTTTCTGATAGCTGCTACTAAAGCCAGTGAAGGAACTGTTTCATCTGCGCTGACAGTGTCTAGCTTAATGAATATTTCATTTATGGTCTCGTTTAAATCAAGTCCAAAGTCACTTAGGTCTACGGTAGCTACATTGACATCATAGGTTGGATTTTCGGTATCATAGCCTGTATCAAAGCTCTCATAAGACAGGTAATTAACACCGTCTAGGCTCACTTGGAATGTATCAGGAATCCCCAGGTCATATAAAGCTATATCAGCTCCGGAAGCGTTTATGACTGGAGTATCAAATCCTAATTTAACAAATGCGCCAGGAGTAAAGGAGAAAGCATAAGTAGTCAAATCTTGATCAGTCACTACAGTTTGTAGATCTCCACCTGGGGTAGTGAAAGAACCAGAATAGTCTAATAATGCATTTGCAAAATCTTCATCATCATACTCAGTCCCTGCTATGTTGACAGCACTTGCAGGTTTAGCAAAAGCACCCAATCCCAACATAATGCTACCTACCGCCACACCTGCGCCCAAAGAACGCAAAGCCTTCTTAGAAAACAATTTACCTAACTTGTTTAATGTACTCATCTGAATTTTTCCTAATTCTCTAGTTGGGTTGTTTCTGCTTATTTAATACGTTGTAATTTAGCTATACAGCACCAGTACAAGTATTATCATAAACACTAATCAACCAGCTTGTGCATCAGTATAACCACTATAATAATGCACTTGCATATCAGTATAAACAATAAAAATTTCACTTATGTATTTTTAGCCAAAATAGGATGAAAATTCATGAAATCTTTACAGTGAAAAGTATTGATCCTACGCCAAAAAAATATGCTCTCTCAAATTAATACCTGCTTGGAAATCCCTGCGTTGCTCGTCTTAGTGATGGTTGCTGTATCATTAGATTGTCTGTGGCTTTTTTTAAAGGAAAGTCTTAATAATATATTTTTTTGATAAAGTTAGCTGTGAATATCTCTTTGGAGAGATGAAGTATATTGTTATATGTGCATAACTTGGATGAGAAAATTTATCATCTAAGTCGAGGGAGTATAGGATCAGACTCCCCCTCCAGATTAGCAGAATTTAGTAATGGTTCAGATTAATGCCTGCTTCTTTGGCCATTGCTTCCAAACCTTTTGTTTCCAAGGTTTTAATGGCTTTGGTGGAAAGTTTCAGTCTTACCCAGCGATTACCTCCAGCCCACCAAACTCGCTTGCTTTGCAGATTAGCGTGTTGTAAACGCTTGGTGCGACGGTGGGAGTGAGAAACTGCCATTGCATTATTGGCTTTTTTACCAGTGAGTTCACAACGACGGGACATGATTGGTTATCTCCGAATAGCTATTTCAATACAGCCTTTCTATTCTATATGCATAAAAGCCTAGTTGATGGTAAATTCCAGTTCACCAAGGAAAAACGTGTCTAATCAATCATGGATAAACAACGTTTGAAAAAACTGCTCATTGGTGATATTACCTGGAAACGAATGCTCAAGTCTGCGGTTTTCATTTATGTATTCTTTGCCGTCTACGTATATTTTCGAGCAGATAGCATGATTTTTCTGCCCCAACCATCTAGCTATCAAGACACAAAAGACACTCTTAAACTAAAAACCAAGGACAATCAACCACTTTCCGCAGTTCATTTACCAAATCCTACAGCTAAGTACACAATTCTGTATATTCACGGAAACGCGGAAGACTTGGGAGATATTCAGCCAGTTTTAGAACAACTAAGAAATTTAGGTTTTAGCGTCTTTGCTTACGATTATCGGGGTTATGGTACAAGTCAGGGAACACCGACAGAAAATCATGCCTATGAAGATATCAATACTGTTTACAGGCATTTAACTGAAAAATTAAATATTAAACCACAGCAAATAATAGTTTTTGGGCGTTCAGTTGGTGGTGGTTCAGCAGTAGATTTAGCATCACGACAACCCGTAGCTGGTTTAATTATTGAAAGTACATTTACTTCTGCTTTTCGGGTAGTTGTGCCTTTTCCGATTTTGCCTTTTGATAAATTCAATAACTTGGATAAAATCAAAAAAGTCAAATGTCCGGTGTTGGTGATGCACGGCAAATTAGATGATATTATTCCTTTTGAACATAGTGAAAAATTGTTTGCGGCTGTAAGTTCACCCAAGTTGTCTTTGTGGATTGAAAATGCCAATCATAATGATTTTTCTGTTGTTGCAGGAGAAAAGTATGGAAAAACTTTGCGCGAGTTTGCTAATTTAGTATCGCAACAACAAAGGATTTTTTAGCACGGTAAGTCAGGAGGAACAATAAAGAATTAAGTTTTTCCTCTCAACCCCTACGTCCTTATACTCTTGTTATATTATATCTAATTACCAAGGATAATGATTATGTATCAAACAGATCCACCTCTGCTAGCTCCAGAAAACCTCCCGAGCATGTATGCTCTCCCCCGTGAGTACCTGGAGGATCCTGTCTCGCATGGCGAATTTCATCTTTTACAACCTAGACTTTTAACAGATACCTTTTCTCCTGTTAATTATCCAGCAGATCAAGTATTTGTGGCTAGTGATTTAAACCTCTATTATGATACTCGTAATCCATTATGGTATAAAAGACCTGATTGGTTTGCAGTGGTTGGTGTTTCTCGTCTTTTTGATCAACGAGAGTTACGCTTAAGTTATGTAATGTGGCAAGAAATAATTGCTCCTCTTGTCATGGTAGAATTATTATCGCCAAAAACAGAAAAGGAAGATTTAGGAAAAACTTTAAGGGAAGTGAACCAAGCGCCCACAAAATGGGAAGTTTATGAAAGAATTGTCAGAGTTCCTTACTATATTATTTTTGATCGTTACACTGATAAATTGCAAGCATTTCAATTAGTAGCTGATCGCTATGAAGAAATAGATGTCAGTTCTGGTAAAGTTTGGATGCCAGGAATAGAGTTAGGTTTGGGACTTTGGCAAGGTGCTTTTGAAGGAATTGAACGTTTATGGTTACGCTGGTATGATAGCTCAGGTAATTGGATTCCTACACCTGTGGAAAAAGAAAGACAAAGGGCTGATAAGTTAGCTGCTAAATTGCGAGAGTTGGGAATTAATCCTGATGATTTGTAATTAAAGGGAACAGAGATAATTGACAATGGACAATGGACAATTGACAATGGATAACTGACAATTGTCCATTGATAAATGATTACACAGCTTTCAAAATTTCATCATCCACAGAAAAATCTATCTCTGTTTGATCTGCACCACTAGCTAAATAATCGTTATTTAAAGAATCTTGCAAACCAGAAATTAAATCATATTCAGGCTGCCAATTTAATTCTGTCATCGCTTTATTTACCGATGCAAAGAAATGTTGCACTCGCATGGGGAAGGCTTTACGTTTGCCAAAATCAAACTTTTTCGGATCGTAATGCACAATTTTAATCTCATCGACTGATTTACCAGCAGCCACAGCACAAGCACGGGCTAAACCATCAAAAGTCACAAAGCGATCGCCTGACACATTATAAATCTGTCCAATTGCCTTTTCATTCCCTATCACCTGCAACATCGCCTGTGCTAAATCTTTCACATGACCTAATTGGGTGATGTGCATTCCATTTCCAGGAATAGGAATTGGGCGATCGCGGACAATTCTATCAAAAAACCAGCTTTCCAAAGGATTATAATTCTGGGGTCCGTAAATATAAGTTGGACGAATGGAAGTAAAAGGAATTCCTAACTGTTGCAAGCAAGCTTCTGTCTCATGCTTACCCTTGTGACGACTCTTCGGATCAACAGTATCACCTTCAAAATGGGGCATTTGATCAGATTTTAGATATACCCCCGCAGAACTCATATAAACAAAATGTTTTACCCGTCCTTGGAAAATTTCCGCCAACGGTTGAGTATCAGCAAGTTCCCGACCATTATTGTCAAAAATGACATCAAACTCTTCTTGTGCTAATTTTTCTTTAAGCTGGGCTGAGTCAGTGCGATCGCCTATAATTTGTCCTACCCCATCAGGTGCTGGATGATTACCACGATTAAACAACACCACCTCGTGTCCAGCCTTCACCAACAGTTGAGTCAAGTAGACACCAATGAACCGAGTTCCACCAATAACCAGAATACGCATAAAATCCCCATTCCTCAGTAACTTGGGTGGCAAAATCACCCCTGTCTTTGAGGTTATCAGGTTATAGGTGACAGGTGACAGGTGACAGGTGACAGTGAAGAAGAAAGGAAGCAGGGGAGGCAGGGGAAGCAGGGGGAGAATATTTTTACCAATGCCCCATGCCCACCCATTTTGAATTTTGAATTTTTAATTGGTATTCGCTGTGCCTTTAAAATATGCTTTGGTTCATGAGTGGCTAACACCTAAAGCCACCGGCGGTTCAGAACTCGTTGTCAAGGAGATATTAGATCACGTTGATGCTGATTTATATGCCCTGATTGACTTTGAATCCAGCAATCCTAAAAGTTACTTATACAAACGTCAGATTGGTAAAACCTTTCTCCAGCACTTACCATTCGCCCGCCAAGGTATACAAAAATATTTGCCTTTGTTACCATTAGCGATCGAACAATTAGATTTGCGGCAATATGACGTAATTCTGTCTTCATCCCATGCTGTAGCCAAAGGCATCTTGACAACCCCTGATCAGCTGCATATTTGTTATTGTCACAGTCCAATGCGTTATGCTTGGGACTTGACCTTTGATTATCTTGACCAAAGCAAACTAGGAAAAGGTGGGATTGGATGGCTAACAAGATATTTGTTGCATAGTCTACGTCAATGGGATGTATTGACTGCCAATCGCGTTGATTACTTCATTGCCAATTCTGGGCATACAGCCCGCAGAATTTGGCGTTGCTATCGACGAGAAGCAAAAGTTATTTACCCACCAGTAAATGTCGAAAACTGCCCCTTTTCTGCTGACAAAGATGATTTTTATCTCATCGTTTCCCGATTAGTTAGCTACAAACAAGTATCCTTGATTGTTCAGGCTTTCAATCAGCTAAAACGACCATTAGTGGTGATTGGTACAGGACCTTTAATGAAACAGCTGCAAGAGATAGCAAATCCTCATATTCAAATTCTGGGATGGCAACCAGAGGATGTGGTCAAAACATATATGGCTCGCGCAAAAGCATTTGTTTATGCAGCCTGTGAGGATTTTGGTATAGCTTTAGTAGAAGCACAAGCTTGTGGTACTCCAGTCATTGCTTACGGTGCAGGAGGTGCATTAGAAACTGTGCGAGATATTCGCACTTGTACGGAAACAGGAACAGGTATATTCTTTTCAGAACAAACAATAACAGCTTTAGTAGATACAGTAGAAAAGTTTGAAGCCTATCAGGATTTTTTTAAATATGAGTATATAAGGTTACACTCAACTCAATTTTCTCGACAAGTGTTTGCAAATCGCTATCTAGATTTTCTTAACCAGTGTCAAGAAAAAACTCCTTCCCTGAAGTAATCTTCAGGATTTTTGCATTTCTTTTCTAGGCTTTTGGGAATTTTACCCCAGAATCACTGCCTTTTAGCTTTAAGATCGGGACTATGTGTGGTGTGGATTATTAAGGAGTATGATGACTGCCCAGAGCTCACTCCTCTCCGGCAAGCGATACCCACGTAAAGATGCTAGTGCTTCGACGCATACTTTAGCCAAACGTGGACAAAAAGCTAAACCGCCCAAGGTACAACCTAGAGGTTTGTCTTTTCAGGGTTTAAACGGAGAGTTTGCCAAACGACTGTTTGATATAGCATTTTCGCTGTCAGTTTTGATCTTGTTTTTTCCCATATACATAATTTTGGCCTTACTGATTGCTGTCAGTTCCAAAGGTCCAATTTTCTATGTGCAAGAACGGGTTGGTAAAAACTATCGTCGCTTTAAATGTATTAAATTCCGTACAATGGTGACTAATGCGGATGAAATACTCGCCCAAATCATGGAAACATCCCCAGAGTTGCGCCAGGAATTTACCAGCACTTTTAAGCTCAAACAAGACCCCCGAATTACTAAGATTGGTCACTTCCTGAGAATTACTAGCTTAGATGAATTTCCCCAATTTTGGAACGTTTTAACAGGGGATATGAGTGTGGTGGGTCCTCGTCCCTTAGTAGTGGAAGAATTACCAAAATATGGGGTTCACATCGATCAGATTTTAACCATCCGTCCGGGAATTACTGGATTATGGCAAGTATCTGGGCGTAATGATATTCCTTATCCCCGGAGAGTTCAAATTGACCTCCATTATGTCAAATTTAGGAATCTTTGGTTAGATTTGTGGATTATCTTGAAAACCATTAATGTAGTCATCATGCCTAAAAATAACGGGGCATATTAAAGGAGTTCAGGAGTTCAGGAGTTCAGGAGGAAGAATTAAGTTTTTTCTTTCCCTTCCCCTCTCTACTGACTCCTGCATTTTGCTATTCTTGCTATTAATTTTATTAAATCTTTATAAAAATCAATAATTCATCAAATTTTGGCAAAGATAGGAAGAATTATCAAATTATACTAAGAATTTTGATTGAGATAATGAGAAACTGACTTGTTAAAGTCTTTTTTATTGAGTATATTGGTTTACATTTAAGCTTTAATAGCAACTAAGACTTGTATGTTTAACATCAGGCAATTTTAGCAATGACTTGCTGATTTGTCTGATATACTCTGTAAATTTTACAACATCAAAATCAAGGAATAATTGGGCATGACGCAACAAAAACGAGCGTTGATTACTGGTATCACTGGTCAAGATGGTTCTTATCTAAGTGAATTTTTGCTAGCACAAGGTTATGAAGTTCATGGAATTATTCGCCGTACTTCTACCTTTAACACTGACCGCATTGATCATATATACGAAGATCCCCACAAAGAAGGGGTAAAATTATTACTTCATTATGGTGACTTGACAGACGGTACTACATTGCGCCGGATTTTAGAAGAAGTCAAGCCTACAGAAATTTATAACCTAGGCGCTCAATCCCATGTCAGAGTTAGCTTTGACTCCCCAGAATATACAGTAGATGCTGTAGGTATGGGAACTCTCCGTTTATTAGAAGCTATCCGTGACTACCAGCAACGTACAGGGATTCAAGTACGTTTCTACCAAGCAGGTTCTTCGGAAATGTATGGTTTAGTACAAGCAGTCCCTCAAAGTGAAACCACACCCTTTTATCCCCGTAGTCCCTACGCTTGTGCTAAGGTTTATGCCCACTGGCAAACAGTAAATTATCGAGAATCCTACAATTTGTTTGCTTGTAATGGTATTCTTTTTAACCACGAATCTCCTCGACGTGGTGAAACTTTTGTCACCCGTAAAATCACTAGAGCGGTTGCCCGTATTGTAGCTGGTAAGCAAAAAAATATATACATGGGCAATTTAGATGCCAAGCGGGACTGGGGTTATGCCAAAGATTATGTCAGAGCTATGTGGCTGATGTTACAACAAGACCAGCCTGATGATTATGTAATTGCAACAGGCGAAACTCACTCAGTACGGGAGTTCCTGGAATTGGCATTTAGTTATGTCAATCTCAACTGGGAAAATTATGTCCAGTTTGACGAACGTTATTTGCGTCCTGCGGAAGTAGATTTGTTAATTGGTGATCCGACAAAGGCACAGCAGAAGTTAGGTTGGCAACCTTCAGTCACATTTAAAGAACTTGTAGCCTTGATGGTGGAAGCTGATTTACAGGCACTAGGTCACACTTCACCCAATGGCAATGGTTCACAACAACCTCAAGATATTGCTACTATTCGTCAGGAACTGGGCGCTCTCCATTTTTAATAACTACCATCAAGGATATATGAGTAAATCGTTCCTTGATGGAAAAACTCCAGATTTATCAATTGATAATTGACAATTGATAATTGACAATTGTTTTATTCCAGGTTTAAAACCACCCCTTTCAAAGGGGAAAAAAGAAAAAAGTCCCATTTCTCAATCCTCTCGCTTTTAGGCAGAGGTAATTGTCAATTGTCCATTGTACATTATCCATTTTGAACTGCATCAATCCAAAATCTAAAATCTAAAATCTAAAATCGAATGACTGCCTTAGAACTAAACAATAAACGCATTCTTGTCACTGGTGGAGCAGGGTTTTTAGGTCGTCAAGTGATTGATCAACTTTGCAAAGCTGGGGCTGACCATGAGAAGATTACAGTAACGCGATCGCGTGATTGTGATTTACGAGTTTGGGAAAATTGCCAACGTGCTGTTGACCAACAGGATATTGTCATTCACTTAGCTGCTCATGTCGGTGGTATTGGTCTAAACCGCGAAAAACCCGGAGAGTTGTTCTACGATAACTTGATCATGGGAACCCAGCTAATTCATGCTGCCTATCAAGTGGGTTTAGAAAAGTTTGTCTGCGTTGGTACTATCTGTGCTTATCCCAAATTTACCCCTGTTCCCTTTAAAGAAGAAGACCTGTGGAATGGCTATCCAGAAGAAACCAACGCACCTTATGGAGTAGCCAAGAAGGCGCTTTTAGTGCAGTTGCAATCTTACCGTCAGCAGTATGGCTTTAATGGGATTTACCTACTCCCGGTCAATTTATATGGGCCTGAAGATAATTTTGACCCCAGAAGTTCCCATGTGATTCCAGCTTTGATTCGCAAAGTTCACGAAGCACAAGTCAAGGGAGAAAAGCAACTTCCTGTTTGGGGTGATGGTTCTCCTACCCGCGAGTTTCTGTATTCCACAGATGCTGCACGGGGTATTGTCATGGGTACTCAATTCTACAACGACTCTGAACCTATTAATTTGGGTACAGGTTATGAAATTTCTATCAAGGATTTGATTAATCTGATTTGTGAGTTGATGGAGTATGAAGGGGAAGTTGTTTGGGAAACCGACAAACCCAACGGACAACCAAGACGTTGTTTAGATACGGAAAAAGCTAAAGAAGCTTTTGGATTTACGGCTCAAGTCAGCTTTCAAGAAGGTTTAAAAAATACTATTGATTGGTGGCGTAAAAACGCTGCATAGTTAAAAATGTAGGGGTTTAATTTTCGTTCCCAGTCTCTGACTGGGAATACCATAATCAAGGATCTGACTCTGATATAGCAACGATATCAACTGTCACCTGTCACCTGTCACCTGTCACCTGCTTACACATTGCTAAAAATAGATTCATCGATCAATAAGACAGAACTCCGACGCAGATTGCTGAGAACTCGACAATCTATGACTGTTCAAGAGTGGAGAGAAAAGAGCGATCGCATTTCTTCCCAACTCCAATCATCGGTTCTGTTTACCCAAGCATCCACCATCCTGGCCTATTTCAGTTTCCGTCAAGAACCTGATATTAGTCCACTTTTCAAAGATTCTCAATGCCGTTGGGGATTTCCCCGTTGTGTTGGTAAATCAATGTCCTGGCATCTATGGCAACCTGATGATAAGCTGCAAATCGGCAATTATGGCATTGCTGAACCTCATCCAGAAGCGCCTATTATCAATGCTGATGAAGTAGATTTAATTCTCGTCCCCAGTGTAGCTTGTGATCAACAAAAATACCGCCTTGGCTATGGTGGTGGATATTACGATCGCTTACTCACTTCTCCTGTTTGGGCAACAAAGCCAACAATAGGAATTGTATTTGATTTTGCTTATTTATCTCAACTTCCGGTAGAAAATTGGGATCAACCTTTACAGCATTTGGTAACAGAAACATCTATTTATTAAGGCAATTTACTAGGTAAAGTTTGATGTCATACCTAGAGTGAAAGTTATGAACATTAAATTATGAACATTTATACATAATCTCAAAAATTTGTTGCTAACAGATAGCCCTTTCCTCTTGCCTCTTGCCTCTTGCCTCTTGCCTGCCCCCACGAGAAGACTTTTATGCCTAACGGCACGCTACGCGAACAGCAAACCCTACCTATGTCTTCGACTCCCGTAAGGGATACGGTAAGCTACGCTAACGCATCACTAAACGAAGTTACAAGTTTTTATAAACTTCATCATCATTAAGTTTACCAACGCGAAAAACATCAACTAATTTATTATCATCATCAATGGTGTACAAACTTCTATATTCACCTTGATCTAAACGATATCCACCTTGATAACCTTTTAATGCTGCATAGTCTTGAGGACGAGGATTACCCTGGAGTGATAGTATTTTAGAAACAACTTGTTTATATTGTTTTGGTTGTAAGTCTAATAAATCTTTTTCCGCAGTTTTAGCAATCCTCAATGTATATCGTTCACTCATTGGGGCGTTTTGCTATTATTTCTTCTATGTTAGTAAATCCTTCGTTTTCTTCGATTGCACGTCGCAATTTAGCAGAATCTATTGCATCTTCTATTGCTTCTAGTAGTTTTAAATCTTCAATGCTAATTATCGCTACCGCAGGTTTACCATGACGTTGTATTAATATTCTTTCTCCACGATATTCTGCACGGTTCATAATATCAGGAAAATTAGCCCGCGCTTCACTTGCACTGATGACAGACATAGCGCCTCACAAAATTTATAGGGTTAAATATGATTATAGATTATTTGTCTGTTTTTAGCAAATTGTACAAAATTTAAGTTTTTGAGCTATTCCTACGGAGCGCTTCGCTATCGCATCCCCTCAACTTCCCAGCATCCTTTTTTTTACGTTCGCGTAGCGTGCCGTAGTCATACTACTCCAGACACAGAGTATTTGCAAATTGTCAAAAAAATGGTATGATTGATTGGTAAGATGAATGAGTCATACATAATGATGAAAGTCACAATTACTTTAGAAGAAGACATTCTCCAATTTATTGATCAACAAGCAAAAGGTAATCGTAGTGCCTATATTAACGCACTATTAGCAGAACAAAGACGCAAAATTTTAGAAGCAGAAATAATTGCTGCACTGCAAGCAGATGCTAAAGATTTAGAATATCAAAATGATATTTCTGCTTGGGATAATGTAGTTGGAGATGGTATTAATGCCAGAGGGTAATTTAACTTATAAACGGGGAGAAGTTCGCTGGGTAAATCTTGATCCAACTGTGGTAGCCGAAGCACAAAAAATCCGTGCTTGTTTAATAGTTCAAAATGATATTATGAATCAATATGGATTATTAACAATTGTGATGCCATTTCGACCAGGAAGTAAGCAAGCTCCCTATATTGTCAATGTCAAAGCAACAGCAACTAATGGATTAGAACAGGATCGTTTTATTGATGTTGCTCAAATTCGTTCTGTAGATTATCGTCGCGTTTTGGGGTTGGTGGGTATTTTAGAAACTGAATATTGGGAAGAAATTCGTACTGCTTTGGATGTGGTTTTGGGGTTTTGGGTTTAATTTAAATCTTTACCAAGGAGAAAACTATGACACATCAATCTATGATATTAACTGATAATCTTTATGCGGAAGATTATAATTTATGGATTGAAAAAACCGCTTCTTTATTAAAGAATAAGCAGTTTTCAGAATTAGAATTAGAAAATTTAATTGAAGAAATTGAAAGTATGGGAAGAAGTGAGAAAAATTCTTTAAGAAGTAATCTTAGAGTGCTGATTATGCACCTTCTTAAATACAAATTTCAACCCCAAAACCGCTCTAATAGCTGGCTATATACAATCTATGAACATCGTCAAAGATTGCAAGAAGCATTTTTAGATAGTCCTAGTTTAAAAAGCTATTATATCGAAGTTTTTGATAATTGTTACCAACACGCTCGTAAGGAAGCATCTCTTGAGACGGGACTTCCTCTGTCTATTTTTCCTCAAGATTGTCCTTTTTCTGTTGATGAAATCTTAGATGCTGATTTCTTCCCTGTTTAATTATATTTGTTATTGTGTGCGATCGCATTCCCTCCAACTTCCCAAACAGCGATACCTTCGGTCAGCTTCGCTATCGCACTTCCTCAACTCCCCAAAAGCGATTATTCATCTTTATTAAACTGTTACGTCTGACTCCCCCTGCGATAAAATATCCCTAGTTCAAGGAATTGGCTATGAAAATAAAAGCAATTATTTGGGAAGAAGACGGTGTATGGTGTGGTTCTGTACCGGCTTTACCAGGATGTCATACCTGGGGTGAAAGTTATGAACATTTATTAGAAATGTTGAAAGACGCTGTTCAAGGTTGGTTAGAAGTTGCTAGTCAGCAAGAAGAAGTTGAACCAGAAAAACAGTTGATTGAGTTATCTTTATGAAATCGGTTTCTGGTAAATCTCTGTGTAAGATTGTTGAACGCTATGGATGGAATCTAAAAAGGATTACAGGTAGTCATCATATCTATGTTAAGGAAGGTATGAGTGTGATTCTTTCTATCCCTGTTCATAGTAATCGTGATTTACCTACTGGTACACTTAGAAGTATTTTGAAAGATGCTGGTTTGACTCAGGAAGATTTAGATTAATTTCGCTATCGCACTTCCTCAACTCCCCAAACAGCGATTCCTATGGAAATGATCGCACTTCCTTCAACTTCCCCGCACAGTGATACCTTCGGTCAGCTTCGCTATCGCACCCCTTCAACTCCCCCAAAAGCGATACCTTCCGTAAGCTATCTCTACGAGACGCTACCGCGAACTTTAACGCAATTTTTCCTAATATATCTGCTTCAATCTAATATTTGCCTAAGTTTTTGATATACTAAATCATATGCCAGAATAATTAACTCTCGTATTTTATGATTAATAATCTCCAACTCATCGCAGAAACATCCGCAACTACACCCTGGAATGATTTATTATTAGAAATTGCCCAAACTCCAGAAGAATATAAACCAGAAATATTGGAAATTGTCCGTTTATTTCGTCAAAACGTGATCAATAAACCAACAACTTTGATAACTACAGAAAAACACAAATTAGACTGGCAAGAATTTATTAATCAAACCGCAGGAAGTTGTGCTGATGATCCAATTATTATGGATGATTTAGGAATTGATGATAGCTTAGATGATAGTTTAGAAGAAATGATTAATTGTTAAGAATACAAACTCATGAAATATTTGTTAGATAGTAATGTTTGTATTCAATATCTTAATCAAAGATCAGAAAAGATTATTCAGCGTCTTCAAGATTTATCCGATATAGATATAGTAGTTTGTTCTATTGTGAAGGCTGAGTTATTTTATGGTGCAATGAGAACAAATAATTCTGCGAAAACTCTACAAAAGCAGCAGGAATTTTTAAATCGTTTTATTTCTTTGAAGTTTGATGATGAATGTGCTGTATTTTATGGTGAAATTCGTAGTAAATTGGCTGCTAAAGGTACTCCTATAGGAAATAATGATTTACATATTGCTGCTATTGCTATAGCTAATAATTTGACTTTAATTACTCACAATACTAGAGAATTTAGTAGGATTGATAATTTAAAATTAGAAGATTGGGAGATTTAGTAAACAGCAATCGCACTTCCTCAACCCCCCAAACAGCGATCGCACCTCCTCAACCCCCCAAACAGCGATTCCTAGGTCGCTCTTCGCTATCGCATCCACATCCCTACAAAACATTTGACAAAAATTGACAATATTTGCCATAATTAAAGAATCAGAAATATCAAGACTTATTAGCTATGACTACAGTAAATATTTCTCTTCCCGATTCCATGCGCGACTTTATCAATGAACAGGTTGCAAAATGTGGCTACAGTACCACAAGCGAATATATTCGACATTTGATTCGTCAAGATTTAGAAAAAGTGGCACAAGCCCGACTAGAAACATTGCTATTAGAAGGCTTAGATAGTGGTGAAGCGATTGAAATTACGGATGAGTGGTGGCAACAAAAACGCACTCAGCTTCTGGAGAGACTCCGCAAGTAATAGCAATGACTAGACGAATTGTAATTAGACCAAAGGCTAGTGTTGACCTTGATGAACAGTTTGCTTATATTGCTGACAGTAATTTTGATGCAGCATTGAGTTTTTTTGATGCTATGAGGCAGACTTTTTCACAATTAGCACGACTACCTGGTATTGGTAGTGTTTATAATGTTAAAAATCCGCGTTTAGTTGGTTTGCGGAAGTGGGGAGTTAGAGGATTTGAAAAGCATCTAATTTTTTATTTAGAAGGGGATGAGTATATTGAAATTGTTCGGTTAATTCATTCTGCACGGGATATTTCACAGATTTTAGCAGAAGAAGAATAGCTATAGTCATCAGCTATGCGATTCCTAGGTCGCGCTTCGCTATCGCACCCCTCAACTCCCCAACATCCTTTTTTAACGAACCACGAAGACGCGAAGAGCGCGAAGGAAGAAGAGAAGAAAGAGCTAAAAGCATTATTCCGCTAGTTTAGCAACTATTGATTTACCAATATAGTGAAAGTAGTCATTGGTTACACCAAAAGCTACAGAATGTTTAACCATCACAAATATAGTATGGTTATTTTTACCAATAAAGAAATAATGTTTTTTTGAATCTTCTGTTTGGGAAAACTCAATTTTTGTAAACTCAACATTTGCTATTTTCCGCCAAGAATCTTCATATTTCATACCGTAAAAAACGACGGCTTTAGGTTTATGTTCTTTGATTCTTTGACTAATATGATTAATTCGGTTCTCAATACAATAGTTTTTATAAGTTTCTCTATCAGATAAAAAAGGGAGTTGAGAATGTTTAGCATATATCCAATCATCAATAGATGGGGAAGGTAAAGGCAATAATTCTAATAAACAAGTTTCCTTGTTTTTTCTGCCTAGTTCACAAAACTGATATTTCTTTACATCTTGTACATCAATATTATCTTTTCCATTAGCACTTAATGTAATTCTAATTAATCCTTTCCATGTATTTTGTATTTTCTCGTCCCACCATCCTCTATCTTGCTCATATTCTGCAATATCGTCTATTTCTTGATGTTCTCTTTTTGCCCATGTATTCATTCTGCAATTAATATCCGCAAAAGTTTCCCCTCCTGCTTCTTCCATACCAACAAACCAATATTTTCCTTCATAATTACCATATCCATAAAATTTCTCAATTCTTCTTTGTAAAAGTTCATCATCTAAAAATTGCTGACTGGCCATAATTATGTGATTCTCCTTAGAGAATTAGTCTTGACGAGTAATAACTATTATAGTATATTTGTTTTATGTAGTCAAATAGACAAAGCTCAACAGAGGTAATATGGGTTATAGTTTATGGTCTAGAGCAGAAGTTGTTACTACTGAACCGGAAAAAGTAAAAGATTTAATTTTGCAAATTGTAGCCGAGGGAGAAACAACGTCGGTTCATAACTTAGAAATCAAAGGTAATTCTATTTTCTTCGATTCAGAGGGTTATGGGCGTTATGGTCTACAGTGGGAAGAGCGTTTCCTTCCTAGCGAAGAAGGACTATTTGCAAAATTATGTGAGGAATATATAGGAGCATTAGTTTGTTTTGAAGCTGTGACTCCATGTGATATTTTTGCTTATAATTATTATCTGTCAACAATTTGGATAAAACCTGAAGGAGTAGTTAAACCTAAAATTAATTGTTTCGATGATGAAGATGAAGAATATGAAAATGAAGATGATGATATTTATGAAACAGATGAAATACAAACTTTCTATAGAAAATGTCATGTGCTATGGTGGGAAGATTTAGATTTTTCTAAAGATTGGGATGAATTTGGCGATTATGAGCCTTCATTTATCAGTCAATTCGATGACTATATGATTAGTTTATGGTTTATTAATATAGATAAAATGGAAGAATATAAAGATGAAATGCCTGATCTTTATAATGCTTATATCAAAGCTCAAGCAGATGGATTTGATGATTGGGCAATACCTGTCTGTTGGGGTGGCGACAAATCAATTAGTTATGATGTTGCTCGAAAAATAGGTCAATTATATTCTGATGAAGAGTCTGTAGTTCAAGATTGTTTTAAGAATATGGAAAAGATGATTTCTGATCAATCTTATTTTCACGATGCAGTTGGACTACCTGAAAATTTTCCTAAATTATCCAAATTACAGTAAATAAACTTTATTCTTCTTTGCGTCTTTGCGTGAGAAAAAAGAAAGGGTGTAGTAATAAAACACACCCTAAAAAATAATTAAATTTCTTCCTTCGTGCCTTCGTGGTTTATTAAAGCTGCTTCACCTCACTCACCAACTTAGCCACCATATCCTTAGCACTACCAAACAACATCGTCGTCTTATCCTTATAAAACAACTCATTATCCACACCAGCAAAACCAGCACTCATACCGCGCTTAATCACAATAGTTTGCTTTGCCCGATCAACTTCCAAAATCGGCATCCCATAAATAGGACTATTCTTATCACTACGCGCCGCCGGATTGACCACATCATTAGCACCAATCACCAACGCCACATCAGCCTGTTCAAACTGGGGATTAATATCCTCCATATCATACAACTGCGTATAAGCCACATTAGCTTCCGCCAATAATACATTCATGTGTCCCGGCATTCTCCCCGCAACTGGATGTATCGCATATTTCACATCCACACCCATACGTTCTAATTGATCAGCCAACTCGCGAACGCTATGCTGTGCTTGAGCAACCGCCATACCGTATCCTGGGACAATCACCACAGAACGGGCATAACCCAACATCATCGCCCCTTCTTCGGGATCTATACTGCGAACAGTTTGATTACTTGCACCAGCAGCAGCACCACCAGTAGCGGTAGAAACTGAACCAAAGGCACTAAATAGGACGCTGAATAATGACCGGTTCATGGCCTTACACATAATTTCGGTAAGGATGATACCCGACGCACCCACCAAAGCACCGGCGATGATTAACATATTGTTCATCACCACAAAACCCGCAGCCGCCGCAGCCACACCTGATAGAGAGTTCAACAGGGAGATGACAACCGGCATATCACCGCCACCAATGGGCAGTACAAACATTACACCCAACACCAAAGAAACAGCCACCACCGCTAAAAAGATGGGTAGACTATCCGGTGACATGATTAAATAGGCACTTCCGGCTAGATATGAACCCAACAGCATCAGGTTAAAAGGTTGCTGCAAAGGAAAGGTAATAGGAGTACCACTAACTAAACCTTGCAATTTGGCAAAAGCGAGAAAACTACCGGTTAAAGTCACACCACCGATTAACACATCCAATAACATAGATATGTTGACATCGAGGGGGATAGGTTGTGAACTGCCTAATAACCGCCAAAATTCAGCCACAGCGATAAGTGCGGAAGATGCTCCCCCCAAACCGTTGAGTAAACCCACCATTTGGGGCATTTCCGTCATTTGCACTTTGTAAGCTACAACAGCACCAATAACTGAACCAATGGCTAAACCTACCAAAATCATCTCGTAATTTAATACGTGCTGATCCAGTAATGTGGCGATAATTGCCAATAACATCCCCACCGCAGCGACAAGATTACCGTTTCTAGCAGTTGCAGGAGAACCGAGTTTTTTCAAACCGAGAATAAATAATGATGCAGCCACTAAATAAGTTAGCTGAATCCCAGTTGGTATAAAACCGTTCATGCTTTAACTTCCTTCTTTTTAAACATTTGCAACATTCTGTCAGTTACTAAAAAACCACCGACAACGTTAACCATTGCCAATATCACCGCAATTAAACCCAAAATTACTGATAAATTGGTGTTTCTCTCTCCCGCAGCCAAAATTGCACCAATTACCGAAATACCGGAAATGGCATTTGAACCGGACATTAAAGGAGTGTGAAGTGTGGGAGGAACTTTGTTAATTACTTCAAAGCCTATAAAAGAGGCTAAAACAAGAACAAATAAAGCAGCTAGTAAAGTTTCTGTCATGTCATTTTTAGATTGAGGAATAAAGCTCACGCAAAGACGCAAAGAAAAAATTTACATGACTCACGCAAAATCTCTCTCAAACTCTCTTTTCTTCGTGTCCTTCGTGTCTTCGTGGTTCATTTTCTGAAAGTATTTCTACAAACTAAACCGCTACCGCTTGCAAAGCATCCTTAACTCGTTGGTTTCTAATTTCCCCACCATGAGTAACACAAGCAGCATCAACAATGTCATCAGCAAAATTGATTTGTAACGCCTTATCCTTAATCAACAATTGCATTAATGAAGTTACATTCTTCGCATACAATTGACTAGCGTGTACTGGCATAGATGAAGGTAAATTAATTGGTCCAATAATCGTTACACCGTTCCACACTATGTCTTTACCTGGTTCAGTACAAGCACAATTTCCACCCTGTTCTGCGGCTAAGTCTACAATTACAGAACCGGGTTTCATGGCTTTTACCATCTCTTCTGTCACCAAGATGGGGGCTTTTCTGCCTGGTACTTGGGCTGTGGTAATTACGACATCAGAGTTTTTAACGTGTTCTGCTACTAATTCTTGAGTACGCTTTTTACTGTCTTCTGATATTTCCTTTGCGTAACCACCTGCTGCAACGGTTTCTTCTTCTAGTTTAACTTCGACAAATTTCGCCCCTAAGCTTTGCACTTCTTCTTTAACGGCTGGACGAATATCAAAGGCTTCTACTACTGCACCTAGTCTACGGGCTGTGGCGATCGCCTGTAAACCCGCAACTCCTGCACCCATAATAAATACTTTAGCTGGAGCAATTGTTCCCGCCGCAGTGGTTAACATGGGAAAATATTTTGGTAATGCTGCTGCTGCTAATAGTACGGTTTTATACCCTGCTAAAGATGCTTGGGAAGATAAGGCATCCATGCTTTGCGCTCTGGTAGTACGGGGGATCAATTCCATACTTAAAGCTGTAATTTGCCGTTGTGCTAATTTTTGCGCTATTTGCGGATTACCTAAAGGATTAAGAAAGCTAATTAATACAGAACCGGGTTTAAGCAAATCAATTTCTGAACGTCCATCTTCTCTTTCTTGGGGAGGACTGACTTTGAGCAATATATCAGCTTCACCCCATAATGTGGCAGCATCACTAACAATTTTCGCCCCTGCTGCTTCATAGTCAGCATCAGTAAAAAATGCTTTTTCTCCCGCCCCAGTTTCTACAAAAATTTCTAACCCCTGTTTGACTAATTTAGCTACTGTGTCAGGAATTAATGACACACGGCGTTCACAAACTTCTATTTCTTTAGCAACTGCTATTTTCATGAAATCTCCTGAAGATAAATACCTACATATCTACTCACTATGGAATTTTTCTCTTGAAGGATTTTACCTACTCACGGAATAGAAGCGGGTAATCTCAGTCCTGAATTTCTTTTAGTAGATTGAACTTTGAATTCTGTATGTTCCACTCTGATTGTTCTCCAAGCCAAGCGTGACTCTGCTATTTCCAAAGTATGTACCACACTCAGATACTTGCAAACTAATTTACTTACTGCACATCTTATGGTGTTTTTCTGAGGTTATATCTATGTCTTCAGATTATTTTCGGGATTGATAAAGTTTGTTATTCTTTGTTGGCATCAGGGAATTTTTGTTAAATTCCGTCAATTTGCTATTTTTTTCAATTAATTGTTAGCTTTTTAGCAGGTTATTCATCTTAGTAATGCCAATTGGAAAGTTTAAGTCTAACCAATTTATCGCAATTTAACAGGCGATCACCAAAGTTATATTTCAAATTTTATGAAATTAATTCTATATTTCTCAACAGTTTCTCAACATGTATATATAAGCAGAAATGTTTAAGTAAATAAACCTCATTGGCATCATTAAATATAAAACACTCAGGAGATAAAATTAAGTTTCTGCCTCTACCTCCCAAACCCCACACCCTACACCCCACACCCTACACCCTTAGTTTTTGATATCTAAGGCACTTTTATGTTGATTTTTCGTCTATTGTCAAGCATAAAGTAGTAAAGTTTAGTTACGAATACTAACGAGACAGTTACTTAAGTTTACAGACATAATATTTATTTAGAGGTAGCCTAACTATGCGACGTTTATTTTCTGCTCTAGCTGTGACTGGTTGTTTATTGACGGCTATTCCCGCTGCAACTTTGGCGCAAAGCTTACCAGGTTTAACACTATTCAGCGGGGTTAAAGGAGAAAATCAATTACCCTTTCGGTTAGATTTTGGTGGACAAACCGCTTCTACAGATAGATATATACTCAGACTACCCGCAAAAAAAATGAAACTGGCAGTGGCGCAATTCGCCATTACCTACCCTAAATATTACACAGGCAGCTTTGACACCAAAAAAGTGGAAGTCAGAGTCAAAGGGAAAAAAGTTCCTCTGAGCGAGGTGAAATGGGATCAGGAAGGAAGGGTAATTGAGATATTTCCTGAAGAACCAGTACCAGCAGGTAGCAACGTTGAAGTAGTGCTATCTAACGTACAGAATCCCACCTTTGGGGGAATTTACTATTTTAACTGCCAAGTTCTCTCTCCCGGAGAAGTACCACTACTACGTTATCTCGGTACTTGGATTATCAGTATTTCTTAATAGGGAACAGGGAACAGGGAAGAAGGAGGGTGTAGGGTGTGGGGTGTAGGGTGTGGGGTGTAGGGTATAGGGGAATAAGGAAGTTATTTTCTCTTGTCTCTTGCCTTCTTCCACTGATAACTGACCACTGACAATTGATAACTCCATCCAGAAATATGTTTTTATCGCTCGTAAAGTGGTAAGATTACAGATTGTGACTTTTTCTAAACATCGTCTCAGAGGAGAAAGAAATGCAAAGAACATTAGGTGGTACTTGTCGTAAGAGAAAGAGAACTTCAGGTTTTCGCGCTAGAATGCAGACCCCAACTGGCAGAAGAGTAATCAGAGCTAGAAGACAAAAAGGTCGTCATCGTTTGAGCGTTTAGGGTGCATTCAGCCATATAGAGCCATTGTGCCTTTGCCCAAAGCATATAGATTAAAGTCCCGCAAGGATTTCCAGGCAGTTTTCCGGGAAGGAATTCGGTGTCATAGCTCTCATTTCACTTTGAGAGCTTTAAAACCATCGCGGTTAAGAGAAAATTCTGGGGATTCTGCTACTATGACCATACAAACAACTAGGCAAAAAACTGGTTGTGAAAACTTAGCCAGTACCAAAATTGGTATTTCCATTAGCACCAAAGTTAGTAAAAGAGCAGTAGTTCGCAACCGCATTAAAAGGCAAATTGCAGCCGCTTTATATCAATTAATGCCTAAATTAGTGCCAGGATGGCGGCTAGTCGTAATTGTGAAGCCAAAGGTAGCAGAATCTGAGTGCGTAAGCCAACAATTTCTGCAAGAATTAGAGCAGTTGTTGGCAAAAGCTGAGGTAATAAATGGGTATTCGTGAAGAAATTTATTATGAAGGTGGCCCCCATATTGGAGATTTGATTCTCAATCTCTTAATTGGGCTAACTGTGGTTGGTTTACCCTTGACTATTGGTGCAATTGTCAGAGCCTTGTGGTTGCGTTTCCGCATTACTGATCGGCGAGTTGCTGTGATGGGTGGTTGGATGGGACGCGATCGCACTGACGTAATCTACTCAGAAATAGTCAAAGTGGTAAAAGTTCCCCGTGGCATTGGTTTATGGGGAGATATGGTACTGACCCTCAGAAATGGTAGTCGTTTAGAAATGCGGGCTATTCCCAATTTTCGGGAGGTTTATGACTACATTAACGATAAGGTAGCTGCCAAAAATCCCCAATATAGTGCTGCTCAAAAGTAGGCAGGAGGCAGGAGGCAGGAGGCAGGAGGCAGGAGGCAGAAGGCAGAAGGCAGAAGGAAGTAAAGATGTTTCCCCAGTCCCCAGTCCCCAGT
>NZ_LUFH02000093.1 GCF_001586785.1 Sphaerospermopsis aphanizomenoides BCCUSP55
TGGCAGGGGTGGCAGGGGGCAGAGGAGAAATAAATTCTTCTTATTCTTCTGAACTACTGAACTACTGAACTACTGAACTCCTGATAGCGAAGCGTGGCGCAAGCCATACTCCTGGAACTCCTGAACTTCTATTCTATTAATTGGTAAAATTTAATACAAATTAAGCAGATAATATCTACCTAATTGCAGTAGCTGAGATAACACTGCGGGGATCATAATATTTTTTAGCAAATTAATACAATTTTTAATCACCGTCAAGGAGGTTCACACCCCTTACCACTAAGAGCTAAAAACACTACATCATACAGAATGTTAATGCAGCAAAAACTGACAATATGACCAAGGTATTATCAGCCTCAACTCTAGATGCTCGAAGTAAAAATCCTACAAGTTGTTGGGTTTTGCGGCAATAACGTGAAAGGCCAAGAAAAGGGTATAAAGGTGTGGAGAAATTAATTCAAAATACTGCCTGGTGATAGCGCCGCTTGGCGTAAGCCATACTCCATACTCCATACTCGGTACTCGGTACTCAATACTCGGTACTCTCCTGATCTCTTGCCTTCATGTACTAGCCACTCATGCTGAAAGAGAGTTAAACTTGGCTTCTAGAGGAAATCCTGATTGCCTATGGCAATTGAATGTATTTGATCAGCAATGCTGCCACAAGTATTGCTGAATATTTTTAAGCAGGTGGGTCAAGAGTGATGAATATAGCTGACACCTCAAACAACGGCACTGTGATTGAACCCCTAAATTCTCTAAATTCGCCCCCATCAGAGCAGGCGAGTTGTCCTTTTTACTCAGTTGTGCATGATGAAAATATGGTCGTGACTAATTTACCACTCCTGAACCCAGTCGCAGATATCTCCGACGGGCTAAACCCACAGCAGTGTGAAGCCAAAGTTACAGATAATTTAAAAAATCATGTCCAACAGGACTGGGTGGCAGAACCTGACAGCGAACAACAAGCAGCCGTAGACTCGGAATTTCAACAGTTGCTGGCATTAAATCAAGAGTTAAGCACAGCTAACAGTGATTTATACAATCAGGTAGAGCAGTTAAAACAGGAATTAGCGGAAGCAGAAAAGATTTTGCAGTGGCAAAAAAAACGTTCCAGCGTCACTGATTCGATGCTAAATCAACAAACTCAGGAACTTTCAGCCGCCCAAGAGCAAATTCAATCCTTGTTTCAACAGCTAGAAACGGCTATACAAACTGTGCAACGACAGGAAATTTTTATCGAAACGCATAAAGCACAATTACAAATTAGCCAACAACGTCTAGCTCAGTTAGAGCGTGAGTGTTCTTTGTTGCAAACTAATTACGGTGAACAGTCTCAGCAGCTATTACACTCAGAAAATACCTGTCGGGAACTGCGGATTCGACTAATGCGCCAACAGCGTCAAACGCTGCAATTTAAAGCGGCTTTAGAAAAATGTCTAGACACCTCTGTTCCTAACTATGACACTCTAGAAGATAAAGCCCATCATCCCCATGACATAACTGGTGGACATACAAGATTCTCCAGAAAAGCAAGGTCTTTGTTCCCTAATGCCCAACCCATTAAACCTTGGTCAGCAGAATCAGATTTTATCAGTGATGCTTGTGGGGGATTAAACCAACACACAGATAATTCCTGGGTAGAAGGTTCAATACCATCCCCAGCAGCAAAAAATTCCGCTCCTCATATTCCCATATCTTCTGATCACTTTTTGGATATAGAACACACTTTTACATCCCAAGAAATAGCTGCTGCTTTGGAAGTTGATGAGTCTGTAATTACATCAGAAATGGCTTCTGCTTCTAGTTCCTCCAACCTAGACCAACAGTTGGAGAGTTTAATTTCAATGTTTTTTACCAGTCAACCTACAACAGTAACTTCAAACACCACGGCAGATATTGGACAAAATCATCAAACTCATCCATCCATCTGGGACAATTCAGCCTCTACTACTGGGGACAATGGTCAAGAACCAAAAGAGACAAAAGAACAAAATTTAGAAACAGAAATAAATTCTGCTGCTAGTGCCTATAGTGCTGAAACAGAACACTTGCTCATCTCTCCCACTCATGAATCATCAGTAACTCCCACAACTCCCGCTGTTCCATATAAACCAACAAAAGCTGGAGAAATTGAAGATTATTGGGATCAAGTTTCACCCTCTCCATCGTCTCAATTGCCCATACACCATTTTTCCCTAGAGCCATTAGGTGAATATCACCAGGACAATAAATCACCTTCACCGTTGCTTTACCCTCAACGTCCACCCAAGGGACGAAAATCATTAGCATCTGTGGAACTGCCGAGTTTTCGCCCCAAAAATCATCAACAGGGAAAAGGTGACAATTGACAATTGACAATTGACAACTTACTAATGACTAGCTGGAGTTAATGCTTTTGACTTCACTGTAACTGCCTGATTACGCCATTGTGGTTTGCCAGTAGAAATTCCATAATTAATGGTTAACAATTGCAACCATAATCCGGGGTAACGTGGTTCTAACCAAGATTGGCTCGATTGCAGGAAGTTTGCAAACCATCTACCTAACAAAATACTGACTAGGGCGTGACGACAGAAGTTGAAATAATTACCTAACCACCTAAGTAAATCTTTAAATCCGGCCATTTGCCAAATCCACAGTAGCAAAGCAGGATTTTTTCTGGCTGCTTTGAGAGCTAAACGGTTAAATGTCAACCAATCGCAACGATCCTTAATGAAATTATCTGCGACTTCTGGGGGTTCATCTGCTAATAAGCCAAAGAAGGTGTTAAGCATAGCATTCACCCTTTGGGGTGGGATAAATTTCCCTGTGGGAACCATCATCCCTTTGGAGAATAGCCAGGTAACAGCAACGTTACTTTGGTAAGCACGAATTTTATTGAGGTGACGGAAACTCAATAGGTCATGTTTCAAGGCAATATTCAGAAGAGTAGTTAAACGTTCTAAGTTACGAACCAGGGAACCAAAACCAGTGAAAACTAGGGGAGATTGCAGGGAAGCAGCATCACCAATGGCAATTAATCTATCAAAGGCAACGGTGCGATCGCTACTACTAACACTAAAATGCCCTGGAATATAGCCAAAAGTTGGTTTTTTCCACACTAGTTTATCCAGATCACAACGGCGATACTCTGGCAAAATCGTGAAAAAGTCCTCATACATCTCCAGCAAAGAACCAGGATTTTTCCCATTCACCTCATGGTAGTGAAACAAATAAATTGTTAGTTCTTCCTCCACACCAGGAAACAACTCCCAAATTAACTGTCTCCCTCTGGAAATATCCCCGTGACTGTAGAGAACATCCCCATACTGACTATCCCACACACCAGGCTCAAATCCTTTCTCAATCACTGCTCCCACCGTCGGACACACACTATCAAAAGCCCGACCACCATTTAATTGCCAAGCGATAGGAGAAGCAGTACCCATTGCATCTACCAGCAACCGCCCTTTCACTTGCTGCTCATTTCCACTAGGCAAATGCTTGACAGTAACCTTAACTTGTGCATTACTGATATCAGCCCGGACAAACTCTGTCTCATCCCAAATATCACCACCCGCAGCTTTGAGTTTTTCTCCACATAATTGCAATAATTTATCTGAATCTAGGGCGATATTTAAAACCGTTGGTGTGTGAAGAATTGGCGCTTTCAGCCCAGGTGGATTATTAGCATCAAAGAATTTATTAAATCCGTCTTTATATTCTTTAGCAATTATGCTTTCTAACTCAGCAGTTGTTAGCAAACCCAGATTGACCAAAGTTTGAATTTCATCACGAGAAATATTCCATTCTCGGTTCATCCTACCAAATGACAAACGTTCCACCAACAAGACTTTATAGCCTAATTTAGCCATTAACGCTGCATGAATTGAACCTAAAGCCCCACCGATATAAATTAAGTCATAACTGGGGGAAGTTTCGCTGGATAGGGTGGTGGGGTGGTGGGGTGATAGGGAGGCTTTATTCTCTTTCTCCCCATTTTCCCATCTCCCCATATCCCCGTCTTTTCCCCAAGCAAAAACCACCTGACGGGGTTGTTGAGGGTTTCTTACCCCTTCACGCCAACGTTGCTCCCACCAGTAAGCACGCTGGAGGTCATATTCCCCATTGGGCATTTTCTGAAAATACTTGACAGTGAGGGGATAATAAGTCTCTAACTCTGTAAAAATCGACTTTTGAGGATCAATCTTGGGTGGTTCTGGGTATTGATGCGGAAAGCGGCTTCTAATACCTGTAGTTAGCCGTTGCAGAATTTGCCCCTCATTCACAAAGGGTTTATTTGCCCAACGGAATACTTTGAGATAGGTAGTGCGTTGTACTGACCAAACAAATACAGAAAGTTCATCTGGTAAACTTTCCGTGTTAGATACAACAGGCTTTCTCAAGCGCAACCCGTCTGTAGTCAGCATTTTTTCTCCGTACCCAGGCACAAAGTCTGTTTGTAGCCAGTCGCGGACAGCACCACTATCGGGGGTAGGAACTTCTAGATAAAGAATCTCTTTCATTTTCTGCTAACATCTCCCATTCATCTACTCATTACGAAAGATTTGACAACGGCAAAAAGTGCGTTACACTCCGCCCTATCAGTTGCATCAAGATTTAGTTAAGAACTTTTAATAGATTGTTAAATTTATTAATCATTTTGGAAATTTTGTAAACCTACGCCATGAATTATCCTATCCCAGAGAGTCCCCAAGAAATTGTTGCCCTCCAACAACAGCCTGTTGATGAAGAGCTAGTAGCTGCTGTGATTGCCGGAGTAGTTAAGCTGGTTCGCGCTCAGGGTCAATCTTTAGAAGAATTAACTGCCCAGGTGTTAGAGGATGACCCGGTGTTAGATAGACAACAACGACGCTGGCTTAGTCAGTTGGTTGCTCAAGCGTGGGAAAGTTTTCCATCCTGAAGGCAGGAGGCATGACCCATTACCACCTGCAAATAGACAACGCCTGTTTAAATTCTGCTGCGGTTTGAAAATAAATTTGCGGTTTTTCTGTTAAAGCTAAATCTATAACTTTTGCTAAATTTTCAGGAATACTACTATCACGTTGACGAATGGGTACAGGATGATTATTTAAAATACTAGCCCAAGGATCACCATCAAAATCACGGGGGAAATATCCCGTTAGCATATTATATAAACAAGCCGCACTTGCCCAAACATCAACTTCTGGTAAGGAATGTTTAAAATCTAATACCTGTTGACGGGGCATAAATACAGGAGTTCCCATTTTTGTACCTGTGAAAGTTTGTCCACTCAAACCTGCTAAATCAAAGGCTTTAGCTAAACCATAATCTCCGATTTTTACCACCATTTTACCATCAATTTTAGTAATAAAAATATTGTTGGGTTTTAAATCTCGATGGACTAAACCGTTACCTTTTCCGAGTCTACCATCCGCTAATCTCACATAAGGAACTTCGACGTTATGGGCATAGATTAAACCATCGAGAACTTGCAGAATAATATCAATAGCAAGATTAACTGGTAAACTTCCTCCTAATTTCTGCATTAAATCCCAAACATCCCCACCTTCGCAATATTCCATAGTGAAGAAAAAGCTATTTTCTGCAAAACCATAATCTAATAGTTGCACCACGTTGGGATGTTGTAAATATTTGGTGTTTTCCGTTTCTCTCAAAAACATTTTCACACCCTGTTCTGTAGCTGCAACTGCGGGTAGCATGATTTTCAAAGCTACGAGTTGCTTGGTTTTTTGATGTTGAGCTAAAAATACTTCTCCACAACCACCTTCACCCAAAGATTTAATTAGATGATAATTAGAAATGACTTTAAGATTTTGATTACCTTGATTAGCTAAATTAAAGAGATTTTGAATAATATTTAAAAGATTCGGTTTTTGGTTTTCGGGTTTGTTTTTTTCAGGAATAGGAATATAAGGAGTTTTTTGTTTTTCCGGTTCTTGCAAAACACCAACATCAAAAATAATATCTCCGATTTGTACCCGGTCATTATGAACTAAATCATATTCGGGAAAAACATATTTTGCAGAGGCTTCTGGTGTTTCTCCTGGTTTTCTTTGACCGATGATTTTACCGTTAACATAAGTTCCGTTTAAGCTACCTAAATCTCTAATTCTAATTTCTGGAGGGTTGATATCTAATAAGCAGTGATAACGGGAAACTTTCAGATCAATATTATCTGCTATTTGTAAATTGCAGTCATCGTTTCTACCGATAATACAAGTGCTGCGACTATCAAATATATATTGTTTTCCTGATAGTTTCCCCGTAGTAATAGTCAGAGTAACAGTAGGTGGCATATTCAGATATTAATAATAGTTGTTGATTTTACCAAAGTAATAAATATTATAGTACATGACAGTAAAAATCATTATCCGCGTTTCTCATCTGCGTTTATCTGCGTTCATCTGCGTTCATCTGCGTTCCCTGTCTCTAAATCTATAAAAAAGCTTTTTTGCAATAAAGGGGGTCTATTCTCAATATTACTGAGAATGGTGTCAATAATTCAACGAGTTTTGGTGATTTCAGCTTGGGGGGTTGACAGTGTTCTGAGTTTTGGGTATGCTTATGTTATATCTAGGAATCTGTCCGCGCTATATATAACAGGTTTTGAATTATTGAAGTTGGGATTTATAGGATTTTTTGTCAGAATCAGGATGTCCAGGATTTGAGGATGTACAGGATGTTATTGAATGATTGTTTTTGGGAAGTTGGGAATTTTTCAGGATGTTATTGAATGATTGTTTTTGAATAATTTACACCATCTAAAAATTACCATCCTGAAAATCCTTTAATCCTGGTTATCCTGATTCAGACAAATACAATTTTCATCAACAAACAAACAATCTAAAAATTACCATCCTGTTAATCCTTTAATCCTGGTTATCCTGATTCAGACAAATGCAACTTTCATCACCAACAAACTATCTAAAAATTACATAAGGATAATAATTCTCGACTTTCAGCAGGTAATTCCAGTAAAATAAAATAGGAACTAGGATAAAGATAATCTTCTCCTGATTCATCTATCACACGAATTTGATGATGTTGACTTGCTTTTTTATCAGGTAAAATTTCATAGATTTTTCTAGTGTCTAGGGATGCTGGATAATTATCATTTTTGATACAAATAGCGAATTGTTTAGATATATTTGTATTTGACATAAGTTTACTCATCTAAAAGGTACTTGATTTTTATTTCTTTTTTACCAATACCATGAGCTTCATACCAATGAAGTTCAGCTTGACAGATGCTTTCATCTTCTAATTTAATGGTAGCAATTCCTTTTAATTTTCGCCATCTCCCTTGTCCATAGATTTTCTTTAATCTTTCTACATCACGAATTGATTTATCAATAGCAATTATTTCTATTTCCTCAATTTTTCCTAATATCTCAAAATTCAATGTTGTTATCCTTGTGAAAATAAGTTTTGTCAGAATCAGGATGTCCAGGATTTGAGGATGTACAGGATGTTATTGAATGATTGTTTTTTGGAAGTTGGGGATTTTTCAGGATGTTATTGAATGATTGTTTTTGAATAATTTAAACCATCTAAAAATTACCATCCTGAAAATCCTTAAATCCTGGTTATCCTGATTCTGACAAATACAAACTTAACCACCAAACCAACTATCTAAAAATTACCATCCTGAAAATCCTTAAATCCTGGTTATCCTGATTCTGACTTAATAATTCTCTGTAACCCTTAAATGTTACAGTTTACAAGTCTCGACGCGAGAGAAGAGCGTACCAACCGTACACTTCTAAAAAATACATCCACTTGCATGGGAGGTGTCCTTCTGGAGACCCTATATCAAAAGTAATATCACTGTAGTGCAACCAGTCATGGTGACTTCCTTTATTCAATCCTACCTTCTCCCCAAAGGCTAACCAAATTTCGTCAATGTCAGTTCTTCCTCCCTTTATTTCCTTCTGATAAATCTTTTTCTGCACAGAAAAACCAAACTTACCATTGCTGTATTTTACCCACAACTGGTCAATGGTGCGGAGGTCTGCACAGGGAAAATTATCAATACTCTCAGTATCTAAGCAACCTTCCTCTTTCCGTTTCGCAACTGCGAACATTACCCGTCTTGTTTCTTCATCCGCATCTTTCCAGTTTCCTGCTTGGAGTAAGTCACGCAGTTTTCTGTAGTCCATTCCTACATCTGATTTTAATTCTACCTCTTGATTTATTAACCCCAAAATTTCCCGAAACTCTCGTACAGTTTGCGGACGGTTTTGGGGTTCTAACTCCATACCTTTGAGAATAGCAGCATTTACCTGATCGCTAATATTCTGATTATATTTTTGCGGTGGTTGTAAAATGACATCATCTTCAGCGCGATAGTTAGCAGGAATGGGAACTCTCAGAGTTAACAAAGTGTACAACGTCGCAGCTAAAGCATAAACATCAGTATAATAACCAAAATCTCCCCGTCGTTCATACTGTTCTATAGGTGCATAACCTTCCGTTTTACTCGCAGTCATGCTTCTAATTTTTCCCAGTTGAAACTCTCGCGCTAACCCAAAATCAATTAATACCGCTTCCTTGGTTTTCCGTCGTAGTAAAATATTATTGGGTTTCACATCCCGGTGTAAAAGTCCCCGTTCATGAACGACTTCTAAAGCTTGTCCGATTTGGTCAATGTAACTCAAAGCTTCCGTTTCTGACAAGTAGCCATTTTCTGCTGTATATTCTTCTGTATATTTTTCTAAATCTTCCCCTTCTATATATTCCATGACTATAGTTTGCAGTCCATTTTCTAGGAATATGTCGTAAACTTCGACTACATGAGGATGATGACATCTAGCTAATGATAATGCTTCCTGTCGAAATCTTTTTTGTCTATCTGCAAAGTCTGGTTTTTCCCATTGTTCCCGTTTCAGGGTTTTGATAACAACTAAACGATTTTCTTCTGTATCTTCTGCAAGATAGGTTTCACCAAAGCCACCCCCACCAATGACTTTTTTAATGATATACTGTCCGTTCTGTAGACTGGTGTTAGGTGTCCAAACTTGCATAATGTCAGAATCAGGATATCTAAGATGAAATATAATATACAGGATATCAAGATTTTTTGAATCTTGTCAGAATCAGGATATCCAGGATTAAAGGATGTGCAGGATAGGATTTGTAAAATTCCTCTGCGTTCTCTGCGCCTCTGCGGTTCGTTTAAAAAATTCTAACTAAGAAAATAAACTTAACATCCGCGTTTATCTGCGTCCATCTGCGTTTTTTGTCTGAATTAGGATGTCCAGGATTTGAGGATGTACAGGATGAGGTTTATAAACTGGTGCTGAGGATTTTTGGATGTGAGTGAAAATATTGATGTTGATAGTTGCAAAATTTACTATATATGCGCGGACAGATTTCTACTCATAACATTAGTGTAAATCAACTTATTCGTCTTGTCAAGTCTTAATTGTCAGAATCAGGACACCCTTTGGGAAGTCAAAAGTCAAAAGTCAAAATTAAGAAATAAATGATATCCAGGATTTACAGGATGTGGGTGAAAATATTGATGTTGATAGTTGCAAAATTTACTATATATGCGCGGACAGATTTCTACTCATAACATTAGTGTAAATCAACTTATTCGTCTTGTCAAGTCCTGACGGAAAAATACAAATAGAATTTGAGTAGAGATATTAAAAAAACATCTCTACAAAATCTCTAAACTTCTACACCTTCAAAGACTTTTCCGCCTGAAAATGTAACAACAACCCATATTCCAAACCAGCAACTACAGCTTGATAGGAAGCCTCCAAAATGTTCTGAGAAACTCCTAAAGTTGTCCAACGTTGTTGACCATTACCCGACTCTACCAAAGCGCGAGTTTTTGCAGATGTGCCTGTATGTCCGTTGAGAATTCTCACTTTGTAATCTGTCAATTCAAACTCGGCAATTTGCGGATAAAAATTCACCAAAGCTTTACGCAACGCAGCATCCAAAGCCTCTACTGGCCCATTACCTTCTGCTGCTTCCAGAATATTTTTACCATTCACAGCTACTTTCACTGTTGCTAAAGAATTAGTAGTTTCCTTCACTTCCACTAAATCACAATGGACTTGAAAACCTTTAACTTCAAAAAACTGTTGTCTCAGTCCTAAAGCCTCATACATCAACAGTGCAAAACTAGCCTCTGCGGCTTCAAATTGATATCCTTCACTTTCCAATTCTTTCATACGTTGGAGAATTTGCCGGGTTTGGGGATCATTTTTATCTAATTCCATTCCCAAAGTTCTGGCTTTAGCTAAAACATTGCTTAAACCAGACTGTTCAGAAATGACAATGCGACGACGGTTTCCCACTTGTTCCGGCTGAATATGTTCATAAGTCAACGGGTTACGTTCTACCGCAGAGACATGAATACCACCTTTATGTGCAAAAGCCGAACGTCCCACAAAAGGTGCGTGTTCATCAGGTGCGAGATTAACAACTTCACTAACAAAACGACTAGTTTCTGTAAGTTGACTTAGCTGGTGTTCACCAATACAGCTATAACCTAACTTCAATTGTAAATTAGGAATCAGAGAACACAGGTTAGCATTACCGCAGCGTTCACCATAACCATTAATAGTACCCTGTACCATTTTTGCCCCTGCCATAACTGCTGCTAGAGCATTAGCAACCGCCATTTCTGAATCATTATGGGTGTGAATACCAATTTGAGGAATTGTTTTTTGTTCTTGACAAATGACAACTGACAACTGAGAACTGACAACTCCAACAATTTGCGTAATTTCATGAGGTAAAGTACCGCCATTAGTATCACATAGAACTAACCATTCAGCCCCTGCTGTTGCTGCTGTTTTGATTGTCTGTAAAGCATAATCAGGATTATTTTTATAGCCATCAAACCAATGTTCAGCATCATAAATCACACGCCGTCCTTGAGAACGTAAATACTCAATTGTGTCGCGGATCATAGCTAAATTTTCGTCTAAGCTGGTTTTGAGTCCTTCAATGACGTGCAAATCCCAAGACTTACCGAAAATTGTTACCCAGCGAGTACCCGCAGACAGTATGGCTTGCAGCATTGGTTCTTCTGCTGCTGTGGAGTGAGGACGACGAGTGGAACAAAAGGGAACTATTTCCGCTTGTTTGAGGGGATTTTCTTGGAGTTGCCAGAAAAACTGCACATCTTTAGGATTAGCTCCTGGCCAACCACCTTCAATAAAGGGTATACCTAATTCATCAAGTCTATGAGCAATACGTAATTTATCTTCTATGGACACTGAAAGTCCTTCCCGTTGAGTGCCATCTCGGAGAGTCGTGTCATAAAGCCAAAGCTGAGGAGAGGGAGTTGTGGTCATAAAATTGAGACCTGAGAGACAACTTTGCGGCGATGTGCCAATATATAGCAGGTCATAGGTGACAGGTGACAGGTGACAGGTGACAGGTGACAGGTGACAGTAAGAAGAGAATAGGAGTTCAGGAGTTCAGGAGTTACAGGAGTTACAGGAATTCAGGAGTTTAGGAGTTCAGGAGTTTAGGAGTTACAGGAGTTCAGGATAAACAAGAATTTCAGAATAAAGAATTAATTTTTCTCCCCCTGCTTCCCCTGCTTCCCCTGCCTCCCCTACACCCTAAACCCTAAACCCTATTCCCTGTCACCTCTCATACTTCAGGCAACCAAATTATAAATGTTGTTCCTGGGTTTTGAGGTGAGGTAATTTTGGAATCAAGTGCAGGGCTGAAAACTTCTATTTCTCCCTGCATTTGTGCTATGAGTTGTTTAGCGATCGCAATTCCTAAACCAGTTCCAGGAATTTCTGTTTGTGCTTGTACACCACGGTAATATCTTTCTCCTAGATGTTCTAAATCTGCTGGCGGAATTCCTGGACCAGTATCACTGATAGCTATACCTTGAAAGTTAGCTTTTTTTTGCCCTGTTGCTATCCAAATTGCACCACCAGCAGGAGTATATTTCAAAGCATTATCAATGATATTACTCAAGACTTCTCTTAATGCTTTGATATTAGCTTTTACTAAAGGTAAATGATCAGGAAGTTCGGCTATTAATTCTAAATTTCGCTCTTGGGCAATAGCTTGAGCCGATATTAATAATGGTATTAATAAATCTTTTAACTCGCAATTAGTCACGTCTTCCCCTGTTCCCGGCAATAATAGGGGAGGCTGGGCATCTTTCTGCACAGATGCTTCCACAACCTGAGATTTTGGTAGGGGAAGAGGTGTTAAATCTGCATCCGTTAAGTCTATTACTTGATCAAACTGTTGTAGCAGTTCTTGGAGGCGATCGCTTTCCCGGACTATACTTGTTGCTACATCTCGATTTGCATCTGTTGGTCGCAATCGTTTAAACAGTAGCTTACCAAAAGTGCGGATCGCTGTCAAAGGGTTGCGAAATTGGTGCAAAAGATTATCGAGTAAATCCCGTTGTTCTGCTTGCAGAATTTGTTGCTGGTGTAGCTGTTGCTGCAACCATGCACGACGCTGATCTAAAATACAAGCGATCGCTAGAGTTTTGGCTATCCGCTGAACTTCGCCTTCTTCCCTTTCATTCCAGGCTCGATCATCTCTTCCTGCCACCAATATCCCCATCATTACACCTTCATAGATCAGAGGTAACACAATTTGATGATTACCACTAAACATATCTTCATCTTCCCGATGGGGTTGGTCTGTATTTGCACTTTCAGACTCCTCTGATGAAAGAGAAGAGGCTGATGCTGTCAATAACTTTCCCCGTTGATTTGGCAGTGCCAAAACATGACCAAATTGTATTTGCTGATTCACTATTACCCGATTTAGCTGTTCCCCCTGCCTGAATACTGCCGTTTCCGGATAAACCACCACAGGGATCAATTGTGCCTCACTGGTGGGTGTATCGACAAACTCTTGCGTTAAGTATACCACACTCAAAGACGCTCCCAGTCCTTGGGTTAAAAGCGATATTTGCTCTCGGCACAGAGCAATAAAATCAGAACTGGCAGACATTAACATTTTTTAGCTCTTGCTCAAGATTATAATTAGGTCGGTGTTAAAAATTGTCGTTGTGACAAGGCAGGAGACAGCTATGCTGGAGGCAGGAGGGAAAAGGTTTTTAGGCAACTTTACTTTTTGATACATACTTCTGTTTTTTCGCGCTTTTCTACTTAGACTAGCTGGGAAAAATAAGAAAAATGCTAAGTTTTTTACTAACTCATCTATTAAGCTTAACTATATTTTCTCATTAATGCTTTATTCTGGTGAATTATATTTCCAGTTACAACACAAGGGAAAATCACTATCGAGTTGAAAAACTTTCAAAAACCTGATCAAAGAAGTTGTTTCCTCCTGAGTCCTGTAAAGTTTGAGCATTGGTAAACCGCTACTAACTCCTAATTTCCAGCCTCACACCTCCTGCTTCCTGCCTCATGAATTTTCTTGTATCAAAAGGTTAAAAACCATTGATTTTTTAAACTATAACTTATATAATTACGACGGGTTTTGTAGCTATGACTACAATCTTATAGCTTGAAAGAGGAGGACAATAGGTTGGCCAGGAGACGTAAACGGAAAAGTCGTCGTCGCCAAGAAGGACGACGCATCCTAGAACACGTGCCTCAGTACAGCATCGAGAGCGGCGAAGATAAACCTGTGACAGCAGCAAGAAAATTTATTCAGGCTGAAGGGATTTTGCCTCCTGCCTTGCTACTTGTAAAGCGGAATGAACACACCACAGACCGTTATTTTTGGGCTGAAAAAGGTCTGTTTGGCGCTCAATACGTAGAAGAAAATCATTTTTTGTTTCCCAGCCTGCGAGTTCTGGAAGCTCCTGCTGGTCAAGAATTAGTGACTGTGGCTAGTCGTTAACATCTAAAAATGATCCTCTTACGCATTGAATGTGACTTCTAACTTCTGACTCTGACATTAATTAACTGGCAAAATTGCTCAGTTTATGCAAAAATTCAATTTTTTTTAAGTTTGTAGCTGAACTGCCAGTAAAGCTTATCCAAATAATTAGGTAATTAACTTCTTTGCAGCTTACTTGTAGGAGTTGATATCTAGTATAGGAATGCAGAAGGGATTAGCAACAGAAACAATCGCATACAAGTATGTGTAGTTTGCGTTCTTAGGGCTGAAATGACCAAAACAGTCTGTCAACCAAACTTACTTTCTCGACGATAGAAGTCGTTAGAAAAACTATCAAGACTAGATTTGTTTTGCCTCCTCCCTACTGCTTCCTTTCCCCACAAATCATCATCTAACAGGATTGTGGATTGATCCCACAGATAAATCTGGAGGTTTGTACCATTAAAGATAAAGAATTGTTGGTTAGAAATTGACACGAAGTTGTCAACACTCAATTGCCCATTTTTAACTGTAACGCGCTTTGTAACTCAGCGATCTCATCTCGATGAGCAATAACCGTGATTATACTTGAGGAGTGTTGCTGATTTGGTATTGTTTCCATTTTGAGTGATACCTGCTCCAGTCTTCCAGCTTTTTGCCAGTAAAATATACCACTTACAGGTGATAGCAAAACTAAAGCCAGAAAAAACGGACTCTGGCTAGAAAAAACCTGGGATAAAACCAGTGATAGACAAACAAGACCAACAGCTGCTAAGACAGTGAGAAAGATAGCTAAAAACCAGCTAGGTCTGACAAACCCTTCAAAAGTCACTTGATTTTTTTCTTTGTCTACAGATATAACTCGGTAAGAGCGAGAGCGAAAATACTCTTTTAACTGAGTCATAAAAGTAGCTTCATCTTGCTCAGATAGCAACTGCGCTTTTTCTGTGCGGTCTTTAGTCGAAGCGCGAATAAAGAAAAATAACCCGACTGATAATAATAAAGTTAGCAGGAACGTAGATGGAACAATAGCAGTATTCATAAGTAATTGTTACTGTTTGAGTTGATCTGACTTATTCATTATCAATTATTCTGGAAGTTAAGGGAACAGGGAAAGAAGACAGATATTTCTGTTTTTTCCACAAATGTTTCATTACTTTTGCTCAGGTAGTTAATGTTTAATGTTTAATGTTTAATTTTTAGTCTTATGTCACAAAACTCCGAAACCCCATCCTCTAATCTTCGGTTAATTGCCAAAAATTTTCGTTTGGCAGGTTGGATTAGTTTTTGGATTCAGCTGGTGTTAGGTGTTATTTCTGGGATAATTGTATTATTATTCGCCATCTTCAGTCAAAGATCAGGAAGTCCAAATAACAATCCCGGAACAGGATTTGGTGTATTTTTGGCCATTTGTGGACTAGTTGTTTTAGGTGCAGGAATTTACTTGGCCTACCGCTACACCAGAATTGGCAAACAACTGGAGTCTTCTAATCCTAGCAACCGACCTCGCAAATTGGAAACCGTACAGGTATTAAGACTGGGACTCTGGGTAAATTTAGGAGGAATACTGGTGACACTGCTGGGAGCGCAAGCCATAGTTGGTACACTGGTAGCTCGGTCAATCTCGCCACAAGCTGTCACCACCCAATTATTTGACCCCACTCGGATTATTAGCGGTTTGGATATGCTAGTAGTACAGGCCAATACTAACACGGTTTCAGCGCATTTTGCCGGACTTGTATCTTCACTATTTCTGTTAAATCGGATTACTAAATAGATAATGGGTAATGGGTGGTTGGTGATTGGTGATTGGGATTATTTATCATTGAAAACAGGTAATTCTAAAATAAATCCTGGTAAAACATTTTCTCCAGATAAGGTTGTTGGTAATGATAGAATTTCTACAGATTGATTTTGACGATAAATTTCTACTTGTTGATTTTGCGGATCAATTAACCAACCTAACCTTAAACCACTATTAAGATATTCCTGCATTTTCTCCTGTAATTGACTTAAAGAATCGGTACGAGAACGCAATTCTATGACGAAATCAGGACAAATTTTAGGGAATTTTTCTTGTTCTTGAATGCTTAAAAATTGCCAACGTTCATTAGCTATCCAAGCGACATCAGGAGAACGTCTACCACCATTAGGTAAAGTGAAAATAGTGGAAGAACTAAAGACTTTTCCCAGCTTAGTTTGACGATTCCAAATCACAACATCAGCATTAAATTCTGATTCTCTATTACCACTAATTGCACCCACTGGAGGCATAATTATTAATTCTCCTTTAGCTGTTTCTTCCAGTTTCCAATCTTCGTTAGTTTGACAGAGGTGAAAAAATTGTTCATCACTTAAATCAACATTTTTGATGTTTAAAATCACGGGTTCAGATGTCATCATTGCTGAAAACCTCCTTGTTCTGATACCAATTTATCATAAAGTTGCATAAGATCAGAAGCTAATAATTAAACGCTGATGGACGCAGATGAACGCAGATGAGAAACGGATGATTTGATTAATTTGATGATTTTGTATGGTTCTTGTATAAAACTGGTGTTAATAATAGATATGATTGATGATGCAAGAAATGATTGAGCAATACTAAACCTCTAGGCTTAATCACTTCGATCAAGTACAATCGACAAAATTAACGACAACCAAAAATGCTGGATATTAAACAAATTAGAGAAAACCCTCAACTGGTACAAGAAAAGCTGAATACTCGTAGTGGTAAATATGACATTCAGCCTATATTAGATTTGAGTCAAAAACAACGGGAATTAGAAGTAAAACGGAATGAATTACAAGCCCGGAGTAATGAAATTGGTAAACTGGTAGGACAAAAGGTAAAATCGGGTGTTAATCCTCAAAGTGATGAAGTTCTCGCTTTAAAGGAAGAAGGGAATAACATTAAAACCACATTAAGCGAATTAGAACCCCAGGAAAAAGAGTTAAAAGCGCAAATTCAAGATTTACTTTTAGCACTTCCTAACCTTCCTAGTGACTCTACACCCATCGGTGCAAGTGAAGACGATAACCCAGAGGTGAGAAGATGGGGAGATGAATATAAACCCGAAAACCCGAAGATTTTACCACATTGGGAAATTGGGGAAAAGTTGGGTATTTTGAATTTTGAAAGAGCGGTAAAAATTGCCCAAAGTCGGTTTGTGAGTTTGATAGGTGCGGGTGCTGCTTTAGAAAGGGCGTTAATTCAATTTATGCTTTCTCAGCATATTGAAAATGGGTATATTGAAGTTAGTCCACCGTTATTAGTTAATACTGATTCTTTAACGGGAACTGGACAATTACCGAAGTTTGCAGAAGAAAGTTTTAAATGTGCAGATGATGATTTGTGGTTAATTCCCACTGCGGAAGTTCCGGTGACTAATTTTTATCGGGGGGAAATTTTAAACGCAGAAGATTTACCAATTTATCACTGTGCTTATACTCCTTGTTTTCGGCGAGAAGCAGGAAGTTATGGACGGGATATGCGGGGTTTAATTCGGTTGCATCAATTCAATAAAGTGGAGTTGGTGAAGTTAGTAAAAGCGGAAGATTCTTTTGAAGAATTGGAGAAGTTGGTAGGTAGTGCAGAGTCAATTTTACAGGCGTTAAAATTGCCTTATCGTGTGATTAATTTATGTACTGCTGATTTAGGTTTTGGGGCAACAAAGACCTATGATTTAGAGGTTTGGTTGCCATCTTCTGGGAAGTATCGAGAGATTTCTAGTTGTTCTAATTGTGTTGATTTTCAAGCAAGAAGGGCGGATATTCGGTTTAAGGAAGCTGGTAAGAAGGGGACGCAGTTTGTACATACTTTAAATGGTTCTGGTTTAGCTGTGGGAAGGACGATGGCGGCGATTTTGGAGAATTATCAGCAAGCTGATGGGACGATTAAAGTACCGGAGGTTTTGCAGGTTTATTTGGGTAGGGAGGTTTTGTAGTTTAGGGGTTTTGTAGAGGCGTTTGGGGATGGTATGATACCAAAGCAAAACGCTTGGATAGTAAAAGCCTAATGTCTATATGGGGAACTATTAATAATCTGAGAACACATTTACACAGCATCTTTAACTAATAGTTTAATCACTCATATTTTAGGGTGCGTTACATTTCATTAACGCACCATTTTTATTAAAATTTAACTGTCTGAATCAGGATACCCAGGATGAAAGGATTAACAGGATAATATTTGATATTGATATTCTGGAATATTGAAATTAGTGCAACTTTTGAAAATATAGATGAACATTAAAAAACCATCCTGTACATCCTCAAATCCTGGACATCCTGATTCAGACAAAAAGTGACAATCTATAATATAATTACATTATAATCCTAGAGGTAAAACTATGACTATTGAACAAGCAGTTTTAGAAAACTTTCGAGAATTACCAACAGATAAACAACAAGAAGTTTTAGATTTTATTCAATTTCTCAAACATAAATTACCATCAAAAAAACGCCGTATTCCTCCTAGTTCTATTGCTGGTAAAGGTAAAACATTGGGTGATATTGTTAGTCCTATTGTCAATGAAGAAGAGTGGGAATGTCTCAAATAATAGTCCTTGATACTCATATCTGGTTCTGGTTTATTAATCAGGAATTTCAGAGATTTCCTACCCATTGGAGAGAAATAATTGAAACCTCAGAAGAAGTAGGAGTTTCCGCTATTTCCTGTTATGAAATTGCACTTGCACAACAACGAGGAAGACTACAATTACCTTGTAGTGCTAATCAATGGTTTCAGGAAGCATTAGAACCATCAGGTATTACATTATTTCCTGTAACTGTAGAAATTTCCTGTCGTGCTGTAAATTTATCTCCTGTTCATAAAGATCCATTTGATCGTTTAATTATTGCTACTACATTAGAATATCAAGCAAAATTAGCCAGTATTGATGGTTTCTTTTCTCAATATCCTGAACTCAATAATTATTTAATAAAATAGTTCGCTCATCTCGTAGGGTGCGTTAATCAAATTTATTTAATGCACCGTTTTTTATTATTTTAATAATACATTTAACTGTCTGAATCAGGATATCCAGGATTAAAGGATTCACAGGATAATATTTGAATTTGATATTGTGGGTATGAATTAAGTTTATATCCTTGATAATTTTTCCAAATCTTGGCAAATTTGCCCTTAACTACAAAAATTGCCCGTTTTTTCCCTCAAAGTCTAGACATTGGCGAAATTTCCATAATTCGCGCTTTTCGTGCTGGGTTGCAACAAACAACAGCAGATTTCGTTTCTGAGTCCGTTCGCAAACTACAATAAAGATATATATCCGAAATATTTTGACTAATTTGCTCTATGTCAGTTTTAGCAGCGATCGCAGTCTTGGCTATTTTGATCTTAGTACACGAGTTGGGGCATTTTGTAGCCGCACGTTCCCAAGGTATTTATGCTAACCGCTTTTCCCTGGGTTTTGGCCCCATCCTGTTGAAGTACCAAGGATCACAAACAGAGTATACCATCCGTGCTTTTCCTTTGGGTGGCTTCGTCGGCTTTCCCGATGACGACCCAGACAGCGACATTCCCCCCAATGACCCGAACCTGCTGCGGAATCGTCCTATTTTAGATCGAGCGATCGTCATTAGTGCCGGCGTGATAGCAAACTTAATATTTGCTTATTTAGTTCTGGCTCTACAATTGGGTATCGTTGGTATTCCCCAAGACTTTCAATATCAACCAGGTGTAATTGTCAAACCTGTGAACGAACAAACCGTTGCTTATCAAGCAGGTATTCGTGAAGGTGATATTATCCTGAGTGTTAATGGTCAGGAACTTGCTCCTGGTAATGATTCTACCTTATTTCTGACTAAAGAAATTCAAACTCATCCCAATCAGCAAATTAACCTGAAAATTCAACGCCAAAATCAAGAAATTCCCCTGACATTAACGCCTAAACTCGGTGCTGATGGTAAAGGTTTAGTGGGAATTGAACTAGGTCCCAATGGTGCAGCAGTTTATCGTCGTCCCCAAAATCCTATAGAGATTTTCACAGTTGCTGCTAACAGATTTCAACAGTTATTTATTGGTACAATTAAAGGCTTTGGACAGTTAGTTACTAACTTTCAACAAACTGTAGGACAAGTTTCTGGGCCAGTTAATATTGTCAAAATTGGCGCTAAACTAGCTGCTGATAACAGTGCTAATTTGTTGTCTTTCGCAGCAATTATCAGTATCAATTTGGCAGTTATCAATATTTTGCCTCTTCCCGCTTTGGATGGTGGACAATTGGCTTTTCTCCTCATTGAAGGGTTGCTTGGTAAACCCTTACCTGCGAAAATTCAAGAAGGCGTAATGCAAACTGGTTTAGTCCTACTTTTAGGATTAGGTATTTTCTTGATTGTCAAAGAAACTACTCAATTAGAATGGGTACAACATCTGCTACAGTAAGTGTAGAGTAGGTGACAGGTGACAGGTGACAGGTGACAGGTGATAGAGTTAAGAGTTAAAAGTCTTTTACTTTCTAAGTTTTATCATCTGTTGATGTTTTAACCACCTTGGCTCTCAGGATAACCGAATTTTAGATTTTAGATTGGGGATTTTAGATTGAATATGAAACAATCAAAATCCTCAATCTAATATATTTCCAACGCATAAATCCACAATAGTAAAATTCAACATCAAAACTTGATTGACTCGTAAAACATTATCCAAAAAACAACGGGCTTTAGAAATTCTCTCCCGTCTGCACCATCTTTATCCAGATGCAACTTGCTCTTTAAATTATGAAACTCCTGTACAATTATTGGTAGCAACTATTCTTTCTGCTCAATGCACAGATGAAAGAGTGAATAAAGTCACACCGGGATTATTTCGGCGATTTCCTGATGCGGAAAGTTTAGCCAATGCTGATATCTTAGAATTAGAAGAATTAGTCCGTTCAACGGGTTTTTATCGCAATAAAGCCAAAAATATCAAAGCCGCTTGTCAGATGATTGTCAAGGATTTTAACTCAATTGTTCCCAACAAAATGGAAGAACTGTTAAAACTTCCTGGAGTAGCGCGAAAAACTGGAAATGTGGTTTTAGCCCATGCTTATGGTATTAATGCAGGGGTGACTGTAGATACTCACGTCAAGCGGTTAAGTCAGCGTTTGGGGTTGACAAAAAATACAGAACCTATTGGTATTGAAAAAGATTTAATGCAATTATTACCCCAACCAGAATGGGAAAATTGGTCTATTCGTTTAATTTATCATGGTCGGGCTGTGTGTAAAGCCCGTTCTCCTGGTTGTGATATGTGTGAGTTGGCTGATTTGTGTCCTCAGAATATGGATAATGGACGTTAGGATATTTGCTAAGATTCCCATTTTCATCTATGATTGTGGAGAAATATTATCTATGACAAGAATATGACTCAGCAGTTACAACAACAATTCTCACAAGCATATAAAGATTTAGATGTATTTCCTTTAATTGAAGAGGAAGAAATCAAGGCTTTTCGAGTTGATTTTGCTAATGATACTCTTGAGGAATTATCAGCACTTGTGGAAATAGCTGATGATGATGCCAAGATTATGTTTACAGGACATCGCGGTTGTGGTAAGTCTACCTTGCTGTGGCAATTTGCAGAAAACATGGAGAAGAGTGGAAACTATGTAGTTACTATCTTTTCTGTAGCTGATTTAATTGAAATGTCTGATATTAATCATGTTAACATTTTATATTCTATAGCTATAACATTATTAAATAAAGCTACTGAAATAAAAGGTTTAAAAATATCCCAAGAGACAGAAGGTGATCTCATAGATTCGTTGATTACTACCACGAGTAAGACATATACTCAAGAGATAAAAGCGAAAGTAGGTGCGGGTGGTAATTTTTTCCAGATTATCACGGCTATGTTAAAAAGTGAAGCGGGTTTTAGAGAAGAAATTAAAAAGACTTATGAACCAAAAGTTAGCGAATTAGCTAACAAAGCTAATCAAATTGCAGCATTGATTACAGCAACTACAAAGAAGAGGATTTTAGTTGTCATTGATGATTTAGATAAACTAGATTTGGAGTTATTAGATAAAGTTTATAAAAATAATATAAAATCCCTGTGCTTGCCTAATTTTCAAATTGTTTATACAATTCCCATTTATGCTATCCGTGATCAGCAATTACGGGGAATTTTAAATGGAGAAACTAATAGAATAGTATATATGAGATTGGCTAAGTTTTTTAAAAAAGGAGAAAGTCGTTTACCTGATATTTTACCGAATCAAGATGTATTAACAGTTTTTTCTAATATTTTGCAAAAACGTCTTCCTCAAGAGTTGATAGAGTCGGAAACATTAGAAAAAATCGTCTTGAAAAGTGGTGGTTTAGTCCGAGAAATGGTGAGAATTACTAGGGAGTGTTGTTTAAAATGTTTTATTTTACTGAAAAAACAACCAAACCAGACCAATATTAAAATCAATCAGGAAATTTTCCAAGAAGCAATTACAGATTTACGAAATGACTTTGATCGTAATTTAGGTTCAACAGGGTTAGATATTTTAGCAAGCACATATTATAATAATGGTTGGAATAATACAGAAAATAGCAGCGACCATAATTTTTTAGACTTATTACATGGACTGGCTGTGTTAGAATATAACAATGGAGAAGTCTGGTATGATGTGCATCCAATTGTGGTGGATATTCTCAGACGAAAAGAGAAGATTCAGTAATTTTTATCCTTGTATCTGTAGGGGTAATAGCATTTGGAAAGCAAGCTACATGAATTACCCCTACGACGGAAGAATTCATACTTTGTTGGGTTGCGCTGTCGTTGAACCTAACCTACGATTAATGTAATTGATTTAATCTATTAATCTAGTAATTATGGTGACAGATGATGTTAAGAAAGAAAATAAGCGTAATTACCAAAAATTGATTACTGCTTTAGAAGTTAGTCAGGGTATTTTAAATTTGTTAATTGCGGTTTGTGATGATCGTAATTTACAAGCTAGGTTAATTCAAGAATATGAAGATGAATTAAAAAAACAGGGTTTTCTCTGTTATCGGGTCAAGGTGCGAACTCATGACCCTAGTTTAACCTATGCTTTGGGAAAATTGGTAGAGTCAGATATAAATTTACAACAACAATTACAACAAAAAAAACCCGCAGTAATTACAGTGATAGGTGTGGATGAGTTGCTATCGGTGCGGTTAGATGCACCAAAATCAGAACAGGAAAGGTTTTTTGGTTATTTACAATGGACTAGGGAAGCGTTACGTCAATTTCATTTTCCGGTGGTGTTGTGGGTAACTGATGCGGTGGTGACGAGGTTAGCACAGAAAGCGCCTGATTTTTGGAGTTGGAGAGGTGGAGTATTTTGGTTTGCAAGGGAGTCTAGTCCTGTAGAAGTACAGAATATTGCTAATAGTAATATTAATTATGTGACATCCAAAACAGTAACTAAGGAAGTTGGTGGTTTACCGTTAGAGGAAATTTTAAGACTTATTGATAATATTGAATCTCAGGGAAAAGATTCGCCTTTATTATCCACTTTATATGATAGTTTGGGTCAGGCTTATCAACAACGTTATGATAATTCCCATAATCGTCAATTAGCAATTGCAGCTTATGAAAAAGCCATTGCTTTACAAACTAAGTTAGGTTTAAAAGCTGATTTGGCTAGTAGTTGGGAAAATTTAGGTGATCTTTATTTTGAAATTAAAGATAATGTTAAAAATGCTGAAAATTGTTATGGTAAAGCACTAGCAATTTATCAGGAAATTGGAGATAAAAACGGGGAAGCTAACACATTAAAAGCCATAGGGGATGTGTTGCAATTTCTCGACCGGAGAGATGAGGCATTATCACGGTATGAACAAGCTTTGTCATTCTACCGGGAAATAGGCGATCGCTTGGGGGAAGCTAACACATTAAAAGCCATAGGGGATGTGTTGCAATTTCTCGACCGGAGAGATGAGGCATTATCACGGTATGAACAAGCTTTGTCATTCTACCGGGAAACTGGTTCTCGCTTGGGGGAAGCTAACACTTTACAAGCCATAGGGAATGTGTTGCAATTTCTCAAACGGTCAGATGAGGCATTATCACGGTATGAACAAGCTTTGTCATTCTACCGGGAAACTGGTTCTCGCTTGGGGGAAGCTAACACATTAAAAGCCATTGGGGATGTGTTGCAATTTCTCGAACGGTCAGATGAGGCATTATCACGGTATGAACAAGCTTTGTCATTCTACCGGGAAACTGGTTCTCGCTTGGGGGAAGCTAACACATTAAAAGCCATAGGGGATGTGTTGCAATTTCTCAAACGGTCAGATGAGGCATTATCACGCTATGAACAAGCTTTGTCATTCTACCGGGAAACTGGTTCTCGCTTGGGGGAAGCTAACACTTTACAAGCCATAGGGGATGTGTTGCAATTTCTCAAACGGTCAGATGAGGCATTATCACGGTATGAACAAGCTTTGTCATTCTACCGGGAAATCGGCGATCGCTTGGGGGAAGCTAACACTTTACAAGCCATAGGGGATGTGTTGCAATTTCTCAAACGGTCAGATGAGGCATTATCACGGTATGAACAAGCTTTGTCATTCTACCGGGAAACTGGTTCTCGCTTGGGGGAAGCTAATGTTTTGCAGGAATTGGGTAAATTACAAGCTGACCCAAAACAGAGTTTAGAATATCTCCAACAAGCACAAAATCTTTATCAACAAATTGGTGATATTTATAGCCAAAGCCGCAATTTAATCTATTTTTTGGCGGATGTGCAGTTACAAATGGGAGATAAAGCCGCAGCGATTAATTCTTTAATTACAGGTGAGGAATTAGCCGCCAGGATTAATTATCAACCTTTGCAGAAACGCGCACAGGATAAATTAGCAGAAATTCAAAATGATGAAAATTCACTATAACTTGTGTGTGCAGAAATCCGAAAATTCTCTTTCCCCCTGCCCACTATTCCCTATTCCCTATTCCCTATTCCCTATTCCCTATTCCCTATTCCCTTAACTTAATGACTAATGACCACTAGCCATAGTAGAATAGAAAACGCTGCCTTTTAGTATATTAGACATTTTATGGCAAAGAAGAGCATGATTGAGCGCGAGAAGAAACGCGCTAAGTTGGTAGAAAAGTATGCTGCAAAGCGGGAAGCCCTGTTGGACGAGTTCAAAACAGCAGAATCTCCCCTAGATAAGCTGGAAATTCACCGTAAAATTCAACAATTACCCCGTAACAGTGCGCCTAGTCGTAAGCAAAACCGTTGCTGGTTAACTGGTCGTCCCAGAGGCGTATATCGTGACTTTGGACTATCTCGTAACGTTCTCCGGGAATGGGCGCACCAAGGTTTATTACCTGGCGTTGTTAAGTCTAGCTGGTAATCAGTGATCAGTAATCAGTAAGCAGTAATCAGTAAATAGGCTGATAACTGATAACTGATAACTGATGACTAAAAAGTATTATTGCCCGCAACACCGATCAATTCCCAGGCTGTCTAAGAGTAGATCGCTAACAGCGTTGGCGATCGCAAACTCTCCATAAAAACTCTTGGAAAAATCAAATGCTTGCATCTCTGTGACAATGGCTATCACCAGAGAACCTAAATCATTTTCTCCTTCCATTCGTTGTCTGACAAAAATCTGCGCTGCACGTTGGGCAATTTTTTGATTAACTATTTCGGGAAGAAATTCTGTATCCAGCCACCGCAGTAGACGCTGTTGTAACCATTCGCCTTCTAATTGAGGATTTTCCGATGGTGGTAGGGTAACGGGTGGAATTGGCTGAGTCATGTTTGTATATATTAAATAGATTTTGTTTACCAAGGTAATCTCAGAAGAATGCTGAAAGGCCGACACTTGCCTAATGCGTTCCTCTGGGGATTTTTTTCATGATTTGCACAAACTATGGAATATGATGTTGCTGCTATTATTCGAGGTTATGCACAAGGTTATTTTCTCATGGCTGATGAGAGCGATCGCCTGGGATGGTATGGAAGTAAAGAACATACTTTAATTCCCCTGGATGACAGATTTCGCTACCCCAAGTCTCTACAGCGTGTCCTCAACCAAGAAAAATTTACGGTAGCAATTAACCGTGATTTTCTCGGTGTAGTTGCTGGATGCGCTAACCGCGAAACTACTTGGATTTCCTCAGAACTACAAAAGATTTACTGGTTACTTTACCAGACTGGTTATGCTTATAGTTTTGAAACTTGGCAAGGTAACAAACTTGCAGGGGGAATTTTAGGAATTGTGATCGGTGGTGCTTTTATTGGGGAATCAATGTTTTACAACATTCCTGAAGGTTCTAAAGTGGCAATGGTCAAACTGGTAGAAAGATTGCGTCAACAGAAATTTATGCTATTTGACGCACAAATGATGAATCCCCATTTAGCTAGGTTTGGCGCTTATAATGTCAGTCTTCAAGAATATGAACCTTTACTTCAGCAAGCTTTACAACTTCCTTGTTATCTGGAAGATTAGGAATGTGGGGTGTAGGGTGTAGGGTGCAGGGTGTGGGGTGCAGGGTGTGGGGTGTGG
>NZ_LUFH02000094.1 GCF_001586785.1 Sphaerospermopsis aphanizomenoides BCCUSP55
TGATAGAGGTTTTAATATCAACAATTGTGGGAGAAGCTTTGCAGAAAATTTATTGCCTCCATCAGGAATAGTTCTTGATATATCTACTAAGCGAATAGATGAGCAGGGATTTATAACTATAGCGCCTTTAAAAACCACAAAAGATGAAGGAATAATAGTAGGTAAAGAATTTAGTATCACTATTAATGATGATTCTTCATATTCAGAATTTCTGGAATCATGTTTTAATGACTCAAAGAACTTTATTAAAGGCGGGTTAGAAGAAAGAATTGCACAATTTTTACCGGAAAATAATAGGGATAGAAAACCTGTTATTGGATTTCAATTACCCCCAACTAAAGAAGAGTAGAAAATTATGACGAAAATCATTGAATATAAAGGCGTAAAAATTGAAATATATTTTGTCTTTTTAAAGGATCGTAATATGTTAAATTACAGGCTTCTAAATGCAGAAGGAAAGGAGATAGAATACCTACGAGGTGGTCACGCAGTATCGCTTTACAAAAATATTCATGAATCCTTCCTTATTCGTGATGCTAAATTAGACATAGATGGGCTTATTGCAACTGGTCATATTAACCCAAGTTGCTAGTCAAGTTGTTTAGGTTAGTAATGGGTAATAGGTAATTGATGATAAAATCCCTGTCTTAATCCTGTTCATCCTTAAATCCTGGAAATCCTGATTCTGACAATTATTTATAAATTAAGGATGTATTGACTGATAATTTCTTTTAACTCTTGAGGTGCTTCACTAGCTATTGCTGCTCCCAAGTCAGGACGGATAACCCACCACCAAAGCAAAGTTTCTAAACTGGTTGGTGGTTCATTATCAGGACACCATTCAATATATCCTTCATTCACACCAACGAGATTTGCACAAATTTCATTAGCTATAGCAACACGCTCATCTAATTTTTGAAACTGTACAATATCTTTCCAATTCACTTCATTGGGAATTGAGTTTAAAATTGATTGTAAATCTAAAGTAAGCATTAAACGATTCCTCCAAAAGCTCTAATAACTCTTATACCAAAGTCTTGTTGTTCTTCAAATGACTGAACACTCAGCCACTCTCTAATTGTAATATTTGATGAGTCTGTAATTTCCGGTTGTATAGAATTATAAAAATTGGTAATTTTTTGATGGATTGAACCTTTACCATGTTCAAGCTTAACTAAATTTCCTGTATGATGAATTGCCTCCGCACCAAATCTTTGTAAATTGGAAGTTGTTTGTCCGACAATATGATGCCAAGCTTGACCATCACCTGCTGCACCCATTGTTCTTTTAAATTCACCAAAACTCTTAAAACCTTGTCCTTCTCTTCTGGGATAAATTTCGGTTCTTGATGCTAGTTCTTTTGCTAGTCTTTTTGCTATTTCTTCCCTAGTTTCTTCTGTCACTTCTACTGCAATTGAGATTTTAATTTTCTACTCAATTGTAACATCTTTACAATTCTCAACCATTAGCGAATTTCACTTTGTTTGCTAGTGAGATTATTGATCTACAGGGACAGCGATAAAACGGAGAGTTTCCCGAAAAACATTTTTTAGCGTCTGTACAGAATCATAGGACATTGCAAACTTGAGAATGGTAACAAGTTGCTCCCAAGCATACAATGTCCCCTTATCAGTAGACTGGCGAAATTTTTGAGTATAGAATTCTTGCCAAAAGTTAGGTGCTTTATAGGTTTTCAGTTTACGCCACCGTTTACGCCAAGTAAGAATATCCTTATCTGTGGGTGGTTCTGCTTCTAAAATGGGTGGTAAGTCAGCATAACTAACAAATCTGACTAAATGTTGGGAAATTACCAAAATTACATTCGGCCAACACCGGATATCTTTGATTTCTGTGACGGGAATTTTTAAGAGTAAAGCTACTGCTTCTTCAGTAACAAACCGAAATAAAGGGTTGACAGAGTTGGATTTTGTTTTTTCAAGTGTTATCATGATGGTAGATTTTAACTGTATGTGGTTGAAAATTTTGACCCTGTGTGGTTAAAGATTTTGACTGTATGTGGTTAAAAATGGTTTTTAACTTGCCGATCGCACTTTTGTTTGGTATACTAAGGGCGATCGCTTTTTATTGCTATAATCATTAAAGACTAATATTAAGCTTCTGTCAAGTATGGGTTTGGTAAAGTTGCGAATTAAAGAATTTGCGGCTGAAAATGGTTGGACATTAAAAGAAGTGTCTGATCGCTCTGGTGTAGGTTACAGTGCGCTCAAGGTTTATGCTCGTTCTCCTGGGTTGGCAACTGTTGATGTGACATCCTTACACAAGTTAGCGCGAACCTTTAACGTACTGATAGAAGACTTGTATGAGATAGTACAGGAATAATAAACTATGGGCTTGGTGAGGTTGCGGGTCAAAGAATTTGCGGCTGAGAAGGGCTGGACGCTAAAAGAAGTCTCAGAGCGTTCAGGAATTGCATATACCACCCTCAAGAACTATGCTAAGTCTCCAGGCTTGGCTACCGTGGACGTAACTTCTCTGCAAAAGCTGGCACGGACATTTGAAGTTTTAATTGAAGATTTATATGATGTTGTAGAAGATTAGGACAATAAAAAATCAGGAATGGTAATTACCGATTACCAATTACCAATCACCCATTACCAATTACCCTTGACTAATAAGAGTGCGATCGCTGACGTTATTAGGGACGGTGGCAAGATAAAATTTGAGAACAATAAATTGTAATAAAGGTCTAAATGGCAGAAACACTATTTTTCAACGCCCTGCGGGAAGCCATTGATGAAGAAATGGCGCGTGACTCTAGCGTATTCGTTCTTGGTGAAGACGTAGGACATTACGGCGGTTCTTATAAAGTTACCAAAGACCTATGCAAAAAGTATGGTGATCTGCGTGTATTAGATACACCCATTGCTGAAAATAGCTTTACTGGTATAGCAGTAGGAGCAGCAATGACAGGTCTAAGACCGATTATTGAAGGTATGAACATGGGCTTTCTACTCCTAGCCTTCAATCAAATTTCTAATAACGCGGGTATGTTGCGCTACACTTCCGGCGGTAACTTTAAAATCCCGATGGTGATTCGTGGTCCTGGGGGTGTGGGAAGACAGTTAGGAGCAGAACACTCTCAACGTTTAGAAGCTTATTTCCAAGCCGTTCCCGGTTTAAAAATTGTGGCTTGTTCCACACCTTACAACGCAAAAGGGTTACTGAAAGCTGCCATCCGCGATGATAACCCAGTGTTATTTTTTGAACACGTTTTACTCTACAACTTAAAAGAAAATCTGCCAGAAGAAGAATATGTACTACCACTGGATAAAGCAGAAGTAGTCCGTCGTGGTAAAGACGTAACCATTCTTACCTATTCCCGGATGCGTTATCACGTCCTACAAGCAGTGAAAACCTTGGAAAAACAAGGATACGATCCAGAAGTTATTGACTTAATATCTCTCAAGCCTTTAGATTTTGATACTATTGGTGCATCCGTGCGGAAGACCCACCGCGTGATAATTGTAGAAGAGTGTATGCGAACCGGTGGTATTGGTGCAGAATTAACCGCCTCCATCAATGACAGGTTATTTGATGAATTAGACGCACCTGTACTGCGCCTTTCCTCCCAAGATATCCCCACACCTTACAACGGTAATCTGGAAAGACTAACAATTGTCCAACCAGAGCAAATTGTCGAAGCTGTACAGAAAATGATGGCTTTGCGAGTGTAGGAAAATTGATAATTGATAATTGATAATTGTCAATTGTCAATTGTCAATTGTCAATTATTCCCTAAGCTTCTACTCAAACCTGACAAAAAGAACGCTATTATAGCCTTTGTCAGTTGTGAGTGATGGTATGCAAAAACAGCAATCGCTTTTAGCGTTAATTATAGTGTTGGTAATCGCCGCTATTACGGTGATTGTGACAATTCCCGTACCGTTGGGACTGGACTTACAGGGAGGCTCACAGCTTACAATTCAGGTGAAACCAAGCGAGGAAATTAAGCAAATCACCGAACGCGAATTGGAAGCCGTGAAAAAAGTCGTCGAAGGTCGTATTAACGGACTCGGCGTTTCTGAACCAGTAATTCAAACTGTGGGTGCTGATAAGATTTTAGTGCAGTTGCCTGGAGTCAATGATCCAGAACAGGCAGAACGGGTACTAGGTGGTACAGCCCAGTTAGAATTTCGGACTCAAAAACCAAATACAGACACTCAAATATTTGCGCTACAAGTATCACGCAGAGAACTAAAAGCCAAACAAGAAGAGTTAAGAAAGAGTACCGATAAAGAAGCGATCGCTAAAAATCAAGCAGAGTTACAGAACAATAACCAAGCGATCGCCGAATTATTTGAAAGCACCAACCCACCACTGACTGGTAAATATCTCAAAGATGCTTACGGTGAACCCACCCAAGGTACTAACTGGAATGTGGCCTTGCGCTTCGATCCCAAAGGTGGTGAACTATTTGCAGACTTAACCAAAAAGTTAGCAGGAACAGGCCGCACCATCGGTATTTTTCTTGACAACGAATTAATTAGTTCTCCCACCGTCGGAGTAGAATTTGCCGCAACTGGGATAACTGGTGGTTCTGCGGTGATTACAGGACGTTTTCAGGCAGAAGAAGCCAACAACTTAGGCGTGCAGTTACGAGGTGGCGCGTTACCCGTACCTGTAGAAATTGCCGAAAGAAGAACAGTGGGTGCAACTTTGGGTAAAGACAGTATTCAAAGCAGTATTTATGCTGGTATCGGTGGTCTAGCTTTAGTATTAGTCTTTATGGTGCTGTACTATAGACTACCAGGACTTATTGCGGATGTGTCCCTAGTGATCTACTCCCTCTTAACCTGGGCTACTTTCTGCCTATTGGGTGTCACCCTCACCTTACCAGGCATTGCTGGTTTTATTCTCAGTATTGGTATGGCAGTAGATGCCAACGTCCTAATTTTTGAACGCACAAGGGAAGAATTGCAAGCAGGTAAATCTTTATATCGTTCTGTGGAATCTGGCTTTTACCGGGCATTTTCCAGTATTTTAGATAGTAACGTTACAACCTGGATTGCTTGCGCTGCCCTATTTTATTTAGGTTCTGGGTTAGTTAAAGGCTTTGCCCTCACCTTGGCTTTAGGAGTAGCAGTAAGTATGTTTACTGCCATTACCTGTAGTCGTACCTTGATGTTTTTAGCTATTTCTATTCCCTCTTGGCGGAAAACAGAACTCTACTGTCCTAAAGTGTCAGTATCTAATAAGACAGAGGTAGCCCAATGACAACACTACATATTAACAAAGCTCGGAGCATTTGGTGGACTATTTCGGCTGCCGTCATCCTCAGTGGTATCATCTCAATGGTGGTATCTTGGCAAAATCCCAACATTAAAGCCCCATTGCGTCCTAGTTTAGATTTTATTGGTGGCACACGCTTGCAACTAATGCGGGATTGTAGCCAACCTGGTAATTGTGACAAACCCATAGATATCAATGTCGTTCGGGAAGTTGCTAAAGCTCAAGGACTAGGAGATAGTAGCATTCAGTTAATCTCGGAAAAAATAGCAGACAAGAATGTCGAAAATGGCATTACGATTCGCACAAAAAACCTAGAAACTGACCAACGCACTCAGTTACAAACGGCTTTAAGTGAAAAAATCGGTGCTTTTGACCCGCAAAAAAACCAAATTGACTCTGTTGGTCCGACACTAGGTAGAGAACTCTTTAGGACTGGAATTGTAGCTCTAATAGTTTCCTTTATAGGTATTACTATTTATATGAGTTTCCGCTTTCAGTTAGATTATGCCGTTTTTGCCATCGTTGCTCTATTTCACGATATTTTGGTGACAGTGGGGGCATTTTCAATTTTAGGATTGGTTGCGGGAATAGAAGTAGACAGCCTATTTATTGTTGCCTTGCTGACCATTACAGGTTTCTCGGTTAACGATACAGTGGTAATTTATGACCGCATTAGGGAAACCCTCAAAATTAATCCCCAAAGACCTATTGCTGATATTGTTGATGATGCTGTCAATCAAACTTTGTCCAGGTCAATCAATACTACTTTAACAACGTTGTTGACATTAACCGCTATTTTTCTCTTCGGTGGCGAAACCTTGAGAAATTTTTCTCTAGCTTTAATTATTGGCTTTGTCATGGGTGCTTATTCCAGTATTTTTATTGCCAGTACGCTGCTAACATTGTGGCGAGAGCGTACAGGTAAATCTAAATTTGCCACCCTTGATACATCTGTTAGTTCCCAGGATAGTTAACAGAGGAAGTAGTCACAGCAGATAACAGGTGACAGAGTTGAAAGTCATAATTGCAAATCCAAAATTTAAAGTCCAAAATCCAAAATTGTTATCGCCCTATGGCTGAACAAGAACAACCAATTCATGACTCAGGTTTTGACAACTCTGATGCTGCTTTTATTGAACAAGTACAGAGGTTACACCAGCTAACAGTATATGGCAGGTGGTTATTTGTCAGTTGTTTGTGGCTGATGATTTCACCTGCTTGTTTTTGGGATTTACGTTCAGAACTGGCTTTGTGGCAACAATATTTCACCTGGTCGGCTGTACGTTATGCACTCTTGTTTCATCCTCTGTCTACTGTGGGTCTAGCTTTTTGTATTGGCATGACTGTTTCGGTTTTAGTTTGGCAAAGTCGCAATATCCTGTTGGGACTACCGCAACCAGAAAAGCAACGTTTAGAAACACAAGTTTGTCGGATACGTCAGCAAGGTCCTAGTCATCCTCTGTGGAAGTTTCTGACTTCTCCTGGTCCTCAAGGTACGGGAATTCTTAAGTAGCCCCAAAATGAGCTTTTAAATAATTTCACTTAGCTAGTCCATGTTCTAAAGCAAAACGCACTAATTCTGTACGGCTATTGGTGCCTGTTTTGCTAAATAAACGGCTGACGTATTTTTCCACATTGCGAACGCTGGTTTCTAAGCGGCGTGCAATTTCTTTGTTCATTAAACCTTCAGCTACTAGATTTAAAACACTTTGTTCTCTGGGGGTTAAATCTATTTTGAAGGGGGGTGGAGATTGAGAAATGGCACTTCTAGGACTTAATAAATCTTTGATTTTGGAAATTTCATGGGCTAATTTAGCAATATCCATGTTTTCAGTGTCTTCACTAGCTATCTGTGTTTTTGCCGTGTGACGCGCTAGTAAGTTTTCGACTATGGCCACCAATTCATCAGGATCAAAGGGTTTGGGTAAATAAGCGTCTACACCAGCTTGATAGCCTTGAATGCGATCGCCTGTCATGCCTTTAGCTGTTAAAAATACTACAGGCAAAGCTTGAAAACGCGGATCATCTCGCAGTTGCTTCAAGAACTGATAACCATCCACCTGGGGCATCATGATATCAGAAATCACCAAATCAGGTGTATTTTGCTGCATCATTTCCCAACCTTGACGCGCATTACTGGCAGTTTGAACGCTGAAACCGCTTTCTTGTAAATATTCTTTGACGGCTTCCCGCAATCCCGGTTCGTCATCTACCAGTAACAGTTGTGCTGACATCGAAAATTCCTGTATATGTACCTTGATCTAATTTAGCGAAATTTGGTTACTATAGCAGAACTTCTTGACAATCCTGACTCAGCACTAAGCACTCATTACTTCTGACTCAGCTTGTGGTCGTAAATAACAAATCAAATCTTTAATACCTTTATGTAGATACCGCGTGACTGTCATCGGACTAGCACCAATTTTTTGAGCAGCATCCTTACGGGTAAGTTGCTTCACAAAAACTAATTCAACTACTATACGGGGTTTATCATCTAACATATTCATAGCCCCTTGGAGTTGTAATCTTTCCTCCTCTTGCTGCTGAAGTTCACTCGCACGGGGACAGGGAAGAATATCACCCAAAGTTATTTGATAGTCTACATAGTTAGTGGGAGTTGCGTCTAAACTTAAAGGCATCCGGTTTTGAACAGCTAATTTACATTCTTGCCATTCTTGTAAAGAAATATGTAGCTGGTTAGCAATTTCCACTTCTCTAGGAGGATGACCCAGAGATAATGCTAACTGTTTACGAATTTTTTGCCCCTCATTGTAAATTTCTTGCCAACGTCTGGGTATCTTAACTAAAGTAGAGCGATCGCGTAAAAAATGCAGTATTTCACCACGAATATAAGGTATGGCAAAAGAACTAAAAGCATATCCTTGATTGGGATTAAAACGTTCAATAGCCCGAATTAAGCCTAAATAACCAATTTGTTCTAAATCTTCATAAGGCTCATTACATTGATGAATAAACTTAAAAGCCATCTTCCGCACTAAGCCCTTATGTATTGCTACAAGTTGGTTACGTAGTTTAATAGAAGGATGTTGGTGGTATAAGTGTAATAGCTCCATACCATCAGACTGCACAGAGGACTCACTTGCTGCCATATCAATACCTTTGTAGTAACTCCTGCTTCCGAAGAATAGAGTTAGTATAATTTCTTCAAGTCTGTAATTATTTTCCTTAGATCAGACTAAATAAGCCATAGTCATTTCACGGAATTTAAAATAAATTCAGCGCCCATTTACGTGAAAATACGCAAAAAAATTAACTCTATTTGTTGCACATAGTCAGAGTTAAAACACAGTCAATATATTTTTCGGTAATAATATTTGTAAAAATGGAAATTAGCACAACATATCATCAAAAACTCGTTTTTAGATATGAGCAATACCAGTAATTTTCGTCAAGCTTTTCGTGAAGCGCAAAATCACGCCCTCGTTGGTCCTAATGTGATCGCTAACGCTCTCCCCTATGTTGGTGGTGGGTTAGTTCTCACCGCATTAGGAAACTATGGCGGTTTGGGAGTGCTTCGTACCAACCCTGGACTCTTTTTCCCCACCTTCTTGGGTGCTGTTGTTTTACAGTTAATTCTGTTCTTTGTTGCCCAAAACGTCGCTTCCAAAGGTAACAATAGCATCGCTCTACCATTATTAGGCATTTACAGCCTCTTAACAGGCTATACCCTGAGTGGCTTGGTATTTGTCGCTTTGAGAACCCAAGGCGTTGGTATTCAAGGCATTGGCATAGCAGCCCTTGGTTGCGGTATCACCTTTATTGCTGCCCGTCAAATTGGTTCTAACCTCTCAGAATCAGATGGCATGGCTTTAACCAAAACCATCTCCCTGGGCATAATAGCCTTGGTGGTTGTATGTCTCACCCAATTTGTCTTTGCCTTATTTGGTGTTTATACACCTAGCTGGTTAGAAATTGGTATTTCCGGTATAGGCGTTTTTCTCTTTGCAGGAGCCTCTGTTGTTGATTTCTACATCTTGCCTCGCACCTACCGCAATGATGAGTATTTATCTGCGGCGTTGTCCATGTACCTGACCTACATCAACCTCTTCGTCTTTATTTTGCGGTTACTAATTGCCATTAATGGCCGCGATTAAGAGATTGTCAGCAGCCGAAAAAACAAAAGAAAACATAAAATTTCCCTAAAATCAACTGTGGTTACAAAAGAACCACGGTTTTTTTATCCGCAGATAGTTCGGTAATTTACACAAACAATTTGCCCAACTACAGCTAAAATTGAGAATGCAAATAAAATCAAAAGTCTTGATTTTTCAGTCTTGATTTTGAGATTAGTCCACACAGATGGACTTTGTTTATGTCATCGCGAATAATATTCGCCCAAAATTTTATCAGACTATGGAAGTCCTAGAACTCAAACGCGAAATCGAAACGTTGTCTGGCCGCCTGGGTAAAACCCAGGACTATCTTTGACGTACCTGCACTCAAAGCCAAAATTCACGATTTAGAACAAATATCGGCACAGCCAGAATTTTGGGATGACCAAACCCAGGCACAACAAACACTGCAAGAACTCAATGACCTCAAATCTCACCTAGAACAGTATTATCAATGGCACGCCAATCTAGAAGATACTAGGGCAGTTGTTGAGTTATTGGAACTAGAAACCGACGAAGCACTATTGCAAGAAGCGGAATCTACAATTACCAAACTCAATCGTGACCTTGACCAATGGGAATTGCAACAATTGCTTTCTGGACAATACGACTCTCAGGGTGCAGTTCTGACAATTAACGCAGGCGCTGGTGGTACAGATGCTCAGGATTGGGCATTTATGCTGATGCGAATGTACACCCGTTGGGCTGAAGCACACGGCTATAAGGTGACATTAGCGGAAGAATCAGAAGGTGATGAAGCGGGCATTAAATCAGCCACCTTGGAAATTACAGGTCGCTATGCCTACGGTTACTTGCGTTCTGAAACTGGTACTCATCGCTTAGTGAGAATTTCTCCCTTCAACGCTAACGGTAAGCGACAAACCAGTTTTGCTGGGGTGGAAGTCATGCCACAAATAGACAACACCGTTAAATTGGAGATTCCAGATAAAGATTTGGAAATCACCACAACCCGTTCCGGTGGTAAAGGTGGGCAAAATGTCAACAAAGTAGAAACAGCAGTGCGGATAGTTCACCTTCCCACTGGTTTAGCTGTACGTTGTACAGAAGAACGTTCCCAGCTACAAAACAAAGAAAAAGCCCTAGCCCGTCTTAAAGCCAAACTATTAGTCATCGCCCAAGCACAACGCGCCCAAGAAATCGCCGAAATTCGTGGTGATATGGTGGAAGCTTCCTGGGGCAACCAAATCCGTAATTATGTGTTCCACCCTTACCAAATGGTTAAGGATTTACGAACAAATACGGAAACGACTGCCATTGGTGACGTGATGAACGGTGAACTTGATGCTTTCATCCAAGCCTATCTGCGACAGGAAAATCAATTGGTAGATAGTCATTAGTCATTAGTCATTGGGGAAAGGGAATAGGGAATAGGGAATAGGGAATAGGGAAGAAATAATTATTTATCCTCCCCTGCCTCCCCTGCACCCTGCTTCTTCTGTCACCTGTCACCTGTTCCCTGTCACCTGTCACCTGCTAAAGTGATAAAAGAGATTATTGTGAAAAATTATGAGCAATTCTCCCCCAACAGAACCTAAACCCAGCTATGTAAAACTAGCCATGCGAAACATGGTTAGAAAAGGTGGTACTTCCCTCAAACATTTTGGACTCACGGCTGTAGGGCTATTAGCTGTCCTCGTCGGTCTTGCTTACCTAACTCGCTAACTGAGGAGATTTTGTGCCTCCTAAAGTTGAATTATATGTAGAAAATTTTTTTCTAGAGTCTTCTTCAGTAGTAGCTGCAAGCACTGAATTTGCTCAATTTTCAGTGTCTGAAGATATTTGGGAATCTTGGTTTGATAAATGGTTGGACATTCTCTCTGTTGACCTGCCAACTGCACCAAGTTACGAAATAGGGCTGCGTTTGACAAATGACGCTCAAATTCAGGAACTCAATTCCCAATACCGTCAACAGAATAAACCGACAGATGTTTTAGCCTTTGCTGCTTTAGAAGCAGATTTCCCCCAAACAGAGGAAATGTTGGCTTCCCAACCTTTGTATTTAGGCGATATTATTGTATCTATAGATACAGCGCAACAACAGGCGCAACAACAGGAACATAGTCTAACCACAGAGTTAGCTTGGTTAACTGCTCACGGTTTATTGCATTTGCTCGGTTGGGATCATCCTGATGAGGAAAGTTTGATGCAAATGTTAAAGCAACAAGTAATATTACTAGATGCGGTAGGTATTTTGATTGACTTAAAATAATGGGTGTGGCTAAAGTTTTTACTCTTGGTGGCAATTTTGACAATATTTTTGTCACAAATTCTTTAAAATTTCGTCAAAGTTGAATAGCCCCCTTAAAATTGACCAAGATTACCACCTTATAATATTTGTATTATCTGGCCTATGTCCCAACACCTTTCGCCACCACCAACACCAAACCGCTTACCAACCCTTGTGTCTAAAGAACGGGAATTTTCCTGGCAGATAGCCTCTAATTTATTTGTTAGTTTTAAATACGCCTGGGCAGGAATCAGCTATAGTTTTAGAACTCAACGCAATTTTCGTATTCATGTAGCTGTCTGTGCTTTTGCGATTGGATTAAGTCTTTTTTTAAATCTAGAACCAGTCGAAATAGCCATAATTGCTATCACTAGCGGTTTGGTTTTGACCTTGGAGTTAGTGAATACAGCTATTGAGTCTCTGGTAGACTTAACAGTTAAGCAAACATACCATGACTTGGCTAAAGTTGCTAAAGACTGTGCGGCTGGTGCTGTGCTAGTATCTGCTTGGGTATCTCTATTAGTAGCTTGTACACTTTTACTTCCGCCTCTAGTAGCTTTGATTAGGGCTGCTCTTTAGAGGATGTTTGTAAATCCAACCTTTTCCCATATTAAGTACCTGAGCAAAATTAATTGCATATTTTTGGAACAAATAAAAATCCCTCTAGTGCTGATGTGTTCCCTGTTAAGATTTCCCTGTTCCCTCTCCTAAATGTACAATTTATTTTGCACGACTACTTATTTAAAATTGTGGGAAAAAGCTGTTGTCCATCTTTGATGTAGAGATGCTCAAAGGAAGATGGGAATTTTCTATTTACATAAATTAGACAAGTTTGCAAAACCAATTTGCTTTCATAATGGCGCGGAAATGTTACAGTATTTCCAATCTAAAATCCAAAATCTAAAATTGTATTAGGTAAAAATTGTGATTATAGTCATTGATAATTACGATAGCTTTACATATAATTTGGTGCAGTATTTGGGAGAACTAGCCGTAGAGTTCCCAGTGGCTGCTGATTTGAAAGTTTTTCGTAACGATAAGATTACTGTAGATGAAATTCGTTCTTTAAATCCTGATGCAGTAGTGATTTCTCCTGGGCCTGGTCGTCCAGAAGATGCAGGAATTTCTTTAGATGTAATTGAAAAACTCGGAGCTAGTTTACCAATTTTAGGTGTTTGTTTAGGACATCAAAGTATTGGTCAGGTATTCGGTGGTAAAATCGTTTCTGCACCAGAGTTGATGCACGGTAAAACCTCTTTGGTATCTCACAAGGGAGTTGGGGTTTTTCAAGGATTAGAAAATCCCATTACCGCTACCAGATATCATAGTTTGGTGATTGAGAGCGAAACTTGCCCGGAAGTATTAGAAGTCACTGCTTGGGTGGAAGATGGCACAATTATGGGCGTACAACACCGGAACTATCCTCATATTCAGGGAGTCCAATTTCATCCAGAGAGTGTGTTAACCGCTTCGGGTAAGCAGCTGCTAAGAAATTTTCTGGAAAAATTACAGGTAAGAGAGTGATTCATGAAACGACGAGAGTGGATGGGCTATGCTGGGGCTGGTTTAGTGACAGCTGTAGTAACTAATTTAGGTTCTAGCTTACCAGTTAATGCCCAATCTAGTGGTGTATCAGTTAAGTGGTTAGGCCACACTTGCTTTCTGTTTACTGGTGGTGGGATAAAAATTCTCGTCAACCCATTTCGGACTATCGGTTGTGCTGCTGGGTATCGTCCCCCTAAAGTTGTAGCTGATTTGGTACTGATTAGTAGTCAACTGTTAGATGAAGGCGCTGTAGAAGGACTTCCAGGAAATCCCAAGCTGATTTATGAACCGGGAGTTTATGAATTTAAAGGGATCAAGTTTCAAGGAATTGCTATCGACCATGACCGCAAAGGTGGTAAACAATTTGGTAAGAATACTGCTTGGAAGTGGACACAAGGGGGGATTAATATTTTACATTTAGGGGGCGCGGCCGCACCTCTTTCCATTGAGCAAAAAATTCTCACTGGTCGCCCTGATGTGGCATTTGTGCCTGTGGGCGGTAGTGCAAAAGCTTATAATGCCCAAGAAGCAAAGCAAGCGATTGGAGTATTAAATCCCAAGTTGGTGATTCCTACTCATTACCGTACACAAGCTGCTGACGCTGCTAATTGTGAGATTACACCTGTGGATGATTTTCTGGCTTTGATGTCGGGAGTTAATGTCCGACGCAGTAATGGCGATACTGTGACTATTAACTCTAAAGCTCTGACAGAAAATACAGAAATTCAGGTTTTGAGTTATAAATTTTAAATCTTAGTAGTATTCCAAAATCCGAAATTACCGCTTGTGACAATAGGGGACGCGGAATGTGGGTTAAAAAATCATAAAAATTTGCATGATGGAGACAACCACCATGCAATATCAAATAATTCAATTACCAATTCAGGTTTTACACCATACCACCGGCAGCTTGAAAACGAGCGCGAGCGCGTTTAAAGGCTTGTGTAGCTTGGATTTGAGCTTGTTTGTCTCCTGCAGGAACTTGATTCAAGCGAGTTTGAGCTTCGTTGTAAGCTGTGCGGGCTGCTTCTAGGTCAATTTTGTCACCAGTTTCCGCACCATTCACCAGAATAGTAACTTCATCTTCTTCAACTTCGACAAAACCACCCAAAAGTGCGATCGCTTGCCAATTAGAATTCTTGGTAGCACGAACACGCATTACACCTGTATCCAAAGCAGACAAAAGAGGTGCGTGTCCACTCAGTATACCCAACTGACCAGTTGTACTGGGTAGAATTACTTCATCAGCTGGAGCATCCCACACAGTTTTATCTGGGGAAATTACACGAACGGTTAGGGTCATATTCTTAGTTTCTACTTAGTAATTAGGTGACAGGTGACAGGTGACAGGTGACAGTATTGCTGTTCCCTGTTCCCTGTTCCCTTGATTAGTGATTAGCCTTTCAGCTTTTCAGCTTTAGCGATCGCTTCGTTAATATCGCCTACCAAGTAGAAAGCTTGCTCTGGCAGATCATCCAATTCACCAGAGAGAATCTTTTGGAAACCTTTGATGGTGTCTTCCAACTTCACATATTTACCAGGAGAACCGGTAAATACTTCTGCTACGAAGAAGGGCTGAGATAAGAAACGCTCAACTTTCCGCGCCCGTGCTACAGTTAGACGGTCTTCTTCAGACAATTCATCTAAACCCAGAATTGCAATGATATCTTGCAGTTCTTTGTAACGTTGCAGAGTTGCTTGTACAGCACGAGCAGTATCATAGTGTTCCTTACCAACAATGCTGGGTTGCAGCATGGTGGAAGTAGAACCCAGAGGATCTACCGCTGGATAAATGCCCTTAGCTGCCAAACCACGAGACAATACTGTTGTACCGTCCAAGTGAGCGAAGGTGGTAGCAGGTGCGGGGTCTGTCAAGTCGTCCGCAGGAACGTATACAGCTTGAATAGAAGTAATAGAACCTTCAGTTGTAGAAGTAATCCGTTCTTGTAATGCACCTACGTCAGTACCCAGTGTGGGCTGATATCCCACCGCAGAAGGCATCCGACCTAACAGCGCGGATACTTCAGAACCTGCTTGTACGAACCGGAAGATGTTATCAACAAACAGTAGTACGTCTTGCTTGTTTACATCCCGGAAATATTCAGCCATTGTCAAACCAGACAAACCTACCCGCATTCTTGCTCCGGGTGGTTCGTTCATTTGCCCGTAAACTAGAGCAATCTTAGATTCATTGAGGTTATCTTTGTTGATTACCCCAGATTCAATCATTTCGTTGTAGAGGTCATTACCCTCACGAGTGCGTTCACCCACACCCGCAAATACAGACACACCACCGTGTTGAGTAGCGATGTTGTTGATCAATTCCATCATGATCACGGTTTTACCAACACCAGCACCACCGAATAGACCGATTTTGCCACCACGACGATAGGGAGTCAACAAGTCAACAACTTTAATCCCGGTTTCAAACACAGAAGGCTGAGTTTCCAGTTCTGTGAATTTAGGGGCATCCCGGTGAATGGGAAGGGTTTCCTGATTGTTTACAGGCCCTTGGTTGTCTACGGGTTCACCCAAAACGTTGAAAATCCGTCCCAAAGTAGCTTTACCTACAGGTACGCTGATGGGAGCGCCGGTGTCAACAACTTCCAAACCGCGCACTAAACCATCTGTGGTACTCATAGCCACAGCGCGTACTTGGTTATCTCCTAAGAGTTGCTGTACTTCAACAGTTAAGTTAAGTTCTTGTCCAGCTTCGTTAGTGCCTTTGATGGTCAAAGCGTTGTAGATTTGGGGTAATTTACCGCCAGGGAACTTAACGTCTACAACTGGACCGATGATTTGAGTAATGTAACCTATGTTTGTTTTTTGTGCGGTGGTGACCATGCTGCGCCTAAATGATTGAAGCTATGTTTGAGAATCGGTCGTCAAAGACCAGAAGATCAAGCAATGTCATCTTTTAGGTTAGCACTTAACGATCCCTCCTTTTCCTTAAATTCATTTTAAGAGCAGATCCAAAACTAGACCCATGACTTTTTGAGGAAGTTGCTTATCTGGGCTGCAAAGATGCCAGTAAGGATTCAGGTCTAATTTGAGGGATTAAATCCGGGGTCTGCATATTAGGATTAACCATAGCGAATGAATTCAGGGGCTTTAGACCTATTTGTGCTGAGTTCTGGGTAGGTATCTCACTCATTACTCATTACTCGTTACTCAGCACTCAGCACTATTTCGGTAATGGGTAATTGGTAATTGGTGAGAAAATCGCCGCTTTCATCCTGTTCATCTTTTAATCCTGGACATCCTGATTCTGAAAAAAATGCCATGTCTAGATTTGATACGGCTGAAAATGATTTTATGTTTTTTGATTTTGTGACTTAAATCTCCCGGCAATAAATTCTCGCTGTTGTAGATGTTTAGTTTTGCGTTTGGTAACTCTTTCTCTCCACATTTGGAAACTAGATGGTTTCATTTCCCTTCTCATCAAGGCAATTACCTGCTTTTCCAACAGTCCAAATTGTGTTTCGATAGCCTCAAATGGCGTTCTATCTTCCCAAGCCATTTCTGTGATGCGATCTATAGTTTCAGTGTCTAAGTCAGGCAATTTCATAATTTGACAGATTTTGAGAAATTAAACAAAAATCTCATTTTAGTAAGTCTATGCTGATCATACATTAGACATCTCCAGAAATGGATGTAGAAAATGCACATTTAATTTTTACCAGATGTCTAATATCAGGCTATAATGAAGTTGATAAAAATACGATTTTTAGATCCAATAGCTCCAAACTCTCTTAATTAGCTTAAAATAAGAGTATGTCGCCTCATTCTCACTGCTTATGAATTCCTCGTCAGCACGTCAATATTTTTACCAAGAAATTCAACAACCTGACGAGTCTATCAACTTAGCCAGGGCAGCTTTATATATTGCTCAAGAAGAATATCCAGACCTAGACCCGGATGAATACCTCAATGCCCTTGATACAATGGCGGCTGAGTTACAAGAACGTCTGCCTTCTTCTCGCTATCCGCTGCGGATGATTCAAAGTATTAATCAGTATTTATACGAAGATTTAGGTTTTAGCGGTAATAAAATAGATTACTATGATCCGCGTAACAGCTTTTTCAATGATGTTATAGAACGCAGAACCGGGATTCCTATCACTTTAGCGTTAGTTTACATGGAGGTAGCAAAGCGCGTTGATTTTCCAATGGTGGGAATAGGAATGCCCGGACATTTCCTGATCCGTCCAGATATTGCAGATATAGAAATTTTTGTGGATGCTTTCAATGGTGGTGAGGTGATGTTTCCTCAAGACTGCCAGCAAAGATTATCACAAATTTATCAGCAATCGGTAACTTTACAACCAGAATTTTTAGCAGTTGTCAGCAAACGGCAATTCTTAGCGCGGATGCTCACGAATTTGAAGTATATTTACTTAAAACAGCAGGAATTAGCAAAAACTCTAGGAACTGTAGAACGCATTTTACTGTTGTTTCCGGGTGTAACCTTAGAATTAAGAGATAGAGGTTTGCTATCCTACCAACTGGGGATGTTTTCTCAAGCTATAGAAGATTTACAAACTTATTTAGTTAAAGTTCCAGATGCGGAAGATGCAGATGTAATTCGTCAGTTATTAGACAAGTTGAATTAGTTAATTGTCAGTGGTCAGTTTTTACCCACACTCTACACGCTTTCATTCAAAGCTTTCTGCTATGCGTTTGAGGCGACGTAATTGGGCTTGCATATCTGCTTTTGTCCAAGCTGCTGCAAAGGTATTAAAACCCCAACTGACTACAGGGTTGGGAATTTCAAACTCAAAGCGGTTGACGAGGAGTGTACCTTTTGGTAAGGGTTGACATTCCCAGCGATCGCTTCCTTGGAAAAATCCCTTAAATCCCCATACTACTAAACCTGGTTCTCTTTCTATCACCACAGTGTTTAAAGTGGGTTTAATCACAGGAATTTGTATTATAAATCGACTGCGACTGCCAATATCTGTACTCCACACTTTTCCCACAGGTTCACAGCGTAGAACAGGGTTAAGCCAACGGTGCATTAGGTTTAAATCTGTAAAACAGTTTTCCACTACCGTAGCAGAGGCGTAAATTTTAATTGATTGTTCTAGAACCTGGGTCATTTTTTAGTAATGATGTTACTGCTGAGTTTATAGTACACCACTCACCCAAGTTGCTGGTTATCAAAGCCGGTGATAGAAGGGTGTAGGGTGTGGGGTGTAGGGGAGCTTTAGGGGATACAGGAGAATAATGTATTGATCATCTCTTCCCTATTCCCTATTACCTCTTAACCGTCACCTGTCACCTGCTACAACAAAACTATACTACAATCAACTCACAGTTTCTAACTGTAAACTTGCAGCTTTCTTCTCCATTTCTTGCTGCTGTAATCCTGCTAATTCTGCTTCTATTTGCGCCTTTACTTCATGACGAAAACTGAAAAAATGTTCACCTACGCCTAAAGCAATTAAATAATCATACAATAAATTTGGCTTACGGCGTGCCATTGTTATTAATTGCTGCCAAAAAATAAACCGCGTAGAACGCACAAGTCCTTGTCGCCAACAAATAGCCATTAAAAACTGCCACTCTTTAATCGTTAAAGTTCGTTGATATTTAGCTCGCCAGCCTTCCATCATCATAAAATGTTTAAAAGTACGTTTGAGGTAAGGCATGGGTTCATAAAGATTCCAAAAAGCCTCAATAAACTCATCAGCAATTTCGGATATGGGACGGGTAGGAACAAAATTAATTAAAGATTTTTGAGAACCAACAAATTCACCTATCCCATCCAATAAACGTCCTTCTTTTTGCAGACGAGTCCACATGGCTGTATTTGGTAATGCTTGTAATAAATTAAGATGTGCTTGGGGAATGCAGGTTTCTTCTACAAATTTTTGAATGCGTTTACCTGCACCTGGTTTTTCATTATCAAATCCTAAAATAAAACCGGACATGATTTGTAATCCAGCTTTGGTAATTTTGTGGCAGGATTCTACTAAGGAATTACGGGTATTTTGTTCTTTATTTGCTACGACTAAACTCTCAACATCGGGAGTTTCAATCCCCATGAATACCATCACAAAACCAGCTTTGACCATTAATTCTATTAATTCATCATCCTCTGCTAGATTTAAAGATGCTTCCGTTAATAACGCAAAGGGATAATTACGCTTTTCCATCCAGGGAATTAGTTCCCGTAAAAATGCTTTGGCATTACGTTTATTGCCGATAAAGTTATCATCAACGATAAATACATAACGCCACCAACCCATCTGATATAATACTTCTAATTCTGCTAAAATTTGTTCTGGTGTTTTCGTGCGGGGTTTGCGTCCAAAAAGGGTGATAATATCGCAGAATTCACATTGAAATGGACAACCACGGGAAAACTGCACGGTCATTGCTATATAAGCATCTAAATCTAATAAATCAAATCGGGGTAAGGGAGTTTGAGTGACATCTGGTTTTTCTGTAGCGCGGAAAATTCCCTTTTCTTCTCCCCTTTCTAAAGCTGATAAGAACATGGGAATAGTGCATTCCCCTTCATCTAAAATTAAATAATCTGCTCCTGCTTCTAGGGCAAATTCTGGTACGGATGTGGCAAAAGGTCCACCAACTGCGACTTTTTTACCTAACTTTTTAGCTGTTTGAATTAATTCACCAAAATCCTGTTTTTGGATAATCATTGCAGAGATGATGACCATATCGCACCATTGCCAATCTGCATCAGTTTCCAGACGGACATTGCGATCGCACAATCTGATTTCCCAATCACTCGGTAACATTGCTGCAACTGTGATTAAACCCAATGGGGGATTTGTAGCGCGTAACCCAGCCAAATCAAGGGTTTCCTGATAAGACCAGAAAGAATTAGGCATGATTGGCCAGAGTAGTAAAGCTCTCATTCAGCATATCCCCTTGCTTTCTTGTCAAAACCCATTTAGTTCTGAACTATAAAAGCTGGATAACTGAATTTTTATCCATCTCCAGATACAGATTTTTGATAGTAGCTATCAGCAGTCAACATTCAGGAGTAAAACTCTTTTGGTGCAAGGCTTGATGATTTATATTTATGATTTATATTTGTATCTTGTGCAATTGATCACTGTATAGTTTTATTCTTACGAAAATAAATAGTGCTTTATATGCCCTATTAATTTATATAACAATTCTAAATTTTTTATAAATAATTCTATTATTTCTTACCTCTTGCATCTTAGTATAAAATTCAGCATTCAGGTTAGAAAAACCCGATTGTGACACTAGAGCAATTGGAATATTGGATCAATAGCTGATGGTAAAGTGGCTTTTTCAGGTTGTTGGATTATCTGTTGATATTGAATCTTGTTTTTTAATCTGATAATTCCTATTTTTGTAATAGGTTTAACCATGAAGAAAATTAAATCTGGTAATCAAGAGTTAAGTTACTTATCAGAATTTGGACGTTTTCTGGAATTAGAAGGTGCTGGTAGTAGTTCAATTGCAGCTTGGTTTTTAGGACAAAGAGCGGAAAATTTAGACGAACTGGAACGTTTAATTGTCGAAGCACTGCGCGACCAAGCATTTTGGCGGCGCAATTTTCATCCGGGTGATCCGAGCTTAATTACTGAACAAATTAAACGCTCTCCAGAATATCTGCAAGCGATTGATACTCTGCGAGATAACTATCGTGGGTTGTTAGGATTCCTGAAAAAGTCTGTTCCTTTTTTCAGTTCACGCTATCAGGGACACATGAATTGGGACACCACAATGCCAGCTATTCTTGGCTACTTTGCCACCATGCTTTACAACCCCAATAATGTGGCATTTGAAGGATCAACAGCAACCACAATTCTCGAATTGTTAGTTGGGGATGACCTATGTAAAATGTTGGGATATCCCATTCCCAGTGATGCAGAAATTGCAGATGGAAAAATACGTCCTTGGGGTCACATTACTTGTGGTGGAACAATTGCTAATATTGAGGCGATTTGGTCAGCTCGTAATCTGAAATTTTATCCTATTGCCTTACAAGCAGGATTAAAAAATGAACCCTCTTTACAAGCTGCCAAAAATATTGAGATTTCCCTGCTGACTGGTGGGTCTAAACCTTTAGTTGATCTAGATACTTGGACGTTACTCAACCTGGAAGGCGACAAAATTTTAGACTTACCGAATCGTCTCACTCAAGAATATGGAATTAAGAGCGAAGACATTACCGCAGCGTTAACTAAATATTCCTTACAAAATTTGGGAATTCAAGAATTTTCCCGTCGCTATTTAAGCGATATCCAATATTCTCCTGTCTTCTTTGTCCCAGGAACAAAACATTATTCTTTCCCCAAAGCCGCTGCTATTTTGGGTATTGGTTCATCCAATATGATCGATGTTCCTGCGGATGTAGATGCTCGGATGGATATTGATGCTTTGGACGCACTTTTGCAACAATGTTTAGAGAAAAAACAACCAGTATATACAGTAGTGTCAGTGATCGGGAGTACGGAAGAAAGCGCGGTTGATCCACTAACAAAAGTGTTAGCACTGCGAGAAAAATACCGTCTTTTGGGATTAGAGTTTACTGTTCATGCTGATGCTGCTTGGGGTTGTTATTTTGCAGCCATGATTCGGGATGATGAAATAGAAGCACAGCCAAAGACAATCAATAAACCGCAACCGCAAATCCCCATGAGTGAGTACGTTACTCAACAGTTTCAAGCTTTAACTCATGCAGATTCGATTACTGCCGATCCTCACAAATCTGGTTATATTCCCTATCCAGCCGGCGCTCTTTGTTATCGCAACTCAGCAATGCGGGATTTAGTAACTTTCAAAGCTCCCTACGTTGCTCATGGTGAAGCTGAACCAACAATTGGCATTTATGGTGTAGAAGGGTCAAAACCGGGAGCAGCAGCAGCAGCAGTTTATTTGAGTCATAAAGTCATTCGTCCAACTAAGAGTGGCTATGGAAAAATTCACGGACAAGCACTATTTAACTGTAATAAGCTGTATGCACGGTTACTGTGTATGGCAAAATCGGATGATCGCTTTGTCATTGTACCTGTACCGCGATTACCAGCGGAAATTTCTGGTGATGAAGAGGCGGTAAAATCACAAATTGAATTTATTCGTAACCGCATTGATCAAGCTAGTCTCGACCAGCTTTTAACAGACGCGGAAGCAATGACTTTATTAGCAGAACTGGGGCCAGACCAGAATATTTTGACTTATGCTTTTAATTTCAAGCATCCTGACGGCACACTCAACACAAATTTAAACTTGGCAAATCGTTTCAACAAAGCACTATATGATGTTCTCAGCATTAAACCCGGTGAAGATATCTATACTTATCGGTTGATTGTTAGTACCACAGATTTCGAGGAAAGTAACTACGGTAAATCTTTCATTGATGATTATAAACGGCGCTTAGGTGTTGGCAGTTCTTCTGGTTCTACGATCACTGTACTGCGATCAACAGTATTAGACCCTTGGTTAATAGAAACAGATGAGGGATCATTCCTAGATGTAATTGAAAACGAGTTTCGCCAAGCAATTTCTAAAGCTTTATTCCGGGATAATCTACTTCAGATTTTTGAAGAAATAGATGTAAATCAAGATGGACTTTTGGATAGGTTAGAAATTGATAGCAAATTGAGTGCAATGGGTTATAGTCCAGAACAAATCGAGTATTTCTGGCAATTTAGTAATATTGACCGAGATAGTACCCTAACTAAGCAGGAATTTATAAATAGTTACTCTCAATTCTTGGTGTACTCATCTCGTGGCTAAAAGGCTATCGTCGGCAAGACCACAATTTTGATGGTAGCTTCTATGATGAATGTGTGTAACACTAGGAAGCTACCTCAAGCTATTTTTGAATGGGAGGTCAGGGAATGGCTATTGCTACCATTAATCCCGCCACTGGGGAAACGCTGAAAACCTTTGAACCGCTGAATGATGGGGAAATTGCTGCTAAATTGGATTTGGCAGGTCAGGCTTTTGAAGAGTACCGGAGGACGAGTTTTGAACAGCGATCGCTTTGGTTGCAACAAGCAGCCACGATTTTAGAGCAAGAAAAGGCAGATTTCGCCAAATTGATGACAATAGAAATGGGTAAAACTTTCAAATCTGCGATCGCAGAAGTGGAAAAATGCGCCCTGGTTTGTCGTTACTATGCCGAAAATGCCGCCAGTTTCTTAGCTGATGTGACAGTTCAAACCGATGCTAGTCATAGCTTCATAAAATATCAACCATTAGGGGTTATTCTCGCCGTTATGCCTTGGAATTTCCCCTTTTGGCAAGTTTTTCGATTTGCTGCACCGACTTTAATGGCGGGCAATGTGGGTTTACTCAAACACGCTTCCAATGTGCCGCAGTGTGCTTTGGCAATAGAAGATATTCTCAACCGTGCAGGTTTTCCCACAGGTGTCTTTCAAACTTTATTAATTGGTGCTACTAAAGTAGCAGATTTAATGGCTGACGAGAGAATAAAAGCAGCCACATTGACAGGAAGTGAACCAGCAGGTGCTTCTTTAGCTGCTGCATCTGGAAAACAAATTAAAAAAACCGTCTTGGAATTAGGGGGAAGTGACCCCTTTATTGTTTTAGAAAGTGCTGATTTAGAATTAGCAGTATCCACCGCAGTCACAGCGCGGATGTTAAATAGTGGACAATCTTGTATTGCAGCTAAACGGTTTATTGTCGCCGAAACAATTGCTGATAAGTTTGAAAAATTGCTGTTAGAAAAATACCAAACTTTAAAAGTTGGTGATCCTTTAGCAGATGATACTGATATCGGACCATTGGCAACTGGCGATATTCTCCAAGATTTAGAAAATCAGGTGAAAATTGCCGTAAAAAGTGGTGGTAGAGTCCTCACGGGTGGGTATGCTTTAGTAGATCGTCCTGGTAATTTTTATCCACCGACTATTATTATAGATATTCCTTTAGATCATCCCATTGCCAAAGAAGAATTTTTTGGTCCTGTGGCTTTATTATTCCGAGTTCGGGATATTGACGCTGCCATAAAATTAGCCAATGATTCACCCTTTGGTTTGGGTGCAAGTGCGTGGACAAATAATGAAGCAGAAAAAAATCGCCTCATTCAAGAAATTGAAGCCGGGGCAGTATTTATTAATAGCATGGTTAAATCTGATCCTCGTTTACCATTCGGAGGAATTAAACGTTCTGGTTATGGCAGAGAGTTAAGTATTCAAGGCATACATGAATTTGTGAATATCAAGACTGTTTGGGTTAGGTAAGAAGGCAGGAGGCAGGAGGCAGAAGGCAGAAGGCAGAAGGCAGAAGGCAGGAGGCAGAAATTATTAATTTTAAATTTATTCTCACCCTGTTTCCTATTCCCCTACACCCCTAC
>NZ_LUFH02000095.1 GCF_001586785.1 Sphaerospermopsis aphanizomenoides BCCUSP55
GCGCAGGGGGCGCAGGGGAGGAAGAATCTCATACTCATATTGGTTCTCACTCATTGAAGAATTTAAGTTCTGGAAGTCCCATAATGAAAATCAGGGGTTTCAAGCAAGGACACTGTATTTTTCTCACTACGCGCCTCAAAATACATCTTTCAATCCAAAATCTAAAATCCAAAATCTAAAATCCTATGTCTGTAGCAATTGCACATTTAGGACCGGCTGGAACTTATTCTGAACAAGCAGCTTTTTTCTATCTCAACTGGCTAAAAAACAATCAAAAGATAGAAGCCACCTTATCTCCCTATGCCACTATTGCTAAATCATTGCAAGCAGTAGCTACACAAAAAGCCAGTATGGCTGTTGTGCCTGTAGAAAATTCCATTGAAGGTAGTGTCAGTATGACAATGGATAGCCTCTGGCAATTAGACAGCTTGCGAATTAAACTAGCTTTAGTTTTGCCGATAAATCATGCGTTAATTTCTTGTGCAGATAGTTTAGATAATATTGAGACTGTTTATTCTCATCCCCAAGCTTTAGCACAATGTCAAGGATGGTTAGCAAAGTTTTTACCTAATGCCAATTTAATTGCCAGCAATTCTACTACTGAAGCATTAGAGCAAATACCACAAGCACCAACAATAGCTGCGATATCTTCCAGCAGAGCTGCTGAACTTTATCATTTACCTATTCTTGCTAGTGGAATTAATGACTATCCAGAAAACTGTACACGCTTTTGGGTGGTGTCTCAAGAGAGCCAAGATGAATTTTTGTTCACCCCCACTCACACATCCCTGGCTTTCAGCTTACCTGCTAATGTACCTGGTGCATTAGTCAAAGCCCTGGAAGTGTTTGCTCATTTAGGAATTAATTTGAGTCGGATTGAATCTCGCCCTACTAAGCGTTCCTTGGGAGAATATTTATTTTTCCTAGATGCGGAAGCAGGGGTAAGCTCTCCTATGATGACATCAGCGTTAGCAGAGTTAAGCACTTGTACTGAAATTTTAAAAATTTTTGGCAGTTATAGTGTTTTAACAGTTACTACGTGATGGTTAGGGGGCAATCTATCAATAGACTAGTGATTATTGACTCATATTGTTAAATGTATCTTTCAGAACTGAACGGGCTGCGAGATGGTTGCGAGTAGAAGTTAAAATTTCTGCTTCTCTTTGCAAACGAGCAGATGTGTCTTGCAGTTCTAACAAAGCTTGTTGTTCAGGAGCTACACCATAAAGGTTACTTGCAACCCAGTAAGATAACTCTGTTGGTAAATCAGGTAAATCTTCTGGTAGTTCTATATCTTTTTCGGTTAACTTGGCAGAAAGACGGACAACATCTCTGAGTAGTTGTTCTACTTCAGCGGCTAAAGGTCGTAAATCTTGAGATGGAGGAAAGTCTTCAATCCATTCTACTAAACCCACACGATAGGGCTTTTCACGTACATACTCTAACACCCGAAATCTTTGCTGTCCTAAAGTTAACATTTCCATCCGGTCGTCAGGCATTCGTTGATAATGAATAATTTCCGCGCAACAGCCGACATTGGCAACCGTACCTTTGACTGGATCGACCATCAATACGCCAAACCTGCGATCGCCCTCCAAAATCGTGTTCATCATGATTCGGTAGCGAAATTCAAAGATATGTAGAGGTAATGGTCTGCTGGGAAACAAAACCACTTCGGGTAATGGGAACAGAGGTAGTTCACGGACAGCGATTTTAGAAGAAGATGTCATTGTTATTTGAGTATAAATTTTATTCTTATTGACTCTTAAAATACAGCATATTGCAGATCAATAAGGTACAAATTTTTATGACAAAGCCTTGCACCAAAAGGGTTTTACTGCTGACCGCTGACTGCTGAAAGCTGAAAGCTGCTGTATATTGTTCCCTACTTTTTCCGTAATTTGTTTATATTTTATCATTATGTTTTATGCCTAATAAAAAGCCCTGAGATAAATTTTCTCAGAGCTTAGTCCATATTGATACTTGATGTCAATTTTCGTTAATCAGTCGTGAGTCAGTTTCTTTACAACTGACGACTGACAACTGACCAATGAATAATTACAATTTGACTTCAATATCGACACCAGATGGTAAATCCAACTTCATCAGTGCATCAATAGTTTTAGAGGAAGGCTGATAGATATCAATAATCCGACGATGGGTGCGGGTTTCAAAATGTTCGCGGGAATCTTTATCTACGTGGGGCGATCGCAATACGCAATATATCTTTCGTTTTGTTGGTAAAGGAATCGGTCCTATAGCTGTAGCGTTAGTTCTGTTAGCAGTGTCTACAATCTTCTCGCAAGATGTATCTAATAAACGTCGGTCAAAAGCCTGTAAGCGAATTCTAATCTTCTGCTGCTGTAAAGTTGCCATCTTCAGTTTTCCAGGTTCTGTGAATTTTAGATTTTAGATTTTAGGTTTTAGATTTTAGATTTTAGATGCTATCCCAAATTCCTTTGGGTGATGCCTTTGGCGCACTACCAAAATTTAAAATCTAAAATTGGTTATGGGAATAGAAAGGAGCAGAGAGGCTTGTTACCATCTCTGCTCCTGATTAGAGCAAAAAGGTTTGTTCTATTTCAGGATTTTAGATACAACACCAGCACCAATGGTGCGGCCACCTTCACGGATAGCGAAGCGCATACCTTGTTCAATCGCAATAGCGTTGATCAGTTCCACTGTCATCTTGATGCGGTCTCCGGGCATAACCATTTCCGCAGCACTGCCGTCATCAGAGGTAAAGGCAGTGATTGTACCTGTTACATCAGTTGTCCGGACATAGAACTGAGGACGATAACCAGCAAAGAATGGGGTCTTACGGCCACCTTCTGAATCTTTGAGTACGTATACTTCACCTTCAAATTGGGTATGAGGTGTGATTGAGCCTGGTTTAGCGATTACCATACCGCGCTCGATGTCTTCTTTTTTGAGACCACGTAGTAGTACACCTGCGTTATCCCCAGCCATACCTTCTTCAAGGCTCTTCTTGAACATTTCGATCCCGGTGACTGCGGTACTACGAGTGTCTTTGATACCAATGATCTCAACGGTGTCGCCAACCTTAACTTTACCCCGTTCAATCCGACCGGTGGCAACAGTACCACGACCTGTGATGGTGAATACGTCTTCTACTGCCATCAAGAAAGGCTTATCAACATCGCGCTCAGGGGTGGGGATATAGGAATCTACAGCATCCATGAGTTCGTAGATTTTATCTACCCAGGGATTTTCTCCTCTTTGGGTCTTAGGATTCTTGGTCATTGCTTCCAGAGCTTGTAGACCGGAACCTTTGATAATGGGGATATTGTCACCATCGAAATCATAACTAGAAAGCAATTCCCGCAATTCTAGTTCTACCAGTTCCAACAATTCTGGGTCATCCATCATATCTTCTTTGTTCAAGAAGACAACTAGACTGGGAACACCTACCTGTTTTGCTAACAGGATGTGTTCGCGGGTTTGGGGCATAGGGCCGTCTGTTGCTGCCACTACGAGAATACCACCGTCCATTTGTGCTGCACCAGTGATCATGTTCTTCACATAGTCAGCGTGTCCTGGACAGTCTACGTGAGCATAGTGCCGATTTTCTGTTTCATACTCAACGTGAGCAGTATTGATGGTAATACCCCGTGCTTTTTCTTCGGGTGCATTATCAATTTGGTCGTAGCCCTTAGCTACAGCTTGACCCAAAGCAGCCAAGGTCATGGTGATAGCTGCTGTTAAAGTAGTTTTACCGTGGTCAACGTGGCCAACAGTACCGATATTAACGTGGGGTTTAGTTCTTTCAAACTTTGCGCGTGCCATGTATACTCGTTTCCTTTTTTAATTAAGCGTTCCCTTTGCTTTTTGCAATGATAGTTTCAGCCACGCTGCGAGGCACCTCTTCATAGTGGCTGAATTCCATCGTGAAGATACCCCGTCCTTGAGTCTTAGACCGGATATCTGTAGCGTAGCCAAACATTGTCGCTAGTGGAACTTTGGATGTCACCTTAGCGATTCCCTGTTCAGTAATTTGGTTTTCAATCTGTCCTCTACGGGAGATTAAGTCACCTATGACAGTTCCCATAAAGTCTTCGGGAACTTCTACTGCAACTTTCATCATAGGCTCTAAGAGGACTGGTGAAGCTTTCAGCACTGCCTCTTTCATTGCCATTGAACCGGCAATTTTGAAAGCCATTTCCGAAGAGTCTACATCGTGGTAAGAGCCGTGAACTAGCGTTGCTTTCACGTCAATTAATGGATATCCAGCTAAAATACCAGATTCACAGCTTTCTTTCATACCCTGCTCTGCGGGGCCGATATACTCTTTAGGTACTACGCCGCCGACAATTTTAGAGACGAATTCAAAGCCAGTGCCTGGTTCTCCTGGTTCCAAATTGATCACAACGTGACCGTATTGACCTTTACCACCACTTTGACGGATGAATTTGCCTTCTACGTTGGTAACTGTTTTACGAATGGTTTCGCGGTAAGCTACCTGTGGCGCACCAACATTCGCTTCTACCTTGAATTCTCGTAACATCCGGTCTACTAGAATTTCCAGGTGTAACTCTCCCATCCCCGCAATCACGGTTTGGTTAGTTTCTGGATCAACACTGACACGGAAGGTAGGATCTTCTTCTGACAGAGATTGTAGTGCCTTTGACAGCTTATCCATGTCGTTCTTGGTTTTGGGTTCAACCGCTACCGAGATTACAGGCTCAGGAATGAACAGGGATTCTAGAATAACTGGTGAGCTGTCGTCACAGAGAGTGTCTCCAGTCAAGGTGTCTTTTAGTCCCAAAGCTGCACCTAAGTCACCCGCCCGCAGTTCTTCGACATCTTGTCGTTCATCTGCTTTCATCAACACTAGGCGGGAAATCCGTTCTTTCTTGTCTTTACTGGCGTTAAGGACGTAGCTGCCTTTTTTCAATACACCAGAATAAACACGCACAAAGGTGAGGCGACCGTAGGGGTCAGCCATGATCTTGAATGCTAGAGCAGCTAGAGGTTCATTATCATCGGCGTGACGCTCGACCGTCTCGCCATTTGGCAATAAGCCTTGAATTGGTGGTACTTCAATTGGTGCTGGCAGGTAATCTACAACTGCATCTAGCATCAACTGTACACCTTTATTTTTAAAGGCTGAACCACAAAGTACAGGTACAATTGTGCCGGCGATTGTACCTTTACGCAGGGCGGTACGGATTTCGTCTTCTGTAAGTTCTTCGCCCTCGAAATACTTATTCATCAGAGAGTCATCTGTTTCTGCTACCGCTTCTATTAACTTAGTGCGGTATTCTGCTACCTGTTCTTGTAGTTCAGCCGGAATTTCTGTTTCTTGAATATCGGTTCCTTGGTCGTTGGTGTAAATGTATGCACACATCCGTACCAAGTCAACAATGCCTTTAAAATCACTTTCGCTACCGATGGGCAGTTGAATAGCAATGGCATTTGCCCGCAGGCGATCGCGCATTTGCTCATGAACTCTATAGAAGTTCGCACCTGTGCGATCCATCTTGTTAATGAAAGCGATCCGTGGCACTTTATAGCGGTCTGCTTGCCGCCATACTGTCTCAGATTGTGGCTGTACACCACCGACGGAACAAAAGACGGCGATTACACCATCTAACACGCGCATGGAACGCTCAACTTCAATTGTGAAGTCTACGTGACCAGGAGTATCGATAATGTTAATTTGATGATCTTTCCAGCTGGTACTAATGGCAGCAGCAGTAATGGTAATTCCCCTTTCCCGCTCCTGATCCATCCAGTCTGTTACGGCAGTTCCTTCGTGAACTTCACCAATTTTATGAATAATCCCAGAGTAAAACAATATTCTCTCTGTTGTCGTCGTTTTGCCCGCATCTATATGCGCCGCAATACCGATATTGCGTACTTTCTCTAGCGGGTTTGTGCGTGCCACAGTTACCTCCTATAATTTTGGCCTCATGATATCTTGTATATTACTCTTTGTTAAGATTCTATACTTTTACGGAAAACCGTCTTTTTGGGAAATTTTACGATATACCGCTCTTTGTGAAGAGGATATATCGTTGCTCTATTTTAGTAACGATAGTGTGCAAAGGCTTTGTTTGCTTCAGCCATGCGGTGCGTTTCTTCGCGCTTACGAATAGCACTTCCTGTTTCGTTAGCAGCATCCATTAACTCATTTGCTAGTCTGCTGGCCATAGTGCGGCCTGGTCTAGACCTAGAAAATTGTACCAACCAACGCAATGCCAGGGTAGTACCCCGATCAGAACGTACTTCCATTGGTACTTGATAAGTTGCTCCACCTACTCTTCTAGCTTTTACTTCCACCAAAGGTGTAGCGTTACGCACTGCTCTTTCAAATGTTTCTAAAGCACTGCCACCGGTACGTTCTTCAATAGTTTTTAAAGCATCGTAAACAATTCTTGCAGCCAGTGATTTTTTGCCATGACGCATCACCCGCCGCATCATCATACTAACTAAGCGACTGTTATAAACTGAGTCAGGCGGAACTGAGCGCCTTTGACTAACACCACGACGAGACATACTTCATCCTTGAATTCGGCATTTGGCAACGAAATTATATGGTATCAGAACATAGGAATCTAAAAGCGGGTTGAGAGGCCGCTTCAATTTCCTTGATTTTTAACTGCTATGTAAAACCTAGACAGGTCTAGACTTTAGCTCTTGCTTTAGGACGAGGTTATCCCTGGACTATCTTTCACGCTTTAGCTAAACGGGATAGCGTAGCGTGACTAAGCCCCCTTGGGGTGTGGTGTGGGGTGTGGGGTGTGGGGTGTGGGGCTTCTAGACAGCCCCAAGCACCTTTGGGATACAAGCCCCGTCTTTTCAGGACGAGAGAGATCGTCCTTAGGAGTTCAAGCTCCATCCAACCCTGTCTTCCCTACACCCTATACCCTACCCCTTACACCCTGTTGGTGACGACTTAGAAGTCATAAAATTAATTGCGGCATTTAGAGTTCTATGCATCTTAAACCCGCAGTTTTTCAGACTGTAAACCTTTTCTAATATAGATTTTAGATTTTGGTCTATATATGTACAGGTTTGTCAGTTTGAGTTGTTGACTAGAACTAGCTCTACCAGACACAAGGCGACAAGGTGATCAACTCCAATATTTACATTAAAGTGTTGCTATCGCTTACTGTATTTGGTTTGAAAATCCTTACACTTGCTCGCTTAGTGCAAGTTATAGCTTGATTTCTTAAACAAGAATATGTCGCTAGATTCTGTGTTTTAGAGGGGCTGAACATGAGACGATTAATCGTAGGTTGGTGCGATTAATCGCCTAGTTCTTATTTTTTAGTTTCTTTTGGGCGCTTAGTTCCATACTTGGAACGACCTTGTTTCCGGTCTTTAACTCCGGCTGTATCTAAGGTGCCACGAATAATGTGGTATCTCACGCCTGGTAAGTCCTTGACCCGGCCACCACGAATCATCACAACAGAGTGTTCTTGCAAGTTATGACCGATTCCGGGAATGTAAGCTGTAACTTCAAATCCAGAAGTCAGTCTCACCCTTGCTACTTTGCGGAGAGCTGAGTTAGGTTTTTTGGGTGTAGTTGTATACACTCTGGTACAAACACCTCGACGTTGAGGACATTGTTTCAGAGCCGGGGACTTGGTTTTTTGACGCGCTAGTTCGCGTTCACTACGTATTAGCTGCTGTATTGTTGGCATGAGTTACAGCGCGTGAAGCTGCTTATTGTCTATTTTAACAAATCCTGATTATAGCGTTTTTAATGTTTTTACGTCAATTATTTTTTAGGAGGCAGGAGGCAGGAGGCAGGAGGCAGAAGGCAGAAGGCAGAAGGCAGAAGGCAGGAGGCAGGAGGCAGAAGGCAGGAGGCAGAAGAAAAATATCTGTTCCCTATTCCCTTTTACCTATGACATAGAGAAAGAATTACCACAGCTGCAAGTTGCGATCGCCAGCGAGTTGTGAAAGCGAAAACCCCCACCCATGAGATCCTCTGAATAATCCAATCTTAAATTATTGATATAATTTATGGTGTCAGCGTCTACGACAACTTTAATGCTGTTCACATCAAAAACTTGATCTTCACCTGTGACAGTTTCATCAAAGGAAACATCATATAGCCAACCAGAACAGCCACCTGGTTTCACCCGCAAGCGAAATAACACATTTGGCTGTTGTTTAGATTTTAAGCGCCCGATTTCATTTATAGCTGCTGAACTGAAATTGATCATGGAATTTTTGTAGCACTCAGAAAATCCATATTTTATATTACAGGAGTCCAGGAGCAAGAGTTGACAGAAGGCAAGAGGCAAGAGGCAAAAGGCAAAAGGCAAAAGGTAATATATTATTCTCCCCCTGCTCCCCCTGCTTCCCTACACCCTACATCCTGTTACTTGTCACTGCGAGCATAGTCATCTTGATAGCGAATAATATCATCTTCGCCCAAGTATTCACCATTTTGGACTTCAATTAATATCAAAGGAATAACCCCAGGATTCTCCAAACGGTGAACTGTGCATTGGGGTACATAGGTAGATTGATTATTACTGAGCAAAATTTCGCTTTCTCCACACACTACCTTAGCTGTACCAGAAACAACTATCCAGTGTTCGCTACGATGGTGGTGCATTTGTAGGCTCAGACGATGTCCTGGCTTAACTTCGATCCGCTTAATTTTATATCCACGTCCTTCTTCTAAAACTGTGAAAGAACCCCAAGGACGTAGTTCACTAGCAGCAACTCCTCTAGAATGAAGGGTTGCGTTTAGGGCTAGAGTATTGTTGGGTGCTGTTTCTGTAAATTGAGCCATAGTTACCTCATTTGTAAACATACAAGAAATTTATTATTTTTAATAAGTAGGTAGGCGTTGAAATTTATCGTTGTGGCAAGGCAAAAGGCAAGAGGCAAAAGGCAAGAGGGAAGAAACTTTCAGGGATTTTACTTTTTGTAACATATCTCGGTTTTTTCAAGCCGACTTACTTATTTGACGAAAAATTGTGTTTGATATTGCTAATGGGAAAATGATCATTAAAGTTCACATTGCTAACCATAGCAAAATAAAAGGTCAGCAAGTAACCCATGACCATTGAAAGTCTTGGGTCTACACTAACTCTTCATCTAGAAAAATGCCAGCTTGTTCTCAGCTTTAAAAAAGAATTTAAGAATTAAAAAAAAATAAAAAACAAAAAACAAAAAACAAAAAACAAAAAACTTTGCCACCTACCTTGTAATCACGATAACTTTTAACACCAACCGACCTTAAGGGGATTGAAGGAAAATACCGATACCATTGTGGACACGGGCGGCTGTATTAGGAGAACGGTCAAGTAATTGACCTCCCAAATATAGACTTGTAGAACTGCCACCGTCTAAATTTAAAGCATTCACACAACCCATAACCTTCATTAATTGGGCGTGTTCAGCTAAAGTGGGTCCATGACCACCAGCGCGATTATGTACAGCAGCAATCATTAAATTACCTGTATTAGTAGTACAAATAGCACTACGAACAGCTTTTTCAGCGATAAATGCATTGCTGAATTTTTCGCCTTGGGCATCGAGGACAATTTGCCGATTTTGGACTAAAAGCGGACCTGCGCCGATAATGTGGGGATAACGGTTAAAATCAGCAGGAGTAGTGGAACTAGAAATACTAACTTTTGTGCCAATAGGTAATTTAGAAGCGTTAGTAGTAGCAGTACCGCGTAAAGTAAGGAGGTAGCCGTTTTGAGGAATAGGAATGGGTGTGACACCTACTTTGCCACCAGGTAGTTGATTGGTAATTTGGTCTTGCTGGACAATGAGGATGATTTCGTTATCTGAAAGGGGTGTGTAATTAGACCCCCAGGTGGGTGTATAACGGGCAATGCCATTTTGTACATAGCCACTGTTGAGAAATAGTATGGGGAAAGATTGATTATTGTTGTTGATTAAAGTTTCATTTAAAGTGAGGCGGCCAAAATAAAATTCTCCAGCATCATTCCAAGCGATCGCACCTCGGTTGAGAATTGGCCCTGATACCCACTGATGATCCCGTTTAATTGCCCCCAAAGGTAATTTATTATTGCGGTTAAAATAACCACCGTTAATTCCTGCTACTGCCAAATAACGTTGTGCTGTTTGTATCAAGGGGGCAGTACCTGTTTGAGTTTCCAGGTTAGCCCATATTGGTCTTAATGTTAACCCAACTACACGAGGATTAATTTCCAGCCAAACCACAGGAAAGCTATCTTTACCTACATTTATAAATTTCTGTTGCCAGCGTAATCCTGTAGCCCAGTTTATATCTTTGGCTACCAAAGCATCCGGTCGAATATCAACAACTAAGCGATGTGGGTTAGCAAGGGTAATAATTTGGGGAGATGAACCAAAGGGGACACTCAAACGAATATTAGTTTGGTTACTGACCATCTCCACTTTTTGAATTAGTGTTTCAGGGTTTGGTGATGATGGTAATTGTTTTGACTGGTTTGGTGGTGATATTGGTGGCTGGGGTGTGTAGCGTTGAATTAAACTATTATCAGCTGTACTATCCAGAGTAATGATCCATTCTCTGTTCGGTGGTATTGAAGGTTGAGAAGTTGGTGCGTTAGGATCTACAGGTCTTTTGATGGGTTGACCTTGTGTAAGTTTCCAGGGAGTAGGACGATCTAAATCAATCACCAGTCTTTCACCATGAGGGCGTTTTCCCTGACGAATATTATTGATTTTCGTTGCAGGAGTAGAAATCACCAATGTATTGCCATTCGCTTGCATTTGCCAGCCGTAGGTTTGAGCAAAACTAGAAATATCTAAATAGCGATATCCTCCCAACAGCTTGGCGTTCAGTGTTGGTGTGGCAGAAAACCACTCCACTGGTTGTAGAGCAGGGTTGTTAGTATTTAATAAATCTACTCCTATAAACTGTCTAAGCGCCCCATCACTCAGATGTGTTATGGCTGTACCAGATGTTCCCTGTTGCTGTACCCATGCTCCTGCTAAAGTACGACCATTGAGGGTTATTTGATTACCGGATGATGGTGTTGGTGACGGAGATTTTAAAGTGGGGAGTGTTGGAAAATTTTTAGGAGGCTGTTGGGCGTTAGCGGTGCAGGTAGCAGTTAGGCACATTGCTATGGACAAAATTGACAACACAGAAGATCGGAAAAACTTCCGTTGGTTAATGATGATCATCGGCATTTTTACTATCCTTAGCAGTCAGTAGTGATTTGTAAAAGGCAATGAATGGGAATAAAACTTACGCACAAGCTAGATAAGAATGAACCACGTTTACTGTTCAGCGAAGCTGTTCTCGTTCCCGTAGCGTCCCGTAGGGATAGAGTAGGTGGGTAGGACATACTCCCTAAACCCTAAACCCTCTTCTTCCTGCCTCCTGGACTCAAGCTACCATTCCAAAGGATATATAACCAAATAATTCCTTGAAGTTACAAGCCGGATTGAACTCTGGAATCAATCCAAAATCCAAAATCTAAAATTGAATGACCAATTATGAGGAAATCTTAAAAATTTATGATTTTATTTTTCGATAAAGATGATATTATATATTTTGGCTATTTATATCCTGTAAAAACTGGCAAGCAATTTTTTCGCCACAACTACTAAGGCTAATTGTTCTAAATAACACATTTTTACAAACACGCTATAATAGTAGTCTTGGTGTTTAAACCAAAATTAAGATATTCCATCATCACCGATAGCACAGCTTGACATAAGTCATAGGCTGTTGCTTTTGTGGACTCAGTCAGATCTAATTGCCAACCAGACAGGTAGTGATTGACAACCATCAAAAATATAGACAACAGCTATAGTTTAGGAATCGTCAAATGGTTATATAGTTGAATACGCTGTATTTGTTGCTGCAATCAGAGAATTGTAGCTTTCGAGACAGTTGAGTGTTCAGTTTAAACTGAATTTCAGGAACACCAAGGCAGTTTATCCTGAGAAATACTCTTGATCTGGCTAAAAGGTAATTACCAAATACTTAGCTTCATCATCATAAATAAACGTAATGTCAGGGAAAACAAATAGTCCAGGTAAAGGTAGTTTTTCTAACAGTGCATAAACACATAAAAAAATAACGCGGTGATTTTAACACGGGTAAGCCAAAAAGTAAACCCGAAGTTAAAATTTTTTTTCCCTAAATTTCTGTAAGTGCAGCAGATGAAGAGTGAATGAGGTACAAAAATTTAAGAACCAAGCCATATACCAACAGGCTGTGAACCCTGTTCCCTATTCCCTGCTGTATGTATTTATCCACCGCTAAAGTGAGAATTTTTTTCTTGGCAGTAGCAACAGTGGCAAAATTCGTAACTCAATATTTCAGGAATAAAGTATGAATCATCAATCATTGAATCAGGGTCAGAACATTACATTGTCAGATATGGAAAATACGGACACTTACTTAGGACAAAAATGGTTAGTAGAAGAACGAGACGCTTGTGGTGTAGGGTTTATAGCCCATCGTCAAAATCGTGCTAATCATGAAATTTTGGCTAAGGCTTTAACTGCTCTGACTTGTTTAGAACATCGGGGAGGATGCAGTGCAGACCAAGATTCTGGTGATGGTGCAGGGATTTTGACGGCGATTCCTTGGGAGTTGTTTCAACAAGAAGGAATTAATGTTACTCCCACTGGTAATATAGCCGTAGGAATGATATTCTTACCCCAAGACCAGGAATCAGCCAAAAAAGCAAAAGAAATAGTTGAGCAAGTAGCGGCTGAAGAAAAATTGACTGTACTGGGCTGGCGAGTAGTCCCCGTGCGTCCAGAGGTGTTGGGGGTACAAGCAAAAGAAAATCAACCCCAAATAGAACAAGTTTTTCTCAGTTCGGCGGATAAAAGTGGCGAAGAATTTGAACGGGAATTGTATCTTACCCGTCGTCGCATTGTCAAAGCCGCTAAAAATATTTCAGAAGAATTTTATGTTTGCTCTTTATCCAGCCGCACAATTGTCTACAAAGGCATGGTGCGATCAGCAGTGTTGGGAGAATTTTACCAAGACTTAAAAAATCCCGCTTTCAAGATTGCCTTTGCTGTTTATCATCGCCGCTTTAGTACCAACACCATGCCTAAGTGGCCTTTAGCCCAACCAATGCGGCTACTAGGTCACAATGGGGAAATTAACACCCTGTTGGGTAACATTAACTGGATGATGGCGCGGGAAGCGATTTTAGATCATCCTATTTGGAATGGAAGGGCGGAAGAATTCAAGCCACTGGTAAATATAGACAGTAGCGACTCAGCCACCTTGGATAACGTGCTGGAATTGCTGGTGCGTTCTGGACGTGCGCCAGAAGAAGCATTGATGATGATGGTGCCAGAGGCATACAAAAATCAGCCTTCTTTGCAGAATTATCCTGAAATTGTTGATTTTTACGAATATTACAGCGGACTCCAGGAAGCGTGGGACGGACCGGCGCTATTGGTATTTAGTGATGGACAAAAAGTTGGTGCAACTTTAGACCGTAACGGGTTAAGACCTGCTCGTTATTTAATTACCAAAGATGACTATATCGTAGTTGGTTCTGAAGCTGGTGTGGTGGACTTCCCAGAAGCCGATATTCTGGAAAAAGGCAGATTAGGCCCAGGACAAATGATTGCTGTAGATTTAGTCAGCAATGAGATTTTGAAGAACTGGGAAATTAAACAACGCATTGCTAAGGCACATCCTTATGGGGACTGGTTACAAAAGTATCGTCAAGAACTGAAACAGTTAGTTAAACCATCACCTGTTAATGGCAATGGTAATGGGAACGGTAACGGTCATCATGTAACTGACAACGGACATCTGACCACTGAACAGCCAGATAAACAAACCTTACTGCAACAACAAATTGCCTTTGGCTACACCACCGAAGATGTGGAAATGATCATTCAGCCGATGGCGAATGCTGGTACAGAACCGACTTTCTGTATGGGGGATGATATTCCCTTGGCGGTGTTGTCAGAAAAACCCCACCTGTTGTATGACTATTTCAAACAACGTTTTGCTCAAGTAACAAACCCACCAATTGACCCGTTACGGGAAAAACTGGTGATGTCCTTGACAGTGGAACTGGGTGAAAGAGGAAATCTATTAGAACCGCAACCAGAACACGCCAGAAGATTGAAGTTAGATTCGCCAGTTCTGACAGATTCTGAGTTAGAAGCAATTAAGTTGTCAGGTTTTGGGACAGCCCAGTTGTCAACTCTGTTTTCTATTGCTGCTGGGCCAGAAGGTTTAAAAGCAGCGGTGGAATCTTTACAAAGACAAGCGGCTGAGTCTGTACGGGCTGGTGCGAAAATTCTCATCTTGAGTGATAAGATCCCCCCAACCCCCCTTGAAAAGGGGGGCAAAGAAGCGGGTATCAGTGCTGAATACACTTATATTCCACCTTTGTTGGCTGTGGGTGCGGTTCACCATTATTTGATCCGCGAAGGTGTGCGGATGAAAACTTCTTTAGTTGTGCATACCGCCCAATGTTGGAGTACCCATCATTTTGCTTGTTTGTTGGGTTATGGTGCGGGTGCGGTTTGTCCTTACATGGCTTTGGATACTGTGCGTGACTGGTGGTATGACCCGAAAACCCAACAGTTTATGGAAAGGGGTAAACTTAATTCTCTGAGTTTGGAAAAGGCGATCGCTAATTACCGCCAATCTGTAGAATCAGGTTTGTTGAAAATTCTCTCGAAAATGGGAATTTCTCTCCTCTCTAGCTACCAAGCAGCACAAATTTTTGAAGCTATTGGTATTGGCGGCGATTTGTTAAATTTAGCTTTCCGAGGCACAACTTCCCGTATCGGTGGTCTTAGCTGCAAGGAACTCGCTCAAGAGGTGCTTTCCTTCCACAGTAAGGCTTTCCCAGAACTGACAGCGAAGAAGTTAGAAAACCTGGGCTTTGTTCAATATCGTCCCGGTGGTGAATATCACAGCAATAGCCCAGAATTGGTGAAGGCGCTGCATAAAGCTGTAGATGGTAAGCAGTATGACCATTACGAAGTTTATAAACAACATCTGCAAAGTAGACCAGCAACTGCTTTAAGAGATTTGTTGGATTTCCAAAGCAGTCGCCCATCTATTCCCATTGAAGAAGTCGAACCAGTCAGCGAAATTGCCAAACGTTTCTGTACTGGGGGTATGTCTTTAGGTGCGCTTTCCAGGGAAGCACACGAAACTTTAGCGATCGCCATGAATCGCATCGGTGGTAAATCTAACTCTGGTGAAGGTGGAGAAGACCCAGTTCGTTACAATGTGTTAAATGATGTTGACGAAAATGGACATTCACCCACTCTGCCCCATTTGAATGGTTTGAGAAATGGGGATACAGCTTCCAGCGCCATTAAACAAGTTGCTTCCGGCCGTTTTGGTGTCACACCTGGATATTTAGCGAGTGCAAAACAGATTGAAATCAAAATCGCTCAAGGTGCAAAACCAGGAGAAGGTGGACAGTTACCAGGGCCAAAAGTTAGCCCTTATATTGCCATGTTGCGCCGTTCTAAGCCTGGTGTAACTTTGATTTCCCCACCACCCCACCATGACATTTACTCCATTGAAGATTTGGCGCAATTGATTTTTGACCTGCATCAAATTAACCCCAAAGCACAGGTTTCGGTGAAACTGGTTGCGGAAATCGGGATTGGTACTATTGCTGCTGGTGTAGCGAAAGCTAATGCGGATATTATCCAAATTTCCGGTCATGATGGCGGTACTGGTGCTTCACCTCTAAGTTCTATTAAACACGCTGGTAGCCCGTGGGAATTCGGATTGTCTGAAGTGCATCGGGTGTTGATGGATAATGGATTGCGCGATCGCGTAATTTTAAGAGTTGATGGTGGTCTCAAGAGTGGCTGGGATGTCCTGATTGCGGCATTAATGGGTGCTGAAGAATTCGGTTTCGGTTCTATCGCCATGATTGCGGAAGGCTGTATTATGGCGCGGGTATGTCATTTGAATACCTGTCCCAAGGGTGTGGCGACTCAGAAGGAAGAGTTAAGACTAAGGTTCAGTGGTATACCAGACCATGTGGTGAACTTCTTCTATTTCATCGCCGAAGAAGTACGCAGTCTGTTAGCTAAACTTGGATATCGTTCTTTAACAGAGTTAACTGGTAGGGCGGATCTGTTAACTGTGCGTTCTGATGTCAACCTGACCAAAACTCAATCTATCAACTTAGACTGCTTGACTAAGTTACCAGACGCTAAATCAAACCGTAGCTGGTTGGAACACGAAGAAGTTCACAGCAATGGTGCTGTTTTAGATGACCAAATTCTAGCTGATGCAGAGATTCAAGCAGCTATCAAAAATCAATCTACTGTCACCAAGACTTTTGCAGTTGTCAACACTGACAGAACTGTGGGAGCAAGGTTAGCGGGTGCTATTGCTTCTCAATACGGTGATAGCGGTTTTGAAGGGCAAATTAACCTGAATTTCCAAGGTAGCGTGGGTCAAAGCTTTGGGGCGTTTATCTTACCTGGTTTGACTCTGGCTTTAACAGGGGAAGCTAACGACTATGTAGGTAAGGGAATGCACGGTGGGGAGATTATTATTAAGCCCCCAGCAGATGCGAAATATGACCCTGCACAAAATGTAATTGTTGGCAATACCTGTCTTTACGGTGCAACTGGTGGTGTGTTATTTGCCAACGGTTTAGCCGGAGAACGCTTTGCTGTGCGTAATTCTAAAGGTACAGCGGTAATTGAAGGCGCTGGTGATCACTGCTGCGAGTATATGACTGGTGGCGTGGTTGTGGTTCTGGGTAAAGTCGGCCGCAACGTCGGTGCTGGTATGACTGGAGGACTGGGTTACTTCTTAGATGAAGATGGTGCTTTCCCTGAGTTGGTGAATAAGACCATTGTCAAAATTCAGCGAGTAGCAACGGAAGCTGGTGAGAAGCAATTGTATGACTTAATTAAAGCTCATTGCGATCGCACTGGTTCACCAAAAGCGCAGTTGATTTTACAGAACTGGTCAGAGTATCTACCTAAGTTCTGGCAAGTTGTACCACCTTCGGAAGCTGATAGTCCAGAGGCTAATGCTGAAGTGGAGAAGGCTGGTAAACAGTTGAGTTCTGTGTAATTAGGTGACAGGTGACAGGTGACAGGTGACAGTAAGAAGGGAATAGGGAACAGATTTTTTTCTTCTGCTTCCTGACTCCTTGCTACTTCTTGTTATCTCGTTCCCAGTTTCTATCTGGGAATGTGATCAAATAGGCTCTGCCTCTTTTGTAACTCAGTGGGGCTGAAGGCAGAGCCTTCTAAATTTCATTTCCATACAGAGTATGGGAACGAGAAAAAACTATTTTTAGTTAGTGGTTAGTATTGCAGTAGGAAAACTCTAAAGTTGTTGGGAGTAAGTGTCATGTTTTGATGATGCTTACTCCTGGTTTTTTAGTGAAAGATTTGGTGTTTGGAACTACATTTTTATATCTCACGCAATCTCCGTCAGGAGATCCCGCAGGGTAGGCGCAAAGGAAGAAGAAGATATTTACACATCAAAACTTTGACCAAGTAACTCTGGGTAAACGGGAATAAAGGGTACTTTCTCTTTACTAAAACGGATGGCTAACTTTCTTGCCAAAAGAAATATTTGCTCGTCATCATTTAGCATTTGTGGTTTTTGAATTAACGTGGACAGAGTTTTCAAGTTACCAATCTTTTCTAAAGCCTCAGCTACATCGCCTCTCACACACCACTCCGGATCATCCTCCAAAGTCTTAGTTAAAGGATCTACAGCTTTGTCAGAAGCAATCTTTCCCAAAGCCACCGCAACACTACTTCTCACACACCATTCCGGATCAGCCAAAGCCTTAATTAAAGCATCCACAGCTTTGTCAGAACTTGTCTTTCCCAAAGCCACAGATGCACTATATCTCACATCCCATTTTGGATCATTCAAATCCTGGATCAAAGCATCTACATTTTTCTCAGAGCGAATCTTTTCTAAAGGCTCATCTACATTAGATGTTAGATCCTCATCTGCATCATTAAAATCCTTGATCAAAGGATCTACATTTTTTTCAGAGCGAATCTCTTCTAAAGCCTCGGCTGCCTCCTCAGAGTTATCTTCCAAAGAAGCCTTAGTTAAAGCATCTATAGCCTTTTCAGAACCAATCTTTCCTAAAACATAGGCTGCATTTTCTCTCACATCTTCATACTCATGCTTTAGGTCTGCTTGCAAGTTTAATATCATCTGTACCTGAGTCTGACCCAATATAACCACTACTGATTTAATAAACTCAAAGTCTGCGTAAATTTGCCAAAAATCATGAATATCATCAATAATATTTTTAACCAATTGATGATCACTTTGTTTACTCTCAACCACACACCGTCCCGCTAGTAGTAACAGGGTGTTAAAAATATCATCTTTTTCGTTTTTAATCCTTTGCAATAACTCAATAGGATTTTCCATTAATCCTGCCATTAAGCTTAATGTTTCATGCCATTCATAATCCCAAAAATGCGCTTTTGCTAATTCAATACCATCTGGTAAACGTTGCAAATAGCAAGCTGTGAAATACTCTTGAAAAGTCCGATGTAAAAATAGATATTGCTCACCACTTTCATGCAGCTTTTGTAAAATTCCATCTTCTTCAGATAATTCTGTAATTAACTTATCTGTATCAGCATTTCTAAAAATAGTTGGTACTTTATCACCTTGCAAATATTCTTCAATCTGATCATAGAGTTCATCTGAAGAAAAAATTTCTTTACCAGCACAGCTAAAATTATAAGCAAGTTGTTCTAAAAATCGAATTTTAGCTTTAATCCTGCCCTCATTTTGTGGTTGTCGGTTTTGACTCCATTTACCCAGCATATATTTTACAGCTTTCTCATATACTTCACAGCGTCGCGCTGGTAGATTTATTCCTTTTTCTTGATACAAACTGCAAATTAAAGACAATAGCAAAGGATTCTGTACTAAACCACGAATTTGGGGTTTATTTTGCAATTCTCGAATTAAAGAAGCCGCAGAAACAGAATCATCATTTATAAATTCAGCCGCAATTTTAAACCAAGTTTCAATATATTGATTTATCTGTGTTTCATTAAAAGGAACAATCTCCACATCTTTAGCCTTGTCTAAAAATGCGCCGCTATAACCGACAATGCGAGATGTGCAGATAATGGAACAGTCATAATTACGAATGAATGTATTTAATTTTTTTGATAAATTATTTCTCGCTTCTTTCGGTACTTCATCCAGCGCATCTAATAACAAAAGACATTTACCATCTTTTAATTTATCTGTTAAAAAATCCTTAATATCAGTAAAATACTTTTCATACTTTGACTCAAGCAAGCTAAGAATAGCATCACTGACTTTCGCTGTCACTTCTTTTTTAGTCGCGTCTGCTATTTCTGAAAGTCTGAGAAAGATAGGAATAACTAAATCTTCCAGTGTTTGACTATTATCTTCCAAACTTTTCAGTGCTGCTTGGGCTGTTAAATAAGCCTCTCTTTTTAATAATGTAGTTTTCCCCATTCCTGGATCTGCCAACACCATTAAACGTTGATGCTGTTTTTTTGCTTCTGGCCAATTTACTTGAGTTGGTTTTGATTCCTCCAAATGTTTGCGAGAGTAAGCACGTTTAATTTCTGCTTCTGACTCAGCGTAACTCCAAGTAGTTTCTATAGTGTGAGTGTATTTTCTTTCTAGCGTGACTTGAATAGGAATGTATTGGTCCTTGAGAATAATTGGTTGGGTTGTGTGAAATAGTTTGAGTTTGATGTGCTGAAAATCAGTGATTATCTGGTTGAGGAAATTACAAACAGCTTCTTGTTGTACCTGTTGAACAGGAATTACTTGATTTTGTGTCTTCTTCCATTCAGAAAACTTAGTTTCCCATAACCATTTGTAAGCCTTTTTCCAAATATCTTTTCTTCCTGGTCCTCTATCCCCTAGTGAACACCCATCAGTTTCTAAAGAGTTATAGATTTTCTTCAAATTATCCCCAAATGTTTGCTTCTCATCAGCAGGATCTCGATTCCATTGAATACTTTTTGCAAGTACATTATTAGCTTTGCTGTAGTTCTCTGGATTAAAGCGACTTAGGAATACAGCATAGGTATCACCAGTAAAACCATACTGTATCCCTATCCATCTTAAAAACTGTTGTTCTGGGGTAGTAGCTGCTGAGTAATTCACTGAAAAACGTGGTTTCTATTTAATTCTATTTACTTCTATTTATAAGCAATTTCCTCTCTATTTGACAACCCCTAAAGTCAAATTATGACAAACAAATGACTTTAGGTAATAATTATGAAATCTCAATAACAACTACAAAACGCTATTCAACATCCAGAAATATTTGCTTTAACCTGGTTGAATTCAAAGACCAAGAAAACCTCAGAACTGGCAACCCAATCAAAAGATAACAAAGCTAGACTGCAAATAATTGAAACTGCTGTGATCACTTTTGCAAAGTTTGTTTCTCCAGTAGATGCAATTTGGGCAGTTCCCAGCCTTAAGTTGTGCTTTATGGTCTTGAGATTCCTGCAAGAAGGGCAAAATCGGTAAATTAGTGGGCAGGTTAAATACCTGCCATGTCATTATTTAAAGTAGAGATATTTTCCTCCTCATCATCTCCCCAAGTTTCTAACCAATCACCATCAACATTATCACAATACAAATAGGCTGCATCTAGCCCATATTTCATGATGTCATCTTCTAATTGACGGGCTGCTTCTAAATTACGTAAAACTGTTTTTAATCTTTGTTGACGGTCAGTTAGTTTTTCGTTCACCATAATTACCTTTTTGAAAAAATATTATATAAAAATTGTGTTACGTAATTTAAGTATGAATATAAAAAAATCCCCCTTTTCCTACTGATAATTGTAAATGATATTAATATTTCCCAGAATTAAAACAACGATTATCAACCCCGCTGCTAGACTAGCGAACCACTTTGTTCTTCCAGATGGAATTACAGCATGAACTAAGAAAGGAGCGATTAATAAACAAACCACCACCATAAACAAATACTTGATTATCGCTGCTTTTAAGAATAATTCACCTAATCCATACTGGATATTATAGTTAAAACTCCACCCTCCCACAAAAATAATTAATAAACACGCACTCAGAAAGTCTGTTTTTTTGATAAAATCATCCAAAAACTTTCCTAATGCTAAAAATAGAAAGGGAAACAAGGGAATAAGATACCAAGCATAGAAATGGCTTTGAGAACCAGAAAATAAAAGTATAAACAAATAGATGATAATGGGAATGTAAATAAGTCGAGATTTGATATTATCACTAGATAACCTCAAAGCTGGAATTAGAATCAGCCAACTAAAAGTTAACCACCCATCTTCAAAAAATACAGGTTTTATAATTATTTCTTTAAATAGCAGAAAATTATCAAAACGTTGAGCATGGGATTGAATTACTTTGAAAAACAGTTCAGAATTATAAGTCATCCCATAAATAAAATAAACAGATAATAATAGCAAGCCAATCACAAACACTACTAAAATTTCTCGCCATTTCTTTTGATAAATTAAAAGCAAGCAAAGCATGGGTACAAGAAAAAAGCCAGTAATTTTTGCCAAAGATGCCAAACCAGCTAAAAAAGCTGCAATATAAAGGTAGTTTAAATTAGAAGATTGGTAATATTTAAAAAAACAAAGTAAAGTCAATAAACTCAAAAAAAGAATGAGATTTTCACTCACTGCCAATCTTGAAAGAAAAACCGTATTAGGGTTAGTCGCAAAAATTAAAGATGAAATAATAGCAATTTTAGTATTAGATAATCTTAAACTTAAGATATAAAAGAGAATAATAGACAAAATACCAAATATTAGTGATGGAATTCTAATGGTTGTTAAAGTGCAATCAAAAAAAGTATTTGCACCTCCTAAAATTGCCGCACTACCAACAATTAAGCTAAATAAAGGAGGATGATCCAGCCAAGGAGTTACCAACGGATACATCCCTTCTTTCCAATATACTTGTGGGAAATATCCATAAGCTTTTAACCAAGACCAACTTGTAGGTACATGATTTTTAATCAAACTCATGCCACTCCAGGCAAAAGCATACTCATCAGCAGTCCAATTATGTACAGGAATTTGATCATATTTATAGATTCTAATTGCACATCCTAATAGAGTGATAATAGTGCAGAAAAACCAATCTTTGCGAGCTAATAAACTATTAAAAAATGGAAAAATTGAATCTAGCACTTGTATAATATGATAAAAATTCATATCAAGCCTTGGAACAATTGCGTTTATTTCCAAAAAATAAACTTAAACATTTGGGATGCTGCGCAACAAATAATCTTACTATTGTTATTGTCAGTTGACACGAATGTAGAATATTGCACAACTGACATACTTTTTATTCCCAAGCACTAAGACCTAATTATGACTTTCAAGTAAAGCATGATGAGAAAAAATTCCCTTCAATTTCAAATTAGTAAAATCAATAACAGCATTGATCAAATCCCGTTGTTCATTACTTAAATTTAGTGTTTCTAAAGCTTGTTCAAGCTCACTTCCCAGATGTAATTGATGAGCAAGTTGTTGACGTTGAGAATTGTTTAAAACTGCCAGAATTTCTTTGTTTCTACGCTGACGGACTGCTTGAAGTTTTTGGTGTTCCTGGGGAGTTAAATCATTCTCCGCAAAAGCAATACTGGGGACAGTATTTCTATCTTTACTGAATGAAGTAAAAATTGTTGGAGAATAACTAAAAAAATCATTTGCTGAAGCTGTCGTCATTCCTGGAGAAAACAAAGCTAAAACAACAACAAGCACCACCGCAAAGAAGCATTTTGTCAATTTAATTATCATTTTGAGAAAGACCTAAATTAGATTTAAGGCTGGGGTATAGTCAAGCCCGAATAATTGTCCTACTTATAGGCAAGGGGATTGGGGACTGAGTAAAATCTTACCAATTACCTAGAACTATTCAGCAATTGACAATGAACAATTATCTCTCCCTAAAGGGTAGAGAATTGAAAGTAAGGAAAGATTTTTCCTGGCTTTTACCTTTCAAAAGAGAGAGTTTAAACCAAATTAACCAATTATCAATTGTCAATTATCCATTGTCCATTGATAACCAGCCATGATGCTGTCTCTATATTGGAGGTGTGGTCAAGGAGATTATGTTTTCTCTATGACTAAACTCAGGAATTGATAATAAAGAAAAATATATCAGTCACATTAGAATTATATTCTTTTATATTTCCCAACTCAACGCTATCATCAAAGTCATTGCCAGAGGTGATAGTCATGAGTGAACAGGTTTTAGAACAAGAAACGATTAGCACCGTTACCCAAGATAGGGACATTGATTTAGAAGCAGCTTTCCGGGAATCTCATATTCAAGACATTCTCGATAAGTTAGACCAGGAGTTAGTTGGCTTAAAGTCTGTCAAAAACAAAATCAAGGAAATGGCGGCCTTGTTGCTGGTTGACCGTATCCGTAAAAGTCTGGGTTTAAATGCCGGTGCGCCTAGCTTACACATGACTTTTTTAGGCAACCCAGGCATGGGTAAAACTACTGTAGCCATGCGGATGGCGGAAATTCTTTATCGCCTAGAATATATTCGCAAAGAAAACGTCATTTTGGTGACGCGAGATGATTTAGTTGGACAAGGTATCGGACAAACAGCACCCAAAACCAGAGAAGTTTTAAATAATGCCATGGGTGGTGTTTTATTAATTGATGAAGCTTATACTTTATACCGTCCAGATCATCCTGGTGACTTTGGTTTAGAAGCCATTGAAATTCTCATGCAGGTGATGGAAAATCAGCGCGATGATTTAGTTGTGATTCTTGCTGGTTATAAAACCCAAATGGAGCATTTCTTCCACAGTAACCCTGGGATGAATTCGCGCATTGGGCTACACATTGAATTCAACGATTACAGCGTTGAAAATTTGATGATTATTGCCCAATCTATAGTCAAATCACAAAACTATTGTTTTAGTCCAGATGCAGAAAAAGCTTTCCGTGAATATTTAATTAAACGGAAGACAATGCCCCATTTTGCTAATGCTCGCAGTGTGCGTAATGCTATAGACAGAGCGCGTTTGCGTCAAGCTAATCGTTTATTGAGTAGTGGCAAAAAATTAACTAAAGAAGATTTAATTACCATCGAAGCAGTCGATATTCTCGCAAGTCGGGTATTTAGAGAAGGTGTACCCGACTGCGAAACTGAAAGTTAATTGGGGTGATGGGGTGATGGGGTGATGGG
>NZ_LUFH02000096.1 GCF_001586785.1 Sphaerospermopsis aphanizomenoides BCCUSP55
CTCCCCTGCTCCCCATCTCCCCACACCCTCTTTTTGGTAGAATGCTGATGCACTGTATGTAAATAATTCAGTGATGACACAATTGGCTCTGTCCATCTAAAAACCCAGAAAAACAGAACTGCTGAACATCATGTATAATTCCAATGCACCTTTGGCAAATACAACTATGCGGGTGGGTTTAGTTGGTACTGGGTATGCGGCAAAACTGCGGGCTGAGGCATTGCGGCAAGATCCACGCACACATTTGGTAGCGATCGCCGGACATACCCCTGAAAAGACAGCAGCTTTGGCTCAAGAATATCAAACTGAGGTGATGAATTCTTGGCAACAGCTAGTGGAGAGAGAAGATTTAGATTTAGTTGTGGTATCCACAGTTAATCGAGATCATGGTCAAATTACTCGTGCAGCCCTGAAAAATGGTAAGCACGTGATTGTTGAGTATCCATTATCAACTGATGTGAAAGAAGCTGAAGAATTAATTGCTTTAGCCAAAGCCGAAAATAAATTGCTGCACGTTGAACATATTGAACTATTGGGTGGTTGGCATCAAGCCTTAAAACAACATTTATCCCAACTTGGTCAGTTGTTTTATATCCGCTACAGCACCGTCAAACCAGAACATCCAGCACCGCGCAAGTGGACTTATAACCATGAGCTTTTCGGCTTTCCCTTCATTGGTGCGCTATCTCGCTTACATCGGCTCACAGATTTGTTTGGTGAAGTTTTCACCGTCAATTGTCACCAGCGATATTGGGAAATAGAAGAAAATTATTATCAAACTTGTTTGGTATCGACTCAGTTGTGTTTTACCAATGGCTTGTTAGCGCAAGTGATTTATGGTAAAGGCGAAACCCTTTGGCAGTCAGAAAGGAAGATGGAAATTAATGGCGAAAAAGGGGGATTAGTTCTGGATGGTGACACAGGAATTTTTGTCCAGCCAGAAGCAACAAGCTTGATTGATGTGGGTAGTCGTCGGGGATTATTTGCCAAAGATACGAAAATGGTATTAGACCATCTTTTTCATGGTACTTCTTTGTATGTCTCCCCGGAACAAAGCTTGTATACCCTGAAGGTGGCAGATGCTGCACGCAGGGCTGCAAAAACAGGGTTAACTATATTTTTAACAAAAGAGCAGTAAATGAAAACCGAACCAATAGTTATTTTATCCCAACGAGAAATAGAAAAAATGCGTCGGGCTGGACGTTTGGCAGCGCAGTTGTTACAACATTTAGAACCTTTGGTGAAACCAGGGGTAAGTACCCAGCAACTCAATGACGAAGCAGAACGGTGGACAAAAGCCCACGGAGCAAAAAGCGCACCTTTGGGGTACAAGGGCTATCCTAAGTCAATTTGTACCAGTGTGAATGAGGTGATTTGTCACGGTATTCCCCATCCTAAACAAATACTCAAAGAAGGTGACATTATTAATATTGATGTGACACCCATTGTTGATGGCTATCATGGCGATACTTCCAAAACATTTATCGTGGGTAATGCGACTCCCAAAGTGCAGAAGTTAGTGGAAGTGACACAAAAGTGTCTAATGCTAGGTATTGCCGAAGTGAAACCAGATGCCAAGATTGGGGATATTGGGGCGGCTATTCAAGAGTATGCTGAGGCTGAAGGTTTTTCCGTGGTGCGGGATTTTGTCGGACATGGAATTAGTCATATTTTCCACACTACACCAGATATTCCCCACTATGGAATCAGAGGCAGAGGTAAGCGGCTCAGACCAGGGATGGTGTTTACCATTGAGCCGATGATTAATGAGGGAACTTATGAAGTAGAGATGTTGAGTGATGGTTGGACGGCGGTAACACGCGATCGCAAACTTTCTGCTCAATTTGAGCATACCATCGCTGTCACAGAAGATGGAGTAGAAATCCTGACTTTACCAGAATAAACCAATCATCATGGAAAAACCTCAACATGAGCGTGGGAAAACATCCCGCCGTGGTTTTCTCGGACAGGCACTGACTACAGCCGGAACAGTGATAGCTGCTCCTGCATTACTCAATCAAGCCAGTGTAGCCAAAGAAACTCAAACAGGAGACAACGGTGAGATGAATGTGACACTGAATGTCAATGGTAAGCAACAAGATTTAACTATTGAGCCGCGTGTGACACTCCTTGATGCCTTGCGGGAACGTTTGGGATTGGTAGGTAGTAAAAAAGGCTGTGATCATGGACAATGTGGAGCTTGTACAGTTCTTATTGATGGTCAGCGGGTGTATTCTTGCCTGTCTTTGGCAGTCATGCAGGAAGGTAAAAAAATTGTCACCATTGAAGGACTAGCAACAGGGGATACTCTCCACCCCATGCAGACAGCCTTTATTGATAACGATGGCTTTCAGTGTGGTTACTGCACACCAGGACAAATTTGTGCTGCTGTGGCTTTACTAGAGGAAGTAAAACGAGGCTGTGTTAGTTATATTACAGCAGATTTGAATAGTCCTCCCCAGTTAGCTCAACTCTCCGCAGCGGAAATTAAAGAGCGATTGAGTGGTAATCTTTGTCGATGCAGTGCTTACAACGGCATTGTCGCCGCAGTCCAACAGGCAATTGGACAAACACCCCCCTCCCCAATGGCAAATGTTATGGTCAGTGAATCTAGGGAGATGGAAGCATCATGAATAACTTCACTTATGTTCGTGCTACTTCGATCAATGATGCTGTCAAACGAGCATCGGCTGATCAAAATATCAGGTTTATTGGTGGTGGCACAAATTTAGTCGATCGCCTGAAAGCTTTTCTGGACGAACCATCACAATTAATTGATATCTCGCGTTTGCAACTGCAAAACATCGAAAAAATGCCTAATGGCGGTTTGCGGGTGGGTACATTGGTGACAAATACAGCATTAGCTGATCATGCTGAAATTCGCCGCAATTACCCCATTTTAACCAGGGCAATACTTTCCGGTGCATCCCAACAAATTCGCAATGTGGCTACCGTCGGCGGAAATCTCCTGCAAAGAACTCGTTGCCCCTACTACTATGATACTGCTTTTCCCTGCAATAAACGCGAACCGGGAAGCGGCTGTCCCGCTGCAACAGGGGTAAACCGGATGCACGCTATTTTTGGTGCGAGTGAGCAATGTGTGGCCGTTCACCCTTCGGATATGTGTGTGGCTTTGGCGGCTTTAGATGCGGTAGTGGAAGTAGAAGGACTAAAAGGTAAACGACAAATTCCTTTTGTTAATTTCCACCGTTTACCAGAAAATACACCACAACGGGATACAAATTTAGAACCAGGTGAATTAATTACTTCTATTATTTTACCGCCTTTAGCTTTTGCCAAATCAGGAGTTTATTTAAAACTGCGCGATCGCACTTCCTATTCTTTTGCTTTAATATCTGTAGCTGCCGCTGTAGAAATTGCTGGAGACAGAATTAAAGATGTCCGTTTAGCAATGGGTGGAGTCGCACATAAACCTTGGCGAGCTACAGAAGCTGAGAAGTTTTTAATTGGTAAACCTGCGGATATTTCCACATTTACCCAAGCCGCAAATATCGCCTTACAAGATGCAAAACCCTTAGCTCACAACGGTTATAAAGTTGAACTCACAAAACGAGCAATTCGTCGCGCTCTCACGGTTTCGGCTCAAGGTGGAGGTATCGCATGACTACATTAACTGGGACTGGCATTAACCGGAAAGATGGACTAGCAAAGGTAACAGGTACAGCAACCTACGCCGCCGAACATCAAATTCCCAATTTAGTTCATGGTTATTTAGTAACTGCTACCATTGCCAATGGAAAAATTAAAAATATTAACACCCAAGCCGCAGAAAAAGCACCAGGGGTAATTGCAGTTTTCACCCATAAAAATGCGCCGAAAATTTCTCAGCCTAGTAATAATTTCATTAATTCCAAAATTTACGAAGCTCGGCTACCTTTAGCTGATGACCAAATTCACTACGCTGGGCAAATTATTGGTTTAGTTGTAGCAGATACCTTTGAAAGAGCGCGTCATGCCGCTAATTTAGTTAAGGTCGAATATACCACCCAAAAGCCGATTGTAGATGCAAAGCAAACTACCTATAAAAATGCTCCTTCCATGTTTGGGGAAGAGATGAAATTTGAAAAGGGGAGCTTTGCTAACGGGAATTTTACAGATGCTATGGCAGGTGCAGCAGCTAAAATTACAGCCACCTACACAACTGCTACGGAACTGCACGCACCGATGGAACCTCATGCCATTATTGCCCATTGGCAAAATTCCAATTCCCTGACTATCTATGAACCAACTCAGTGGGTAGCTGGTAGCCAGCGCACATATTCAGAACTCTTCGCATTAGCACCTGAGCAAGTACGGATTATTACACCATTTTTAGGCGGGGGTTTTGGTTCTAAAGCTTTTCCTTGGCCGCATGGTATTCTCTGTGCAGCAGCAGCGCGTAAACTTCAGCGTCCAGTAAAAGTTGTTCTCAGCCGACGGCAAATGACGGCCAATGCTGGACATCGTTCCCAAACCGAGCAAATAGTTCGTTTAGCTGCAAATGCTGATGGGAGTTTACAGGGCATTGAACACACGGCTAAATCTTGTACTTCTGCTGTCGATGTTTTTACTGAACCCTGTACAAATATCACGGCTGCTATGTATGCTGCACCGAATTTGCGGACTTGGCAGGAAATAGGAGTGATGAACGTCGGCACACCCACATTTATGCGTGCGCCTGGAGAAAATCCCGGTTTGTGGGCGTTAGAGTCAGCAATGGATGAACTGGCTTGGGAGTTGGGCATTGATCCAGTAGAATTACGTTTAAAAAACGAAACTAAGGAACATCAAAAGACCAACTTACCTTTCTCTGCGAAACATTTTGCCCAATGTTTGCGGGTGGGTGCGGAACAATTTGGTTGGCACAATAGACCGAAAAAAGTGCGATCGCTCAACCGTGATGGTAAACTCATCGGTTGGGGTATGGCTGCATCAACTTTTCCTGGTTTACAAAGTACAGCAACAGTGAAAGTTAGACTTGTAGCCGATGGTACTGCCCATGTCCTCACCAGTGGTAATGATATGGGTACTGGTGCATATACCATTGTTGCCAGTACAGCAGCAAATGGCTTGGGGCTACCTGTAGAAAAGGTCAGGGTGGAATTAGGTGACTCTTTATTCCCCAACGGGGGTATGGCTGGTGGTTCACAAATGACAGCTACCCTTGTCCCTGCGGTGATGGTGGCCTGTGAGGAAGTGCTGAAAACTGCCCAGGCGAAAAATGCCCAGGAGGCGTTTGCAACTTTGCGTCAGTCCCAACGGGCTGCTTTTGAAGCTACTGGTTCTTCTGCTCCTAGTCAAGATGCTAAAAAATGGGCTTTCCAGTCCTGGGGCGCTCATTTTTGTGAGGTGAGTGTGGATGAGGAGATCGGCAGGTTAAAGGTGACGCGCTGGGTGTCGGTGATGAATATTGGCCAAGTTATGAATAGTAAAACTGCGGCTTCTCAAATCCGTGGTGGTGTGATTATGGGTATTGGACAAGCTTTGATGGAGGAGTGTCTTTTTGACCCGGATATCGGTTATCCGGTGGTTTATGATCTGGCTACTTATCATTATCCTACCCATGCAGATATTCCCAGAATTGATGTGACTTTTGTGGGTGAACCGGATTTGAATTTTAACCGGGCTGGGGTACGTGGTGTGGGGGAAATTGGCATTACTGGTGTTTCGGCGGCGATCGCTAATGCTATTTTTCATGCTACAGGTAAGCGTCTGCGGGAGTTACCGATAACACCTGATAAGTTGATTTAGTGGTGTTTTTGTGTGGGAAAGTTTCTTTTTTTCTCACGCAAAGACGCAATCTCCGTCAGGAGCTCCCGTAGGGTAGACGCAAAGGAAGGGAAAAGAAGTTTTCAGAAAGTTATGGTTAAGTCTTGACAAGATTCAAAGGCTATTGTATGATTATGTTATTGGTGGGAAAGTGTGCGCCCATATATAACGGGTTTTGAAAAACTCAGGTTGATTTTTCAGGATAATGAACCACGTTCACCGGAGGTGTTCCCGAAGGGTAGACACAAAGAACACGAAGGAAAGACAGATGGAGAGAGTTTTTCTGTGAGTTATGCCATGTTGCGATCGCATCCTATAAATCTTTTCTTTTTGACTTTTGACTTTTGACTTTTGACTTCCCGAAGGGTGTCCTGATTCAGACAAATAACGTTAAAATTATTCTGTATACTGTTTTAAGGTTAAGGTATGACTACAAGAATATTTTCCTCTATTCAACCTAACCTGTATGAAGAAGATTATTATTTGTGGATAGAAACTACTCTCAAACAATTACAAAATCAAGATATTGAAAATTTAGATTGGCACCATTTAGCGGAAGAGATTGAAGCTTTGGGAATTGAACAACGACGAAAAGTAGAAAGTTATCTCAAGCATTTATTAATTCATCTTCTGCTTTATTGTTATTGGGACAGTGAAAGAGAATTTTGTCAACGCGGGTGGAAAAATGAGATTTCTAATTTTCGAGATGAGTTAGAATTTTCTTGTCGGTCGAAAACTCTATACAATTATTTTCTTAGCTGTTTAGATTCTGTTTATCTGAAAGCGAGGAAACAAGCTATTCAAAAAACAGGCTTACCGAGTGCAACTTTCCCGGAACAATGTCCTTTTACTCCTGAAGAAATTTTGAATGGTGATTATTTTCCTGATGTTTGAATAGTGAACGCAGATAAACGCGGATGAACGCGGATTTTTAGGATGTCCAGGATTTAAGGATTTATAGGATGTTGTTGATTAGTTGTTTGTCGGTGGTGAAGGTTGTGATTGTCAGAATCAGGATTTCCAGGATTTAAGGATTTTCAGGATGTAATTTTCAATTATTTTCCAACTGATGATGAAGGTAGGGGTGGTTGGAAAAAATTATCTTGGTAATTGAAAATACGTTATATATGGGCGCACTCTTTTCCACCCATAACATAAGCATAATAGAAGTTATGATTTTTGTCAAGGGGTGAACGCAGATAAACGCGGATAAACGCGGATTTTTAGGATGTCCAGGATTTAAGGATTTACAGGATTTATGAGTTGAGATGGTTTGTAGTTAAGCAGCCAATTTTGAAATTCTTCGTTAGTCATATTTGATTGTTGTTGCATTTGTTTTTCAATTGCTTCTCTGTCAGTGGCGTAATAACCCATTTCTCCTAAAAAACTACGATTTTGTATTAGTTGTAGACGGGGAATACGTCGCTGTTCATAGTTAGTTAAAGCTTCTTCAATGGTGGATGATTGAGATAGGAACAATGCAAGTTCATAAGCATCTTCAAAACTGCTGTTTGCTCCTTGTCCTAGGGAGGGAGACATAGGATGAGCAGCATCTCCTAATAATGTTACTCTACCACGAGTCCAGGAGTTGAGAGGTAGGCGGTCAAACATGGGATTTTCTGATATTTGTGCTGCTGGTGTTGCTTCCACAAGCGATCGCAATGATTCTCCCCAATCAGCTATATTAGAAAGAACACGAGATTTAGCCTCTTCTGCATTTTTTGAAATCACCATATCTGCTGAAAATCGACGATATACCCAGGAAATATCGCCTTCACCTGCATTGACAAGAAACATGAAATCTTGATTATTTCCTTTTACAAAACCTATTTCATCGGGATTTATTATCTCTTGGTTGTATTTAATTACCGTCCGCCAAGACATACTTTGTAAATAACGGGGTTTACCATCTCCAATTAAAGTTTCTCTGACGACGGAGTTGATACCATCACATCCAATTAGCAAATCTGCACTCACCTTTTTTCCATTCTCAAAAAATATGTTGACACTATGTTCATCTTGTTCAAAATTGATGCAACGATGATTGAGATGAATATTTTCAGCAGGTAATTGAGATGCGAGAATTTGTTGTAAACGCCACCACCAAACAGTAGTTAATGGTTGACTATATTTATCTTGATAGCTATTGGCTGGGTTAGCGCGGATGGTTTCACCTTGAATATTTTTCAAAACAGATGTCTTAACTACACAACCTGAATTTTTGATAGTTTCTACTATTCCCGGTGCAATTGCATCCAGGAAATTTAAACCGTTGGGAAATAAGCCTAAACCTGCACCAACAGGCCGAAAATCCTGTGCTTTTTCATAGACTTGCACATCATAACCCAGTTTGCGGAGTGCGATCGCAACCGCTAAACCTCCCAGTCCAGCACCAATAATGGCAACTTTTTTGCTCAATCTTCTATTCATGATATTTTTAATAACAGGATTTTGAGGTCGTCAATATGAAAGAAATATACTCTATTATTACATCATTTATATACAATCAACACAATGGCGAAGAATTATTTCTCGCAACTGTTGTCAATGTTCAAGGTTCTACCTATCGTCAACCAGGGGCGAGAATGTTGATGAAAGCATCACGTATAATAGTGGGAACTATTAGCGGTGGCTGTTTAGAAAATGATGTGTTTGAGCATACCCGCTTAATGACAGATGGTAAGCCTAAAGTCGTGACTTATGACACAAATGTTGATGAAGATATTATCTGGGGATTTGGTTTAGGTTGTAATGGTGTGATAGATGTTTTAATTGAGCGTCTTCATCAAGATGATCGACTTAACCCTTTAGTTTTTATTGATGAATGTTTGAGCAAGCAAAAACCAGGAATTATCGCTACTGTTTTTTGTGTGGAAGGTGCAGTTAATGTTCAGGTAGGAGAACGTTTAATTCTCAAGTATGATGGTAAAATAAATAGTAATATTAATGAATCTAGTTTAAATCAAAGCCTCAACAAAGATGCACAAGTAGGATTGAAAAATCAATGTTCGAGTTTTCATAAATATCAACTTTTTTCAGGTGAAGTTAGTGTTTTTATTGAATTTATTCAACCTCCTCCCAACCTCCTAATTTTTGGTTCTGGACTTGATGCTGTCCCCGTGGCGGACTTTGCTAAAGCTTTAGGTTGGCGAGTTACTGTGTTTGAATGTCGAGGTATTGAGCGCACTAAAGGACGTTTTATTATGGCTGATGAGGTCATTATTACTCGTCGAGAAATTCTCCATAAACAGATATCTATCAATGAAAATGCTATTGCTGTAATGATGAAACATAATTATTTGGATGATTAAGAAATTCTCAAACTTTTAATTCCATCTAATTTAATGTATTTAGGTTGTTTAGGTTCAAAGCAACGCACTGAAAAATTACTCACAGATTTACAACAAGAAGTGGGAGAATTTACATCACAACAATTACAAAAGTTATATGCTCCCATTGGTTTGGATATTGGTGCAAATACACCAGAAACAATAGCGTTATCTATAATTGCAGAAATTCAAGCTATACTAAAAAACCGTCAGGGTGGTTTTTTGAGAAATCGTCATCAATCAATAAACCAACGAAATCAAATGCAGGAAGTTAAAATTGAGCAATGAGATGATGGCATTTTCATGAACACATAAACACTATTTTTATGATAGAAAAACCCGGATTTATCAGTGAAATAAATCTAAAATCTAAAATCTAAAATCCAAAATCGAATGACTGAATCAAATATTGGTATTATCATCTTGGCCGCAGGTGCATCAACTCGCATGGGAACACCGAAACAACTATTACCCTATCAGGGGAAAAGTTTACTTAGCCATACAATTGAAAGTGCGATCGCATCGGTTTGCAATCCTGTAATATTAGTTTTGGGTGCAAATGCAGAAAATATCCGTTCTCAAATTAGCACACCTACTATTAAAATAGTTGAAAACCCAGATTGGCATTTGGGAATGAGTGCATCAATTCGCTGCGGAATTGTCTCTTTGATAGATAATTATCCTACTTTAGATGCAGCAGTAATTACTGTTTGTGATCAGCCTTTTCTTGCTCATGAAATAATTAATCAGCTAGTCACAGCATACCATACTTCCAAAAAAACCATCATTGCTTGTGAATATGCAGATACGTTAGGAGTACCTGTTTTATTTAGCCAGATTTTCTTTTCAGAATTAGCCGGTTTGAGTGAAGATGTAGGGGCAAAAAAATTAATTAAAACCTACTCTAAAGACGTTTTTAGTATTCCCTTTCCTTCAGGTGCAATTGACATTGATACGCCACAAGATTACCAAAAACTTCAAGAAAGTTGAAATAAATCATCTTTGTAAGTATTCAGCAATTAGCCGTCAGCAGTCAGCTTTAAAGACTGAAATACAAAGAATGAGAACAAATGAGGAGCGTTTAACTTGCCTTAAATTAATGCTTCAATTAATGCTTCTAAATCTTTGCTCTGGATGTTACTAGCTGACGGCTGATTACTGATAGCTGAATGCTTACATATAGCTTGATTTTAAAAAAGCCCGATTTCTATCAGTTAGCAATGTGTAAAACTGCTTTTCCCGGAAAGCGTCTATCTGTCAGTTGTTGGGATATATTAGCAATTTCTGTCCAAGGTGCTTCTATATCAATATGTGGACGCAATTGACCAGATTCTACTAGCTCTACTAACAATTTTAACCCCACAGATGCAGATTCCCATTTCAGTTCATGGAATAAAATAAAACCGTATAGACTCGCACCACCAAGGGCGTAAAAATTGCCAGCATTAAAAGTTACTTCTCGTCCTGCGGTAGTTCCAAACACCACAGCCAAACCATTTTGTGCTAATAAACCAAGGGCTGTTCCCAGAACATTACCACCCACAGAGTCTACAACTAAATGATATGGTCCATATTCCTGGGCGGGTGATATATCTTCACCGATAACGATGTGATGGGCTCCTGCTGCTTTGACGATAGGTTCATATTGAGGTTGACGCAGCTGTGCTACCACCTTTGCACCACTTAACCGCGCTAGTTGGATAGCAAAGTTACCAACACCACCGGATGCACCTGTAATTAATACTGAGCTATTTAAGAGCAAACCACCTTTTTTGAGGGCATGATAGGCTGTTAAACCAGCTACGGGGAGAGTAGCAGCCTGGGCAAAGGATACGGAGGGAGGTATTTCCGCGAGAGAGTGGGTAGGTACAGATACCAGTTCTCCCCAAGCACCAAAAGGGAGAAAACCTACAACCCGTGTTCCTTGGCCTGGGCCTGAAGCATCTGCTGCGGGAGTTTCTACAGTACCTGCTAAGTCCCAACCAGGCCGCCAACCTGCCTGAGCCGTAGAAGCACGTCTAATTTCTCCACGATTGAGTGATATTGATGCTACTCTGATTAATGCTTCGTTTGCGGCTGGTATTGGTGCATTTACTTCACTCAATGCCAAGCGCCCTGGTACATTGGGGTCAACAATTACAGCGCGGATTTTGTTGCTCATTTTTAAGATGTCCTGGTTTGGGTTAAAAATAGATTTATATTTGGTTTACTGTCTATTTTTTCAGAAATCAAGAACAGAAAGGAATAAGAGTTTTAAAAAGCTATTGCCTAAGTCTTAAAAGCTGGCGATCGCAAATCTATCCTAAAATCTAGTTATTCCTCTCAATGTCGATAAGGATATGATTGAAAAGTTAACGCTCAGGCATAGTTTAGAGAATGAGGATAAGGGATGATTGCCAATGGCACGTCAACGCGAATGCTAAAGGATACGGCAATGAAAATTAAAGTCAAAAATCTTGGTGCTTTAAAACAAGCCGAATTCACACTTGGCGACTTAACGATCATTTGTGGTAGCAACAATACGGGCAAAACCTATGCTACTTATGCTTTATTTGGGTTCTTGTATACTTGGCGGCGAATGTTTTCGATCCAAATCAACAGCAATAAGATTGAGCAACTACTGGCTGATGGAGTAATTCGTCTTGATATACAAGAATATGTGAAACAGGTTGAGCAAATTGTTTTTCAAGGTTGTCAAGCATATACTAAGGAATTGCCAAAGGTTTTGGCAGCAGCAATAGAAAGATTTAAAGACACAGAGTTTCAAATCAGCCTGGACACTCAAAAGATTCTTTTAGACAGCAAATATAATTTAAAAATAGGCTCTGGAGAAGTATCACTTTTCTCTATTACCAAAAGTGAAGACAGCACAGAATTAGTTGTTACTCTGCTAGTTGAACAAGAAAATGTAAAAATTCCTACTGAAATCATTGAGGATATTATTGCCGGCGCACTGAAAGATATAATTTTTGATCCGCTTTTCCCTCGTCCTTTCATCGCTAGTAGCGAAAGAACAGGTGCAGCTATTTTTCGTAAAGACTTGAATTTTGAGCGTAATCGCTTGTATGAAGAAATTAGTCAAGCTGGCCAGAAAATTGATCGCATGAAACTTCTGCTAAAAGATTATGGAGATTACGCCCTACCAATAGAGACGAATGTGAATTTTATTCGACAGCTAGAAACTATTGTCAAAAAAAGCAGCTTCATTACAGAAAACCATCCCGATGTACTAGCTGATTTTGCTGACATTATCGGTGGCGAGTACACAGTCAATCGCAACGATGAACTCTATTATGTGCCAAAGGGAAAACGAGTTAAGCTTTCTATAAGTGAAAGTTCTAGTGCTGTGCGTTCTCTACTAGACATAGGCTTTTACCTAAGACACGAAGCCCAGCATGGAGATTTGCTGATGGTGGATGAACCTGAACTGAACCTACACCCTGAAAATCAACGCCGAGTCGCACGGCTTTTTGCTCGTCTGGTTAACTTGGGTATTAAGGTTTTTATCACTACCCATAGTGATTACATTATTAAAGAACTAAATACCCTGATTATGCTCAATCATGATAAGCCCCATCTCCAGCGAATTGCTCAACAAGAAGGTTATCAACCAGTAGAACTAATCTCTTCTGAAAAAATCAAAGTCTATATTGCAGAAGAGACAATGACACCAGGAACAACAGTAGAGGGTAAGGCAAAAAAAACTAAAGGACAAACCCTAATACCAGCAAAAATTAATCCAGAATTAGGTATTGAAGCTCGCAGCTTTGATCAAACTATTGAAACTATGAACCGGATTCAGGAAGAAATTGTCTGGGGTGAAGATTAATGTCGGATATTGCTATCCTGAAAGAGATGATCAAAGATACTGCCAAAGTACCATTACAAGATGATAGCAATGGTAAGAAGATATTGATTCTTGAGGAACCTGATCTACCCAACTGTTTTGTAACAATTCGTGGAATGCCAGATGAAGATCAAGTTATTGTAATTAAAGCAGATAAATTTCCTGCACCAGAAGCAGTGTTTAATGGTTCAAAGGGTGAGTGTAAGCGGGCTGATTTTATCATTGTTGCTGATACTGACAGGAAAAAAGTTATTCTCTGTATAGAAATGAAAGCAAAGGTAACAACTACATCAGAATGGAAGATTATTCAGCAGCTTAAAGGTGCAAAGTGTTTTGTTGAATATTTTAAGAAAATTGGTAAAGAGTTTTGGGGACAAACAAAGTTTATTGATAGTTATGTTTATCGGTTTGTTACCATCAGGGATATTAACATTCCTAAAAGACCTACACAAGAAAAAATAATTGATAATCATGATATTCCAGAAAGAATGCTAAAAATATCTAATCCTCAGTATCTACAATTTAATCATTTGATCGGTTTGAAGAAATAAACATTTTCACTACAAGCTAGTATTAATGACTCTATTTATGATATTAAATAAACAATTGACAAAACTAATTACTTCAATATTATGACCAACTTAATCGAATACGAAGACGCGAACGAAGAAGTGCGTGCAGTATATGACGATATTCGCGCTACACGCCAAACTGAATATATCAATAATTTCTGGAAAGCTTTAGCTAATCATCCTCCGACTCTGCGACGCACTTGGGAAAACCTCAAGGAAATAATGGCAGGCCCTGGGGAAATAGATCCATTAATGAGAGAATTAATTTACATCGCTGTGAGTGTGACAAATAACTGTGAATATTGCATTGCTTCACACTCAGCGGCGGCGCGTAATAAGGGAATGACTGATCAAATGTTTGGTGAACTAATGGCGATTACTGGGGCTGCAAATATGACAAATAGGTTTGCTAACGGTTATCAAATTCCTGTTGATGAAATATTTAAGCAGTAGTAAATCAGTCAACATAATTAAACCTATTTACCGTCCCAATTTGTTAGGAATATCTGCACAACCACCGGGAATAGTTCCTCTGCTTTTTTCCCCACACCAAGCGCAGCAGTATTGACGGGTTGATTCGGACATCCGTTGTACGTTGCTAAAATCAACATTTTCCACGACTGCGCCGGTGTGTTCTCCTGTTTGATAATCAGGTGGTTCGGTGCGACTGCGGGGTGAGGTTTTTTCTAATGAACCATAAAAGAAACGCACGCCATTTAAATCAGCATGACTGAGATTAGCATCGTATAAGATGGCGCGGGAAAGGTTGGCTTTGACTAAATCACAACCGCTGAGGTTAGCACGCACGAGATTAGCTTCACTTAAGTCAGTCCAACGTAAATCTGTGTTAGACAGGTCTGCACCTGCTAACATTACGCCTAAATCTATGACCCGCACACCTTCTAAACGGTCTTCAGCGTAGCCACCTATACCGTCGAGAATGGCTCTACCTAAACGGCGATCGCGTTTTAATGGTGTAAGTAATTTGGAACGGGAAAGAAAACGGAGAATTTTAGCTTTACCACTACCATCGACACTACTAAAAATAGCAGCGGTGCGTCCTTCGGCGATCGCTCTTTCTTGTGGCCAATCTTCTAATAATCCTTCTTCATCCAGTACCAAGTCAGAAACTCCCTGGAAATAAGAATCTATGGTTTGTTGCTGAGTAATAATATTTTGCTGGACTGTCAGCAGGTTTTGTTGAATGGTTAAGTCTTTGGAAATTACATACTGTCGCCAAGCTACATAAACGGCGATAATAGCGATAGAAATTTGTCCTAAAGCCCCAAACCAGTCTGCTAGGGTTCCCGCAGCATCCCAGTTAATTTTTCTTCCCCAACGCAGAAAAGTATCTCCCACACCAGTAAATCTGAATAAGCCAAAAATAGCTACACTCAAACCAATTACAGCTATAAAAACCGCTCTATCTTCCGGGGAAAACCATTCTTGGATCACTTTTTGCACCCAAGGTAAAAGCATGGCTATAGATAAAACCAGAGTTGCTAAAGTTCCCAAAATACCCAGGAAGGAATTATTAATAGCAAGACCAATAAAAGTCAGAGCGATCGCTAATAAAGTCAAAATTAAGGCTCTAGGTTTAACTGCCAACTGCTTGCTAGAATGTTCTTTAGAGCTAGATGTGGCTTGTTTGAGCGTATTTATATGTCGTAGAGATTGTAAAGATGAAATGGCTGCTAAAGCTTGTTTTGCGGCCAAATCTTCTGCTGTGAGTACATTGTCACCAGCACCACCGTCAAAGTCATCTGGTTGTAAATCGTGATCTAGGTGTGGTTCTAAACCTGGTGGATGAGAAGAATTATGAGATTCAATAGTCATTTTTTCTGTGTTTAAATACTTGTATGATTTTAGATTTTAGATTTTAGATTTTAGATTTTAGATTTGTAAAACTTCAACCTACACCTAAATAACTATTTACTCCTTTGACTGTGTCAGTTATCAGTTTATCCCCTAATTACTGTCACCTGTCACCTGTCACCTATCACCTGCTATATTAACAAGTCAGGAGAAAGTCGCTCTGCTGCTAACTTTTAACTCCTGACTATATTCTTCGTAAATTTATTTTTTATGGAGAAGGAAACAAGGATTTGTTAAGCTAGTCCCACCAGCTTGGCACTCAGTTCCCACATCCGCTCTGCTTTCGCATCGTCGCTGGCTTCGTTGGAAACTTTCTGAACGAAGGACTTACCATTTTTCTTCTGTCTATTTCCCCAACTCCAATACATCCCAGATTGATTGTATGCAGGATCGGCAACTACTTCTGCTACTCTTTTTCCAGCTTCTTCTTCTGAGACAAAACCGCCGGTGATGTATCTTTGGAAGATGGGGAAGAGTTTCTGGAATAGTGGATAATGGTCACGGAATAGGGCTGTTGTGGCTACACACCCCGGATAAAGAGAACTGAAGGTGATACCTGTGGACTCGTGATAGCGTCGATGTAGTTCTCTCATGGTCAACACATTACAAACTTTGCTATCTTTATAAGCTTTGACGGGTTCAAATTTCTTACCATCAATCATTGTGTAAGGTGCTTTGAATCCGGCTTCAAAACCTTGTAAATCTCCCAAATCTGGACGAGGGGGAATTTTTCCTCCTAACTCGTTCGGGTTGTGTGTGACTGTTCCCAAAATCACCAGTCTGGGTTCTGAGGTGGAAGATTTCTTCAGATCCTCTAACATCAAGTTACACAACAGAAAATGGCCGAGGTGGTTGGTGGCTACGCTTAATTCGTATCCATCAGGACTCCACAACGGTTCTTTTAATAAAGGCATATAAATTGCCGCATTGCAAACTAAAGCATCTAAAGACCTGCCAGTGGATCGAAAGTCCTTGACAAATTGGCGCACACTGTCTAAAGAAGCTAGGTCAATATGTATAATTGTGTAACTATCTTTCGGTATTCCTACGGTTTGGGCTGCTTCTTCGGTTTTTGACAGATTCCGACAGGCCATAATCACGTGCCACTGACCAGTCGCGGCTAGAGCTTTTGCTGCGTACAAACCGACACCAGAAGATGCGCCTGTGATTATAACCGTTGATTTACGCTGTTGTTCCATCTCTGTTAAGACTTTGTTTGAATGTGGTTGAGTTTTTATATGATCTCATAGTTCCAAAAAACATAGACATTCATGGTATTTGTTCACCAGGAATAATCCCCACCAGGTGAACTACAACGCTGCGTAATACTTGTCAGCTAAGGAGAACGAGGAAACCGGGAAATGTGAAGAAAAATTAAGCTCTTATTGTCAGTATTCAGCTAATGCCTGACCATCTGGGGCTGTGGGGTGTGGGGAAGAAAAAGCCCCTACTTACCTCAATGTGTAACTTCAAGGTAGATGACAGTGATAATCAGGACTGCAATTAAAAAAGATACAGCTTTTGTAAATTAATTGATTAATTGTACCTAAAGATGATATCATAGTTATGATTTAAGGAAAAATTATCCAAATCTTTATTTATTCCTGAATAAAACAACAGATAATTAGTAATACTTTGGTTGATTTCGATACGATTTTTGAGATTCAGAAAGTCATAACATCATCTTATAAGTTTTGTAGGTGCAGTATGGTTGTAAGGCGATGCTTTATTGCCTGTGGATTTATCAGTTTTTTGACAATTGGCTGTGGTGATTTGACGATATCATCATCAGAAATTACCAAGCAAGTTGTACAAGAAAGCAATGTGACTCAATTGTTAACAGAAGTAGAGGATAGCCAAAAAGCTAAAAATTTATTGAATCAAGGTAATAATTTTTTAGATACCAATCGCTACAAAGAGGCTCTGGCATCCTATAATCAAGCCATATCTCTGAAAACTGACAGTGTGGAAACTTGGGTGAATAGAGGCAATGCCTTGATAGCTTTACATCGTTATGAAGAGGCTTTGGAATCATACGAGAAAGCGATCGCATTGCAGCCGAATAAAGATGAAGCCTGGTATAATCGAGGAAACGCTCTCACAGCTTTGCATCGCTATGAAGATGCCGTTAAAGCTTATGATGAAGCGATCGCTATTCAATCGAATAAAGATGAAGCTTGGATTAATCGAGGAATTGCCCTGACAAAATTACGCCGCTACAAAGAAGCTTTAGCTTCCTACAATCAAGCAATCAGCCTTAAGCCTAATTTACACCAAGCCTATTATAACAAAGCTTGTAATTATGCCTTACAAAATAATGTCGAACTGGCACTGGAAAATCTAGAAAAAGCCATTCAATTTGTACCTGAAAAATACATCAGTTTGGCAAAAACAGACTCAGATTTTGATAAAATTCGCAATGATCAAAGATTTCAGGAACTATTGGCATCCAAAACCAGCAGGTGACTTCAGTTAAAAGTCTGGCACTGTCTGATTTATCTAATCCCTTTCTTGACTCATCTTAATGACATCTGCTATATAATTTTTAACAAACCACAGAGTCACAGAGTACGCTGAGATGAAAATGGGAGATATTGATATAATTTCTCACTGATGAAAAAACTGTTAGTTACGGGTGCAAGTGGGTTTTTAGGTTGGCATCTTTGCCAAATAGCTAACCAAGAACAATGGGAAGTTTACGGTACATACTCTACCAAATTTATAGACATTCCTGACATCAAAATTATCAAAATTGATTTAACAGATTTTCAGGAAATAAAAACTTTATTTCATCATCTCAAACCAGATGCAGTAATTCATACCGCTGCCCAATCTCAACCGAATTATTGTCAACTTTATCCCCAGGATGCTTATACAATCAATGTTACCGCATCTTGTCATATTGCTGGACTGTGTGCAGATAATTCTTTACCTTTAGCTTTTACTTCCACCGACTTAGTTTTTGATGGCTTAAACCCACCTTATCAAGAAACAGATAAAGTATCACCCGTGAATATTTACGGTGAGCAAAAAGTTCAGGCTGAAACAGGTATATTAAAAGTATATCCTCCAGCGGCAATTTGTAGAATGCCGTTAATGTTTGGGAACGAAACACCCACAGCAAAAAGCTTTATTCAGCCATTTATTCAAACATTGAAAGATGGTAAAGAACTGAGTTTATTTATAGATGAATTTCGCACACCTGTTAGCGCAGATACAGCCGCAAAAGGACTTTTATTAGCATTAGAACAGGTTCATGGGATTATTCATTTGGGCGGGAAAGAACGCATTTCTCGTTATGATTTTGGTAAAATATTAGTGGAAGTGTTGCAATTACCAAGTGAACAATTAAAATCATGTTTGCAAGCAGATGTGAAAATGGCAGCACCAAGACCAAAAGATGTTTCCTTAGATAGTGCCAAAGCTTTTGCTTTAGGTTATAAAACATTATCTGTGAGAGCAGAGTTAGAAATATTCAAATCTACTTCGTCGTCATTTAATTAAAATTTAACATCAAAAAATGAGTAAAAATCTTGTAGGTAAAATTGCATTAGTCACAGGTGCTACCAGAGGTATTGGTAAAGGAATTGCTGTCGGTTTAGGTGAAGCAGGTGCAACTGTGTATATTACAGGACGTACTCTTGAACCTAACCATAATGATAGCCTTGGTGGTAGTTTACAGGAAACTGAAACCGCAGTTACGGAAGCGGGAGGGGTTTGTATTCCTATTCAAGTTGATCATAGTGATGATGAGCAAATTCGTCAACTTTTTGAACGTATTGAAAGAGAACAAAATGGTCAATTAGATATTTTAGTTAATAATGTTTATGCAGGAGTACAAGCTTTAAGACAAGCTTATGGTAAACCTTTTTGGGAATCTGAACCGAGTTTTTGGGATGCTGCTAATAATGTGGGTTTGCGGAGTCATTATGTTGCTAGTATTTATGCAGCCAGGATGATGACAAAACGCCAAGAAGGGGTTATTTTTACTATTTCTTCCTGGGGCGGAATGTCTTATATTTTTAGTGTACCTTATGGTGTGGGCAAAAGTGCTTGTGATAGATTAGCCGCAGATATGGCTAAGGAATTAAAAGAGTATAATGTCACTTCTTTGGCTATTTATCCAGGTATTGTAGGTACGGAACAGATTACAAGTTTCGCACAAGAACAGAGTTCAGATAATGGTAATTCTACATTATTTGGTGGTGGTTATAATTGGGAAACACCGTTATTTACCGGGAGAGCTATAGCCAGTTTAGCATCTGATCCTGAAATTATCAAATACACAGGTAAAATTCAAGTTGTCGCTGAAGTTGCGAAGAGATATGGATTTGTAGATCAAAATGGAAATCGTCCTGTATCTTTACGTTCTTTGAGGTTTATTTTAGCGATGGGAATACCTTTTTTAAGAAATTATGCTTGGTTAATTCCTGATTTAACAATACCTTGGTTAGTGATTTTATTATCTATGATTAGGAGTAGGTTTTAGGGATTTGGCAAGGATTAGAAAATTAGGGTGAGAAAGATATATTTATTATACAGTATCAATCTGATTTTTTTGTCTGAATCAGGATAACCAGGATTATAGGATTTTCAGGATGTTATTGTTTATTTGAGGTGGGGATTTGAGGATTTTTTTGTCAGAATCAGGATGTCCTGGATTTTAGGACAGGATGTTATTGTTGATTTGAAGTGGGGATATGAGGATTTTTGTCTGAATCAGGATAACCAGGATTATAGGATTTTCAGGATGTAGTTGTTTTATTGTCTATGAGAAGTAATGATTTTGGGATGATTGATAAATAATTATCTGTTATATTATTAAATTATCTGCTGTTACTTCTTGACTATGACTGTAACTGTATTTTATACTCTTCAAATCTTCACAGACAATTTATCAATAACAATCCTGTACATCCTCAAATCCTGGACATCCTGATTCAGACAATTATAATTTCAACATCCCACCAATAACCTACAAATTACCAACGAACCATACAAACTGTAGGTTGGGTAGAAAGCAGTGAAACCCAACAAATTTATCATCATATTTGGGTAAAGTAGAAACTTATAATATTATGTTGTAATGTAATTTGAGATTTGCTATAATATTAACTTAATTAGGTAAAAATCAATGATTTCAGAACAAGAATTATTAACAAAGTGGCGTTCTTTACCCCAGGATAAACAAGAAGAAGTTTTAAATTTTGTAGATTTTCTGCACTTGAAAACTACAACTAAAAAACCGCCTTTAGGTGAAAGATTGCGAGAAATTCGATCTAAAATTGTTGCATCTGGTAAACCATTATTAAATGCAGACGAAATAGAACAAGAATTAGCAGAACGTAGAGGTGGAATCCAAGGTAGAGAAGAATGATCATAACTTATATTGATTCAGGGGTGTTATTAAGTGCAACCAATGGTAATGGTTTAATTGCAGAAAAAGCATTAGAAATACTATCAGATTCACAACGGGTATTTGCTGCTAGTGAGTTTGTCAGATTGGAAGTAAGTCCTAAAGCTGTTTATCATCAGCAAACAGAAGAATCTCAATTTTATGAAGAGTTTTTTAATGATGTTATTTACTGGGCAAATGATTTAACTTATATTGTACAAGAGGCTTATAAAATTGCTTCTCAGTATGGATTAGCTGCTATGGATGCACTTCATGTAGCTGCTGCTTTTTCTGTTGGTGCTGAGGAGTTAATTACTACTGAGAAGAAAACAAAACCTATGCACAAAGTAATTGGTATTAAAGTAATTTCTATTTTTGATTAAGATGTTTTTTGTCTGAAAATTAAAATTTCAACATCCCACCAATAACCTACAAATTACCAACGAACCATACAAACTGTAGGTTGGGTAGAACGCAGTGAAACCCAACAATTTGATCATCATCTATATTATTGTGAAAGTGTTGGGTTTTCTCAACTTTGTCGCGGATCTTCATCTGGTGGATGCCAACCACCTTTTACCCAAAAACGACGCGCTTTGATAATAGAACCTTCATTATGCCTATCATCATTGAGGTCTAAGCGATTACAAGTAGCCCTTCCTATAGGAGTAATACCAATAATTTTTAAACCATCTGCTGACCAAATAAAATGGTCTGACCATTTCTGTTTTCGAGGATTAAATATAGGAATTAAATCTCCAGTTTCCGGGTCAATACCAGTTGTAAAATTATAGCGATATCCGTTACAACGTTGACAAGCTAAAGCTAAATTATCAGGGTCATCTGATGAACCAGGAAGAGACTGAGGAATAATATGATCAATAGCAAATAATGCTGCACTTGCTTCTTCTAAAGAATGACAATATTCACAAAGGAATTTTGCTCTTTCTCTGACTAATTTTTTGGTTGTCTCATTAACTGTCATGATTCGGCAATTATTTTTGCATTCAATAAAGTAAAAATTCTGTCTAGTTCTAATATTCCTGCTAATTCAGCTTCTTCGTTTGTAGTTAACATTCCTGCTTTATTTTTATCAGCAAGTTCTTCTAACCTAGATTGTAATTCTGGAGTGAATTTAAACAAGTTCAAATTTCTGACTTTGCTGATTTCAATTCCAGATTCTATCCAGTATGAGGGTTGAATCATTACTTGAGTCATCATAGAATTATGTTAATAATTTTGATAACTTTTATATTATAACATATTCAATTTTATAATTATTGATATTTGAAAATATTTCTTGTCTGAATCAGGATAACCAGGACACCCTTCGGGAAGTCAAAAGTCAAAAGTCAAAAGTCAAAAGTCAAAAAATTCTTGATTTTAATAAGGATTTACAGGATGTTGTTGTTTTATTGTTTATGAGAAATAGAGACTTTGGGATGATTGATAAGATAAATTATCTGTTAAATTATTAAATTATTAAATTATCTGCTGTTACTTCTTGACTGTTGGTGTAACTGTATTTTATCATCTTTCAATATTTACAGACAATTCATCAATTACAATCCTGTACATCCTCAAATCCTGGACATCCTGATTCAGACAATGAAAATTTCAGCATCCCACCAATAACCTACAAATAACAATCCTGAAAATCCTCAAATCCTGGATATCCTGATTCTGACAATGAAAATTTCTGCATCCCACCAATAACCTACAATTTACCAACGAACCATACAAACTGTAGGTTGGGTAGAACGCAGTGAAACCCAACAATTTAATCATCATCTATATTATTGTGAAAGTGTTGGGTTTTCTAAGGTAAAGGTAAAAATTGAGCGATCGCAATGACACCGTAATGAGTTATACTAGGTTCTGGCACAATGCTTAAAATAAGGATTTTATCATGCTAAAAGAACACTCTATCAGTGAAGAAACTCTAAATAAACTTCTGTATGAACTGCAAAATAACCATATTTTCGCTTTAGTTGGTGAAAATATGAGCGGTAAGACGGAATTAATGAGAACATTTAAAGACTCTAAAAAATACCTTCGAGAAAACACTGAATTTTTAACAGTTCATATAGAATTACCTTTAAACCAATATCTTATCAGTCATAATGATAAACGATCAGTCCGTATTCGTGCTGATCAAATTATTCAAATAGTAGACAAACTCCAAAATATTAATTCAATATTACCCAATGACGATATTTTAAAATCAATAATATCCAATGTTAATGAATCTTTAAGGATCTTTCATGGAAATAAGGTTAGTGTTATTTTTGCAATATCTTTGATTATACAAATCAATTTACACAAACTCGCATTACTACTGCTACTAGACTACAAAAATCTAAAAGTAATAATAAGAGAAATAAAACCTAATAAAGAGACAAAAAGGCCATTAAACCAGGTTATTAGAAATACTTTAGGCATTAGTATTGAAGATTTCGGTAACATAGATCCAGAAGACTTAAATAATTTACATGAATCTATTCGTGATTTAATTAACAAATCTAATTGTAAAAAAAATAGTGCCAACAGTGAGCCAGTAAATCAGTTTGAAAAATGTATTAAAGTAGTCTTTGATGGTAGAAATGAGGTAAGTTTAACACAAGCAAGCGCAGGATTAGGGGTTTTAATTTCATTAGTTTTTATTATAGAAGCTATTTCATATTTTCAAAATATAAACTGCCTTTTGTTAATAGACGAACCTGAAGCATATTTACATCCAGCTTGGCAGAAAAAATTAATCAAATATTTGCAACAGAAATCCAATGAAAGAATAAATATTATTTTTTCAACCCATTCTCAACATTTAATACTTACAGATAAATTAGATTCTATAGGTTTAGTAAAGTATAGTGATAAAAACATTTGGTTGGAAAAAATTTTTGATACTATTCCTTTTATCATCCCGCAAAAGGATAGGGAATTAAATATATTAAAACCTATTGAAGATGCTCTTGGTCTTGAATTAAATATTTTCTCTACTCCGTTTATAACTGTAGAAGGTGAAGAAGAAATGATGTTATTTTCAGATCTTTTTCTGAAATATACATCTCAAATTCCGTCCAGAATTATTAATCTACATGATAAAGATAATTTGATACCATATATCCTGCTTTCCAAAATATACGAAAAGCAAAATAATGGAATAAAAAGTGTTTTTGTATTAGATGCTGATGTAGATTTTCGTTCAGCAATTAAGCACATAGAAAACCGTAAAGAAGCAATAATTAAATTACAAAATCGCTTTATTTTTATCGGAAAAAAATTGTATGATTTTCAAGAACTATAT
>NZ_LUFH02000097.1 GCF_001586785.1 Sphaerospermopsis aphanizomenoides BCCUSP55
GTTTATGAAAACAGGTTTTATCTAGTCTGAAGTTATCAATATTTATATTTTTATTTTTCTCTATTCCATCAACTATAAAGTCTTTCGCAAACTTCATAGCTTTAATCAAATTAGATTTTCCCGAAGCATTAGCACCATATATAATTGACGATCTTAATAACTTGATTGATTCTTCAGAATCTCCTCCAACTATATGATGACTCTGGTGAGTATCATTTGAAGCAATCATATTAAAATCTACCCTTTTGTTAAAGGATAGAAAATTTTCCACGGTGAATCTAATTAACATATTGCTTGAACTACTATCTAAACAATTGCTTTAATCATAGTTCTAAACCAACTCCGATTTGAAATTATTTTATCAATGTTGCTTGCTGATTATCTATTAACTCTACATTCACTCCTTGCATATATTTCCTATTTCCGCACATAACAACCCATCTGGTGTTTAATACGAGAATTTGACATAGGCACACAATTATTTTTTATCTGTAAAAACACAACAATTGGGTTGTATCTAAATCATCACGATAAACACATTCAAAATCCCTAAAACCGACTTTTTGAGAAATATTTTTTAGCTTTGATTGAGTTTCGGGAAAATCACTAGATGAGATATGATTATCCATCATTTTATACTCTTCAGGAGTTATTAAAGACCAATCTTTTTTCACATTCCCTAAATAACGTTGCACATAGCTATCTCTATCTTCATTTTCTTGACGAACCACATCAATGAGTATGAAAAACCCACCCGGTTTGAGTAGGTTCTGCACATTCTTAATTACATCTTCTTTTTCTTCTACTTGCAAATGGTGGAGCGCAAAAGATGTAAAAACAACATCAAATTTCTGTTGTTCATCTTGCGCTAACTCTTTAGTTAATTGCCAACAATCTCCTGTAATAAAATTTCCCTGGCACCCATTAACAACACTATTTTTATTTGCATTTTCTAGTGCAGGAACGGATACATCTATACCTGTGTATTCGGCAATTTGAGTATTTAATAGAGCTTGAGTAGTGAAACTCGCATCTCCACACCCCAATTCAAGCATAGTAAACGGTTTTTGCCAGTGTTTGACCAATAATTCATGGAGTACATGATATATTTCCCGATGTCCCATGTAATTGTTTTTTAACACTTTTTGGTAAAGTTGCCATTGCTGGCTAAAAAACTCTTTTGCTAAAAAATTTCCATCTTGAATCATTTCCACTTTTATCTGCTCTGTCATTGCTCTAAATTCCCTATATTTCTAATTTTAGAGTGCAAATATTTTATCCCATTTAGGTTGTCAATAGTTGGAAGTTTACAGGTTAGAATTTTACTATTTCCTGATTTCTCAACCCATTTGGTAATCTGGTTGTTGTTCCTTCACCGGTGGCCTTACACACAAATAAATCAACGCACCAAAAAAGGGAATCATCGCAAATAACCAAAATAATTGATTATCCTTCCAACCCCGTCGCGTCATATCATCTCCTAATAAAGTAGAAAATAATAGACTCAACATCCAAAAATCTAAACTCATGACATGAATAAATCTGCTAGTTTGCCATTGTTGGACAAAGTTTCCCCAATCTCCTTGGAAACTATAAGCAACTAAAACCACAGCACCTAAAGTTAATAAAATTCCTGTAATGCGCGAATCAAATATTTGGAGAAATAGATTTTTTTTACCTACAAATTCTGGATTTGGTTCTCTTAAAGCTAAATAGGGTAAAAGTGCAAAAGCTCCAACAGCAAAAGCAGCAGTAGCAAACGGCCAAGCGCGGATTTTTTGTCCTCTACCATCAAAAAATAATACCGCACTGTAAACTAAAGGCCAAATACCCATGATATTAAATAAGGAAATTATCACAGGATTAATTCCTTGCCAATTACCTGTAGAAAGATTTTTAATTAACTCAAAAGTACCTGGATCATCGGGAGGAGCAAGTAAAAAGGCATAGGAAATAAATCCTAGCCATAACAAACCAAAAGAAATTTTTCTCAACATAAATTAGGCAGTTTGACTAAAAGCTTCCGATAGATAATCTGCTGCTGCGGCCACAACAGCGATCGCATTTTCATAGTCTAACCGAGTCGGTCCTAAAACACCTATACTTCCCACAGCTACAGAACCCCGACGATAGCTAGAAGAAATCAAAGAACAGGTTCTAATCGGCTCTAATGGGTTTTCTGCACCTATACGCACCGTCACTTTGGGTTTACCTGCTTCCTCAACTTCCATGCCTTCACATATTAACCGCCATAATTGCTCTTGTTCTTCTTCCAATAAGTGCATAATCGTTTGTACCTGCTGCACTTGGGAAAATTCCGGTTGACGTAACACCTCTCCCACACCCCGCACCATAATTTGTGTCGCTGAGGGAGTAAATGCACGACGGAGTAATTCTGTCAAGGAACTTTTCAAGAATTCTCCATAACGTTGAAACTCTTGATCTAACTGATTCCAGTCCAGCTTGACTAATTCCAACAGAGTACAACCGCGCAGATGACTATTTAAAAAATTAGAAACTATTTGTAATTCCCGATCAATCGCTTCTGGATCTGGTTTCGTTTCTGATGATGCTGTAAATAAATCCATCACCTTGGAATGTGTCTCATAACCATCTGTCACCACAATCAGCATAATTTTTCCAGCTTCGACTTGCAAAAGTTGTAAATGTCTTAACTGTGCTGTGTTTGCTTGTGGCATGGTAATTAAGGTAATGCAGCCACTTAATGTTGCTAAAATTTGCGCCGCACCTTGTAGTAAAGCTTCTAAGCTCCACTCATCCCAATGTAGGCGTTGTTGAAATGCTGATTCAACTTCTTTAGCTAAAGCTTCAGATGGTTTGATCAATTTGTCAACATATATACGATAACCAGAATCAGAAGGTACTCTTCCCGCTGAAGTGTGTGGTTGGTAAAGTAAACCTGATTTTTCCAAAACACCCATGACATTGCGGATAGTTGCGGAACTAACACCAAGGTCAAATTCTTCAATTAGAGCTTTGGAACCAACAGGCTCTGCTGTAGCAATATAATGGCGGACAGTTGCCCAAAGTATATGCTGTTGTCGATTAGTCAGCTGGACTTGCATAGGAGGATATTTTACTGAAGGCAAATTTTAAACAAAGGTTGCAAAAATTTTGTGGCAGAAACCGCAAAAAAGGTTAATTATTAATTAATGCAAAATGGCAAATTATCTATTTATACTATATCAGTTGAGTGCAAAGCTTCCCTTATAGCTTAATTTGTGCGTATAAATTCATACATTGTCATTCACTGCACAAAAGAAGATAAATTCCCATTCATTTAAATCATATTATTTCATCACATTACTGGTGTAAGCTGTACTTTTAACTACAAAAAGTTAATTTGCTTTCAGTCAAATTATTGACCCTTTGAAAGAAGGTAGGGCGCAGGAAAGCAGCTGAGTAAAGAGTACCGAGTGCTGAGTAAGAATTTGCTTCCCCTGCCGCCCCTGCCTCTTCTTCCTCCACACCCTACACCCCACACCCTATTCCTAATACTGAGGAATTGTTGGATCAACAAATGTGGAGTAGGCAGCAATACCGCCTGTAATATTTTTTACGTCCGTGAATCCTTGAGCAACCAACCACTGACACATCTGATCAGAACGAACACCGTGATGACACAATACTAATGTTTCCGCGTTGGTATCAAAACGCTGGAAAATTTCCCCATGCCATTGCTCATATTCACTCAAAGGAAGGTTAACAAAACCTTCAATTTTGGCGATCGCTACTTCTTGTGGTTCGCGCACGTCTATCAACTGCAAACCAGCATCACTGGCAGCCAGATGCTGTGCTAGTTCTTCTACGCTGATTTGGGTGAAAGGTTGACCAAAAGATTTACCTGTCATGTAGTTTTTCTAAGAAGATGTTGTCAGAAAGCTCACAAGGCTTAAGCTGAAATTTGAAAACATCAACGCTTGGTGAGCAAATAACTAAAGCATATCCTAAAGAGTTGAAGGTAATTAACTAGCTAAATATTTGCTAACTATTTCTCACTATTTATCTTTAATGCTATACTTTACCCGTAGGATGACTCATACACATTCAGAATTTTCCAAGGGCGGTAAAGGCAGATGGCAGGTTCTGTCATCCCAATTGTTAAATTATGCAGTTGCGTTATTATCAGTTGCCTTAGCACTAGGGATAAACTTTTTGTTTCGTCCCTATCTCGATTCAACACCGACTCCACTGTTTTTCACCGCAGTCATGGTGAGTGCCTGGTATGGAGGCTTAGGAGCAGGGCTGTTGGCAACTGCTTTGTCTGCGCTGGCAATTCACTACTTCTTGCTTGAACCATTTTACTCGCTCCATGTTCCCAATTTAGAAACACTGTTGCAATTGGGCGTTTTCGTCATCGCAGCCATCCTCATCAATTCGCTGCATGAAGCACAACGAATGGCGCAGCAAAAAGCCGAAGCAAGCTTAAAGTCCTTGCAGGAAAGCGAAGCTAAGTTGAGGTGTTTAGCAGAATCTAGCATTATGGGGATAGTAGTAGCCGAGTTGAGCGGCCCCATTCTGGAAGCCAATGATGTTTTTCTGGAAATGCTTGGCTACACCCAGGAGGAATTGCATTCAGGTCGAATGCGTTGGCGCGAATTGACCACACCAGAATCTCTCGCAGTGAGTGAGCAAGCAGTACAAGAACTGCTCACAACAGGAGTTTGTCAGCCTTTTGAGAAAGAGTACATCCGTAAAGACGGTTCTCGTGTTCCCGTTTTGCATGGCGCTGTGATGATGGGAAAAGAAACTGTGATTGGCTTTGTGCTGGATATCACAAACCGCAAACAGGCAGAGGAGTCTTTACGCCAGAGTGAGGAACGGTTGCGGGTGGCGCTGAAAAATTCACCGATTACTGTTTTTAACCAGGATCATGAGTTGCGCTACACCTGGGTATATAATCCTGCGCTGGAATATAACGAGAGTCAAGTGATTGGTAATCTAGATGCTGATTTGCTCTCTAGTGAGGATGCTGCGGTACTGACTCAGATTAAGCGCCGTGTTTTGAAAACCGGAGTAGGAGAGCAACAAGAAGTCAAGCTGACGATACAGGGGCAAGACTTTTACTACGATTTGACGGTTGAACCATTACCCAATGCTGATGGCGAGATTGTGGGAGTCACTTGTGCTTCTATTAATATCACCAAACTCAAACAGACAGAGTTAGCACTGCGCCAAAGTGAAGAACGCCTGAGACTGGCAATAGAAGGCGCTCAACTGGGAACTTGGGATGTAGATTTGCTCACAGGCAAAGCCATCTGGTCAGAACAGCATTTTAAGATGTTAGGATATGAACCGGTTGCGACTGGGGAAGCCTCTGAACAGATGTGGATCAGCTGCATTCATCCCGATGATGTGGAACAGGTGAGCCAGGAATGGCAGAAATCAAGGCAGGAAGACAGGTTTTATCGCACAGAATACCGAGTGATTAGGGCAGATAATGGGGAAATTTCCTGGTTAGCAGCTTTGGGAAGTTTTACTTACGATGAGAATGGTCAAGCAATTCGCTCCATTGGGGTTTTATTAGATATCAGTGATAGAAAAAAAGCTGAAATAGCTCTTACCCTGAGTGAATCTCGCTTCCGGTTGATAGCAGAAACCATTCAAGATGTGTTTTGGATGACTGACTTTCGCATCCCAAAAATTCTCTATGTAAGTCCTGCATATCAGCAAATCTGGGGGCGATCGCCCCAAGCAATCTACCAAAACCACACAGCTTGGGCAAAAACAATTCATCCAGATGATCGAGAAAGGGTACTAGCGGCAGCCGCAATTTGCCAAAAAAACAACACCGTTGAGCATGAATATCGGATTATTCGTCCCGATGGAACTGTGCGGTGGATTCGCGATCGCGGTTTTGCTGTACATGATCAAGTAGGAGAAATTCAGCAGGTGATAGGCATTGCTCAAGATATCACAGCTGATAAATTAGCCAGCGAAGCTTTACGCCGCAGTGAAGAACGCTTCCGTATCAGTCAAGAAATCTCACTGGATGCCTTTACTATTTTAGATAGTGTGCGTGACCAAACTGGTGCAATTGTTGATTTTATCTGGAATTACGTGAATCCTAAAGCCGCAGAAATTCTGCAACGTCCTGTTGAGGAACTCGTAGGCCAACGCCTACTAAAAGTGCTGCCTGGTAATAAAATCAACAGCAAACTGTTTGAACGTTATGTGCGTGTTGTAGAAACTGGAGAACCCCATGATCTTGAACTGTCCTACAATGCCGACGGCATTACCGGATGGTTTCGTAATATGGCAGTGAAGCTAGATGATGGTGTTGCTATTTCCTTTACTGACATTACTGGGCGTAAACAAATAGAAACCGCTTTGCGCGAAAGTGAAGAACGTCTGCGTTTAGCTTTAACAGCAGCTAATCAGGGACTTTACGACTTGAATGTGCAAACAGGAGATACGGTAGTAAGTCCAGAGTATGCCCGAATGCTGGGCTATGATCCTGACGAATTTGATGAAACTAATGCCAAGTGGCGCAAGCGATTACATCCTGATGATGTAGGCTTAGTTTCTCAGACTTATAAAGATTACATTGCCGGAAAACTAGATACTTATCGAGTTGAGTTCAGACTGCGAACAAAATCCGGAGATTGGAAATGGATTCTTTCGATTGGTAATATTGTCTCCTGGGATAGTGACGGTAAACCTTTGCGGATGTTAGGCACACATACTGACATCACCAGCCGTAAACACTCAGAAGCAGAACGAGAAAGACTATTGCAACGGGAACAGGCAGCACGGGAACAAGCGGAAACTGCTAACCGCATTAAAGATGAATTTTTGGCTGTATTGTCCCATGAATTGCGATCGCCTCTGAATCCAATTCTCGGCTGGTCAAAACTGCTTCAGAGCGGCAAATTAGATCAAAAGACTAGTGATATTGCCCTAGAAACCATTGAACGCAATGCCAAGCTACAAACCCAACTCATTGATGATCTGCTTGATGTCTCCCGCATTTTACGCGGCAAATTGGTTTTGAATACTTGCCCTGTCAATATGGTGGCTGTTGTTGAATCTGCTCTGGAAACAGTGCATTTGGCAGCAGAGACAAAACACATCCACATCCAAACTATTATCAACCTTGATCACAGTCAAGTATTTGGAGATGCTGCACGACTACACCAAATTATCTGGAATTTGCTTTCTAATGCCGTTAAATTTACCCCCAATGCAGGAAAAGTAGAAATTCGTTTCGACCAAATTGGCAGTTATCTACAGATTCAGGTGCAGGATACTGGTAAAGGCATCAATCCAGATTTTTTACCTTATGTCTTTGAATATTTCCGCCAGGAAGATGGCACAACCACCCGCAAATTCGGTGGACTAGGGTTAGGTTTAGCGATCGTTCGTCATTTAACTGAACTGCATGGAGGCACTATCCAGGCACATAGCCCAGGAGAAGGTCAAGGAGCAACTTTTACACTTCAACTTCCATTAATGCCGAGATACTCTCCCATTAATCAAAATAGCGAACAACCGCAGCAGCTTCTCAATTTGCAGGGCATCAAAGTTTTAGTCGTTGATGATGATAAAGATGCCCGTGAATTTGTTGCTTTTCTCTTGGAGCAGGAAATGGCAACAGTCATGATTGCCACCTCTGCAAATGAAGCTATAAAAGTGTTAACCCGATTCAAGCCCAACATCTTACTGAGTGATATTGGTATGCCAGATATGGATGGCTATATGTTGATACAGAAAATGCGAGCTTTACCGCCAGAACAGGGTGGACTAATTCCCGCGATCGCTCTCACGGCTTATGCTGGAGAATACAACCAACAGCAGGCTCTCAAAGTCGGCTTCCAGAAGCATATTTCCAAACCTGTCGAACCAGAAACTTTAGTCAAAGTCATTTCTGAACTCATTTGTTGATTTGTAATACTATTTCATGGTGGCAGAAAAGCAGGAAAATTAGTTTAAGTGAACACTCAACGCTCATTTTTTGGTTTCCTAGTAGCTGGTGTCATTGCCTTGCTACTAATTGTTATTGGTGGTTTTTACTGGTTTTTCGGCAAAAGTCCAGTCAAATTCAGCACCCCAACTTCTCAACCAGGTGCTGCTATTTTTGTGTCGAAGTTGTCACCTGTCATGGTGTCATTGCTGATAAATCCTGACCAATTACCTGTAAGAGAACGACAAGGGCAAATTTCTCAGTTCAAAAATAGCTTATTAAAAAAAAGTAATATAAATTACCAAGACGATATTCAACCTTGGCTAAATAATGAAGTTACACTAGCTGTTACCAGCCAAGATATCGACCGTGACCCAGAGAACGGACTACAACCAGGGTATTTAATGGCACTAGCTACCGTTGAACCCGAAAAAAGCCGCGAATTTGTGGAAGTGTTGTTTTCTAAGCGATCGCTGGCTGGAGCGAATCTAAGTGTAGAAGAATACAAAGGGGTAAAGTTACTTTATGATAACCAAGAAGTAACTTCACCAGAAAAAATCCAAAATCCAAAATCCAAAATCCAAAATTCCCTAGCTGGTGCGGTTGTTGATAACTTTGTTTTGTTTGCTAATGATATTAAGGTACTACGAGAAGCAATTAATAATGTTCAAGCACCAGATTTGAATTTAAGCACTGCTTCAGATTATCAGCAAGCTATTAAAGAATTACCCAAAGATTCTGTAGCTGTAGGTTTTTTAAATCTGCCAATGGTAGCACAATGGCAAGGTCTAGAACTGCGAGAATCAACCTATAACAGCCAAATTATTTCTTTAGGATTAAATTCCCAAGGATTTTTAGCAGAAAGTACGTTTTTCTCTCCCTCAGAACTTACTCCTGTATCTGCTCCTCTTTCTCAACCTGTAGGTGCATTGAAGTATATTCCAGAATCGTCAGGTTTGGCTATTGCTGGAGTAAATTTAAATAATTTGCATGATAGTGATTTAGCAAAACTTTGGCAACAAGGAACAGCTACTATTTATGGTTCTCAAGAAGAGGCTATTTTTCGCTGGTTAAAACCTCTGGTAGATGAACAAAAACGCTGGGATTTAAACTTAACTGAGGATATTTTTAGTTGGGTAATAGGAGAATATGCAATTGCACTTTTACCCAATCCAGCAAATACAAACCTAGACTGGGTGTTTGTAGTCGAAAAAACACCAGAGTTAGCATCAGGAATAGCAAAATTAGATGAGATTGCCAAAAACAAAGGTTTTAATGTTAGTTCCCTCACCCTCAACCAGCAAAAAGTCTCCGCGTGGACAGAGTTAACCGCTACTACTCAAAATCAAGCAGCAGTTAACGTCGAAGCAAAAATCCGGGGAGCGCATACAACCATTGATAATTATGAAATTTTTGCCTCTGATTTGGGAACTTTAGAGAAAATCCTCACCCATCAGGAAAAGTCTATACTTGATCATCCCAACTTCCAGGATAGTATCGCTATCTTCCCACAATCTAACCAAGGCTATATCTATATAGATTGGAAAAAGAGCCAAGAAATTCTCGAACGTCAGCTACCAGTTCTTAAATTTGTAGAAGTGTTAGCTAAACCACTGTTTGACAATTTGCGATCGCTTACTGTCAGCAATTATAGTAGTGAACTAAAAACCCTCAAAGGAGGAGTATTTTTCCAACTTGATCCCTAAATTCTCTTTGCGAAGTTAAATCCCTGACTTCTGAAATTTGTCGGGGATATCAGCATCGTTAATTTTATATTTGTTTCACATCTAGGTGTGAAATTACCACTAGCAACAAGAACTTTTTTAACTTAAAATTAGTATCTACAGTTACAAAAAACCATGTAGGAGGGCTAACATGAGAGGTAGTCGCTTTTGGCTTCAATTGCGGGGTAGTTGGCTGTTAGCGTCTATGCTCGCTATCATCGCTACACCTGTATTAGCCCAGAAAGCCAACTTTGGCACTCTGAAACTGTCACCAGGGTTTGAACAATCACAAGGAACAGCATCTGGTTACACAGGAGGTTCTTTCTCTCTATCTGCAATGAGTAACCGAGACAAGAATAAAAACGTGTGTATTGGTTTTGGCGATCCCAATCCTGATCACATCCTCGTCCTGGAAAAAAACTTTGATAACTTGAAAATACTAATTAACAGTGGTGGTAAAGATACCACCGTATTTATTAAAGGTCCAGATAACACAACAATTCGCTGCGGTGATGACACTGGTAAAAGCAAAGACGCGAGTGTGAGCGATAAAAACTGGAAAAAAGGCATTTATCAACTTTGGGTGGGTACATTTAACCCCGCAGACAAATATAACTACACTTTAAAAGTAGAGCAATAGAAGGTGACAGGTGACAGGTGACAGGTGAGAGTAAGAAGAAAATAGGTAAAAGGCTGAAAGTATATATTCTCACTTTGCCCCTCTGCTCCCCTACACCCTACACCCTACACCCTACACCCTCATACCCTTTTCTTGCCCAATACTCAATGACCAAGTAGCGATAAAATGGGAAAGTAGCTCGCTATGCTTTCCAAGGGTACTATCTCGATGCTATCTACACTGCGTGCCGACTTTCGCATCATTTTTGAACGTGATCCAGCCGCTCGGAATTGGCTGGAAGTCCTGTTTTGCTATCCAGGTTTACAAGCCTTAATCTTCCATAGACTGTCTCACTGGCTGCGTAGTATTGGTATTCCCTTCATCCCCCGATTTATTTCTCACCTAGCTCGGTTTTTAACAGGTGTGGAAATTCACCCAGGGGCTGTGATTGGTAAGGGAGTATTTATTGATCATGGTATGGGCGTTGTGATTGGTGAAACAGCTATTGTGGGAGACTATGCACTTATTTATCAAGGTGTCACCCTAGGTGGTACTGGTAAAGAAAGTGGCAAACGTCACCCCACATTAGGCGAAAACGTCGTTGTTGGTGCTGGTGCAAAAGTTTTAGGAAATCTGCAAATTGGTAATAACGTCCGCATTGGTGCAGGTTCAGTTGTCTTAAGAGATGTTCCTTCTAACTGCACAGTTGTAGGTATACCTGGTCGCATCATCTACCGTTCTGGAGTCAGGGTTGCACCTCTAGAACACAACAACTTACCAGACTCAGAAGCAGAAGTAATTCGTGCCTTAGTTAACCGCATTGAAGCATTGGAAGAACAAATTCAAACACTTCAAGATACGCGTGCCAATGAAAAAACTCCTGTTTTCGTCAGTTTAGGTTCTGTAAATCTTGATGCTGAAGAATTGCCAAGAAATGCACCAGTTTGTAATATCAGAGATAAAGCCATACAGGAATTTTTAGATGGTGCAGGAATTTAGAAGATGAAAGTGAGTTGCAACCTGCCCATTAGTAAATTTAGACATTTACTTAATTAAAAAATAAGCCAATTTTTAATACAGAACCATTGCCGGAAAGTTATATGCAAAAAAGAAGAATATTAATTATTCTTTTGTTTTTTATCTCTGGTTCTGTATTTTATTGGGTAAGCATTCAGCCGTCAGCCGTCAGCCGTCAGCAAGAAAGAAGAAAACTATCAATAATAGGCTGTAAATTACTCTCATGAACACTGGTGTAATTTGACAAAACTGGAGCATCCTTGTTATTAACTCAGTCTCACTAGAGGCAAAAGCTGATTACTGATTACTGATAGCTGAATACTTAAAATTATATCAACATTAAAAATCAATATGATGTTTTTTAAGGATTAACTTCTTCAGAATACCATTCTTGATTTTCATTCAGTTGATAAATAGTTCTATTTTGTGGTTCACCCCGCAATTCTAAATGGTCTACTTCTGTAGGTTCAAGTAATAATAAACAAAAATTTTCTAATGGTTGCATAGAATCTGGTGCTAGTGGTGTAAATGCTTCTGGTGTTCGTACTCTCATTTCACCAGGATCAGGCCAAGCAAATTGTAACCGTGCAGCATCACTCAATTCTTGCCACATTTTAATTCTCGCTGCTTGTAAATGTGGATGAGAATTAAAAGTAATTAAAATCAAATTTCCACTAATACGAAATTGTTCTCTAGAGTTGGGAAAATACCAACAAATTTCTGCTGCTGGTTGTAAAGGTATTTGTTCAGCTTTTGCACTGCGAATATCGGTAATAAATTTTAGTTGGTTGGTATCTTCCAGAAAACCACGAAATACTACAGTGCGGTTTGCAGGTAAACCATTTTTTCGCACAGTTGCAAGTTGGACATAGCAGGAATAAACAAGACTGCGGTTTTTGTGTAGTGCGCGAGTTATTAAACTTCTCCAAGGTGCTAGGGACATTATTATTACTGTGCTGTTTTTGTAATTAGATTTTTATCTGTTGATTTTATAATTATAATTTAAAATACACTATTTTTGAAATCCCCGACTTCTATAAATATTGAGTTATCTGGAAAAGTCAGGGATCTGAATAGTAATAAATTAATCCTGCATTTGAATTAACCAACTTTGTAAATCTTGTAAATTGGTGAAGTCTAATAACGCTTCCCCAAGATTTTCTAAATTAGTTAAAGATAAACCAGAAATAGTATTTTTATTTTCTTCTGGTAACTCTCCCAAACGTCTGGTTAACTGTCGCATAACTAAATTTAAAGCACTCTCTTTGAGTCCTTCTTGTCTTCCTTCTTGTTTAATTTCTTGATAAGCGCGACTTCTTTCTAATGAAATTCCTAACATGACTTGAACCTCCCGCAAAGTCAAATTTTCAAACCTGTACATCATGATTGTTGTAATCATTTCTAAAATCATCTCATTTGATGATGATTCTTGATTACTTCTGGTTAATAAATTCCTAGCTGCTGCTGGTGCTTCACTTTCTTTTAATGTCGTCAGTACCATTAATCCTACCCATACGGGTAATTCTGGAATATCTCCTAACTCATCTAAATATATTCTATGCACTTGATCGCCATAAAGCAAAGAACGATGAGGAGAAATATCACTTTGTTCTATGTTCCGAGATGGATATATTATAACCGCTTGCCAGTCACTAAATCTATCACGGTTACGGTAGAAATATAAGTGAGATTCGGCAAATAATCGCTCATACAGTTGTTCATCCTTTTGAAATTGAACTTCACTAAAATAAACAGTGCCTTTGGGTTCACTTTCTGGAGGTAAAAACACGCCATCAATTTCAAATTTCGGTTCTTTCACGGCTACAGAATCAAATTTATATAATTCTGCATTTTGGGGTGGGTTTTCCAATAATTGAAATAAGACAAATGGATATTGTTGGAAGAGTTTATAAAAGATAGAGTCTCTACGCATTAATGAAATTCCCGATTTATTTGGTTAATGAAGGCAAGAGGCCATTTTTATTGCCATTAAATACAAAACTGTTACATATTATACAAATTATTTAAGATTACTCTCATACCACCAAATGCAGGAGAGTTAATACCTATACTCACCTATGGAGGTGTGTCCGTAGCAGTGATTATTGCAATGGCTTGGTTTGTGAAGGTACTGCTTGCATCTATGTCGGAATTACTGCAAGCAATACCCAAACATAAGAAATAATTTTGAGTAAGGAAGGGTTTAGCAGTGCTAAACCCCTACCTCTAGGTATCAAAAATTTTTCAACAGCAGAGTTATGACAATCAAAATAAAATTAATGGCTGATTATGGATGCTACCCATTATGGTGGGCTAGTTCTGATAAAGCTGGAGATATTGATCCAGAAACTATGCCATTAAGTGAAGAAACTATCAGCCGTTTGGAAAAATGGGCAGATATTTATGATGCACGGTTAAATTGGCAAGACCCTGGTAATTCACCAGATTTGAGTCCAGAAGAAGAAGCTGCTTTTGAACAAGAAGGAATTAGTTTGTGGAAACAACTGCAAAAAGAACTTGCACCTAATTATGAAGTTGTATATTTCAGTGAGCAATTACGTAAAGTTGTAACAGATATCAATGAATTAGAATCTTTACTTACTATCAATGCTTAATAGATAGTCAAAGAAAAAAGTAAACAAACAACTGTATTACACATGTCAGCTATTTCGGAAAAATTTTGAGAATTTACAACCCTGGCGCACAGTCAGAGTTTTATACTGAAACTAAATATAGTTATAATTTACACAAGAGTAAATACAGCGCAAAGTGGTAAATTTATCAATCTTCCATCCTATAACTACTTGGCGTTATAGTCTTAATCTGTTAGTCAGCAACAAAACCTTATTATGGTTCAAGAACTTGAACGCAAACGTCAGGGTGCATCTTTCCCCGAATCTGCTCCAGCAGCCAATCCTGTATTTTTTAGAACCTACAGCCGCCGTACAGAGGCAGGTTTAAGAGAGTCCTGGGACGAGGTGTGCGATCGCGCTTTACGCGGTTTAGTCGAATTAGGGATTGTTATCCTCGCTAGTGATACTGAGCATCAGGAATTAAAGCGGGATTATAGTGCTTTACAACAGGAACACTATGAGATAAAGGATAATTATAGTCAGCTAGAACAGAAATATTCTGAACTAAAGGAGGATTATCAAGAGCTAAAGGATCAGAGTGATGAAAAAGACAGACGCATTCAATGGCTTGAGGATGAAATTGAAAACTATGAATCGGAAACTGATCCTTTTTCAGACGATGGTGGTGCGAGGTGCAACCGTCGTAGATACGACGATTAATAACTTCATATCAGCACGATACAGCCTAAAAAAATCCCCCAGCTTTCTTGCTAGGGAAAGAATTAAACCAAAGAAAAGTATGACATAGATGTAGGCTATTTCGGAAAAACTTTCAGGATATAAAACCTTGGCGCACAGTCAGGGTTTTATACTGAAATTAAAATATGGTCACAATTTACACAAAAGTAGATATAGCGCAAAGTGGTAAATTTAGCAATCTTCCATCCTCTAACTACTTGGCGTTATAGTCTTAATTTGTTAGTCAGCAACAAGACCTTATTATGGTTCAAGAACTGGAACGTAAACGCCAGAGTGCATCTTTCCCCGAATCTGCTCCAGCAGCCAATCCTGTATTTTTTAGAACCTACAGCCGCCGTACAGAGGCAGGTTTAAGAGAGTCCTGGGACGAGGTGTGCGATCGCACTCTTAAAGGCTTAGTCGAATTAGGCAAACTCACCGCCGAAGAGGCTGCCCTTTTAGACAAAATGCAGCGAAACATGAAATCCCTACCCAGTGGGCGCTGGATGTGGGTTGGGGGTACAGATTGGTTAACCAAACCCAAAAACTTCTCCGGCGCTTATAACTGCACCTCTACTAACTTGGTAGACTGGAAAGCCTTCGGTTTAATGATGGACTTAGCCATGATGGGCTGTGGTACTGGTGCTATCATTGAACCACAGTATATTAATCAACTGCCATCTATCCGTAATCGCCTAAATATCACCATCATAGGTGAAATTGGCAGCACTCCTAAAGAACAGCGTCGTGAATTTACACAAACAGATATAGAAGCTAACACCGCTACTATCCACGTTGGAGACAGTCGGGAAGGTTGGGTAAAATCCTATCAAACCCTTTTAGAACTCTCCACCGATGAACGCTTTACAGGTGACGTTGAAGTAATTGTTGATATTAGCGACGTGCGCCAATCTGGGGAAACCCTCAAAGGCTTTGGCGGTATGGCTAATCCTGTAAAATTACCCGGATTGTATCAGCGTTGTGCCTCTATTCTCAACAAAGCTTTAGGTAGACAATTAAATTCAGTTGAATGCTGTTTGTTAATTGATGAAGCTGCTGTAACTATTGTTGCCGGAAATATCCGTAGAAGCGCGGGGATGCGTCAGTTCATTGCAGAAGATGAAAAAGGCGCAACTGCAAAAGATAACCTATGGCAACAAGACGCAGAAGGCAACTGGCGCATAGATCCAGAGCGCGATTCTCTGAGAATGGCCAACCATAGCCGAGTATTTCACCATAAACCAACACTAGAAGAATCTATTGCAGCCGTTCAAAAGCAATACTATAGCGGTGAAGGGGCAATTCAATGGGCTGGTGAAGCAGTTGCTAGAGCTAACATTGATTTACTAACTACACCAGAACTGAAAACAGACTTTTTGCAAGCTTACGAACAAGGAAAAGCTAAAGCATGGATACAAGAACGTCACCCAGAAATTGATGCTCAAGAATTAGAACATCGTTTGGGTAGATATGGTTTAAATCCTTGTCATGCAGGTGATACCTTAGTATCTACAAATCAGGGATTAGTACCTATTAAAGATTTAGTTGGTAAACCATTTCAAGCTTTAGTTGACTTGCGTTCTGTAGGATTAGATGGAGTCAAATTAACTGATGCGATCGCCTTTCCCACAGGAGTACAAACAACTTATCTCATTACCCTAGCAAATGGCCAGCAAATGAGATGTACTGCTGACCATCAACACTTTACTAATCACGGATGGGTAGCAACAAAAGACTTAACATCTGAGCATCATATCTATATCCAAAAAGGTGCAGGATCTTTTGGAGAAGGTACAATCACAGTTGAACAAGCGCAAATGCTGGGGTGGTGGTATGGAGACGGTTATAATGTCATCATCAAACCACAAAAACATGGTAGAAAAGAATCTCACTTTGCTAAAGGCTTTGTTTTCAATCCACAAGAATATGATTATGCTTACCCAGTAGTTGGTGGAGCAATCAAATCTATTACTGGCGTAGAATATGTCAGAAAACTCCACAAAGGAGTATATGAGTTTAGAACTCAATCACCTTTATTAGAGGAGTTTTTTGGAAACTTAGAAATTGAAAATAAAGACATACTCCCAGTTAAATTTTTTACCCAATCTCAAGACGTATTAATTGGATTTGTCCAAGGAATTTTTAGTGCTGATGGTACTGTTGAAAAAAGCTGTCGTCGCATTAAATTGGTTAACAAGTCAAAAGCCCTATTGCAACAAATTCAATTAATTCTTTTGCAATTAGGAATTTTAAGCACAGTGCGTTTTGCAAGAAAACCAGGTTACAGAGGAGTTGTTTACACAACTGCTGATGGTACTGAAAAAATTAGTGCTGATAATGGCTCTTATGCTCTTTGTATCCATTCTTTCAGCTACAAAATTTTTCATCAATTAATCGGTTTTCCCTTATCACCAGCTAAAGAACAAAGATTAGCGGAATGGGATGCTAAACCCTTACCAAATTACACAGCAAAAACTATTAACTCCTGCTTTACTGCTCAGGTTAATACTGTTGAAGAGTTTGGAGAAGAACCTGTTTATGATCTTCATGTTCCTCTGACTCATTCCTTCATTGCAAATGGTTGTATTACTCACAATTGTGGAGAAATCATAGGTGCTGATTTTCACTGCGTAAGTGGTGATACCTTACTCATCACCAAAGATGGAATGCACAAAATTGAAGATATTGTCGATTCTGAAGTTGAAATTTGGAACGGTAAAAACTGGAGTCAAGTTCAACCATTTAAAACTGGTAGTTCTCGCGTTCTCTATCGCGTGCGCTTTGGAGATGGTTCTTATCTAGATGCAACTGAGTATCATCGCTTCTTTGTCAAAGATAGATTTGGCAAAAATTACAAAGAAGTACAAACAAAAGACTTGATGGATACCAGTCATTATGCTATCCATACAGAACCCTTTACTATTCACTACGAAGATGGATTAAATGTTGATCTCAACTATGCCTACACTTTAGGAGTAGCTGTAGGAGATGGAACAACCGATCAAAAAGATAATGCCAAAGTTAGGTTGTATGAAAAGAAAGCTGCTTTAAATCTCTCAGGAAATAAATCTCCTATCAGAGATTACGATTACTTACCAACTTTTACAGATGTTACAGATTTAGGTTTTTCTGGAGAATTCTTAAAAAGCCTAAAAACAAATCCAGAAACACTAAATGTTATAGCTGGTTGGAATCGTCAAGCAATTCTGCACTTTATCGCTGGTTTAGCAGATACAGACGGCTCAAATACACAAAGCAACGGCATCAGAATATATATCTCTGACTATGATCGAGCATACCGAGTTCAGTTACTACTAACTAAATGCGGTATTCGTTCATCTGTCAATCTGTGCGCTCATCAAGGGGCAGTCACTAACTATGGAATCAGAAGTAGAGATTTATACTACTTGCAAATAACTGACTGTGGCGAAATTCCTTGTCAGCGTTTGGACGTGAGCAAAGGCAAAAATGCCAAATATCAAGGTAAATGGCAAGTTGTAAAAAGTGTTGAACAATTACCAGGATTACATGATACTTACTGCTTTAATGAGCCGGAATATCATAAAGGTGTTTTTGGTAATACCTTAACCGGAAACTGTAACTTGTCTGAGGTACACTTAAACCAACTCGATCCCGATAACTACAAAGAACAAGAAGAAGCATTTACCGCTGGTGCTTTGTCAGTGGCCGCATTGTTAAATCATCATTTTCTTGAACCCCGCTATCAATACAGTCGGGAACTTGATCCTATTGTCGGCGTTTCCCTGACTGGTTTATTTGATTTCTTCGTTCATGCTTTTGGTGTGGAGTGGTTACGCTGGTGGGAGGAAGGAAGACCAGAAACCCCAGACGGATTGATATTTAAACGCGGTGAGCAAAAATATCTCAGCTTCTGGAAAGATGTAGTCCATAAAGTAGTGTGGGAATATTGCGATCGCCATAATATCAAACGCCCCAACCGTTGTACTACAGTTCAACCAGCTGGTACAAAATCTTTGTTAACAGGTGCTAGTTCCGGTTGGCATCCCCCCAAAGCGCAAAGATTCATTCGTCGCATCACCTTCCGTAAAAATGACCCCGTAGCCTTAGCTTGTATAGATTATGGCTATAATGTCATACCTTCTCAATCTGACAAAGACGAAAATGGTAACTTGTTAAATGACCCGTTTGATCCCCGTTGTACAGAATGGCTGGTAGAAATACCCGTTGCTGTATCTTGGGCAGACTTACCCGGTGCGGATGTTATTGACGTATCAAAGTTTTCCGTACTGGCGCAGTTAGATTTTGTTATGCAGGTGCAGAAATACTACACCACCCATAACACCTCAGCGACTTTAGAGTTACGTTCTGAAGAAGTTGAACCTTTGGGTATACGCATTTATGAAGCGGTTAAAAATGATGAAGGTTACATTTCCGCAGCTTTATTAGCGCGGTTTGATGACATTCAAACGTTCCCCCGTTTACCTTTTGAACCCATAGATAAAGCCACTTATGAGCGTTTATCTGCTGAGGTGAAAGCAAGACGGAAAACAGATGATTTCTGTGGGGCTTTAAGTCGTTACGATTTAGGTGAAATGTCAGAAGCAGGACCTAGCGGTTGTGACTCTGATAAGTGTATGTTCCCTGAACAGCAACCAACTTCATAGATGATAGGGAATAGGGAATAGGGAATAGGGAATAGGGAATAGGGAATAGGGAATAGGGAATAGGGAATAGGGAATAGGGAATAGGGAATAGGGAATAGGGAATAGGGAATAGGGAATAGGGAATAGGGAAGAAAATTTTAGATTGAAGTTGCTCAAAACAATCCAAAATCCTTTCATCCAAAATCCAAAATCAAGAACACCCTACACCCTACACCCTTTTTTTACTCAATACCCCGGAAATGACTTTCTACGTTAAGATTAATGAAGAATTAATAATTTTTAAGAGTGATACTTTGGAGAGTCTAATGTTTATTACTGAATTGTCGCCCCTATTGAAAGAACTTGCCCAGAATCCCATTTCTTTTATGGGTGGGTTTGTCTCTGGTGTCCTCCGACTGAACTTAGCCGATGATCCTGTTAAAACTTGGCTAGACAAAAATGTCACTTCAGGCTGTTTTCCTAAAACTGGTTCTGACGCACAAAATGGTAAAGCTTCTGGAGTTCAACAAATTTCTATTGATTAACCTTTTCTGAGAGGATGTTTTAAAAGTCTTTGGTGATGTATCAAAAATCGTTATATCCCCTCTAGCCCTCCTGAAAAAGGGGGGAACTGAAATTACAGTCCCCCCTTAAAAAGGGGGATTTAGGCGGATCTCCAATACTTAAGGAGGCAGGAGGTAATCCCCATAAATAAAATTGAGGGGATTTAATATGGACGTAGTATTTATGGCGCTGCGCGTCTCTAAATACATATTTTTTGGTTTTTAATCAATAAATTTAGGGGCTTGAAACCCTTTTGGCAGAGGGAAGAATTATTTTCTACAACCTCTTGCCTCTTGCCTCTTGCCTCTTGCCTTTTTTCGGGAAATCTCATGAACCGAACAGTATTGAAACGTTAACGGTTAAGAAACTTAAAAGCCAAGTGATATTTATTTTGTTTAATTATATAAACAGTCAAATTAGATAACATCATATTATTATTCTTTGTAATATCTCATACTTTGGAAAATGTCACCATCAGTTATCATAACAACAGATGCGTGTGTTCAGTCTGATGGCTGATTAATTTGTGGATATGCTAACCATTTTGGTTATTGTGCTGCAACTTTTGCCATCTGTGAATTAGAGGAGACTATGCAATGCTTACAATTTGCTTAGTTCTATTTTCTACCTTAACCAAGCGCATTTTGTTGCAAATTACGTGATCGATAATGACTATTTACGTTGGAAATCTCTCTTACCGTGCGACCGAAGCAGACTTAAAAGCCGTGTTTGCTGATTATGGCGAGGTAAAAAGAGTTGTTTTACCTACTGACCGCGAAACCGGAAGGATGCGGGGATTTGCTTTTGTGGAAATGATAGAAGATGCCCAAGAAGATGCTGCAATTACAGAATTAGATGGTGCAGAGTGGATGGGTCGTCAACTGAGAGTTAACAAAGCAAAGCCACGAGAAGATAACGGACGCGAAGATAGTCGCCGGGGGGGTTGGAATAGAAAACAAGATTATTAATAATGCAGGTTTCTAACTATAGCAGATTATTTTCTATTTATGCAAAATTAATTTGCTAAAATTTACCGAACAAATGGGTTTGAGGTTCCCCGTCCCTTCGGCTTGTTGGTTTTTTTGTAGAAACAGGCACGGCATTGTCTGTTGGGCGAAATAGTGTAAGACGGGCTTAGTCCGCAACTGTTGTTTGAAGCCAGAATCTCTGTCTTTGTAGGGCGGGGAGTATGTCAATAGAAACTAGAGAACTATACCCGATTAGTTGTAAACGGTGATTAAGTTTCCAGACTAATCGGGGCTTTTTATATTATCAATCTTGGTTGTAATGCGATCGCCTAAGCCATAAGTTATAGCAGGTGACAGGTGATAGGTGACAGAGTTCAAAGGCTTTTAGTGTCTACGTTTTATCGAAGGTAGGAGTTAGGACTCTTGCCTTTTGCTATATAAAAAATACTGGTATATGAAAATCCTCTACTTCTTTGAGAAGTGGGGGCTGTTGATCTGAAAAAGCAGCCTAAAATTTCAATTCTTTAGTTTATCTAAAAACAATCTTTAGTTATCAAAATACCTTTCTAAGATAGAGGCAGCGACCAAAAATCGCCATTGAGAAAACAGACCCAAAAGCAAAACGCTAGGGAGTAACAAAAATGGCTCAAGCTACAGAACCGTTAAATTTGTCTATCGACAACGCTACAGATAAAGCCCTAGATCGTGATTGTACAACCTTATCGCGTCACGTACTCCAGCAACTGCAAAGTTTTTCCGCAGACGCACAGGATTTGAGTGCGCTGATGAATCGCATCGCTTTGGCGGGTAAACTGATAGCGCGTCGCCTCAGCAATGCTGGTTTAATGGAAGGGGTGCTGGGATTTACTGGGGAAGTCAACGTCCAAGGAGAATCTGTCAAAAAATTGGATGTCTACGCCAATGATGTATTTATTGCAGTATTTAAGCAAAGCGGCTTGGTTTGTCGTTTAGCTTCCGAAGAGATGGAAAACCCCTACTACATCCCGGAAAACTGCCCCATTGGTCGTTATACCTTACTCTATGACCCAATTGATGGTTCATCTAACACAGATACTAATCTCAGCTTGGGTTCAATTTTCTCCATCCGTCAACAGGAAGGAGATGATACCGATGGTAAAGCCACAGATTTGCTTACCAATGGACAAAAGCAACTAGCTGCTGGCTATATACTATATGGGCCAAGTACAATGCTTGTGTATACAATAGGTAAGGGTGTTCATTCCTTTACCCTTGATCCAAGTTTAGGAGAGTTTATTCTCACAGAAGAAAATATCAAGATTCCTGACCACGGTTCAGTTTACAGCGTCAATGAGGGGAACTTCTGGCAGTGGGATGAATCCATTCGAGAATATATTCGCTATGTTCATCGCACCGAAGGTTATTCTGCTCGTTATAGTGGCGCGATGGTGAGTGATATACATAGAATTTTAGTTCAAGGTGGTGTATTTCTCTATCCAGGAACTGTGCAAAAACCAGAAGGTAAGTTGCGTCTACTTTATGAATCTGCACCTTTAGCATTTGTGATTGAACAAGCAGGGGGTTGTGCGACTACAGGATTAGTGGATATTTTGGATGTAGTTCCCAAAAAACTACATGAACGTACTCCTCTAATTATTGGTAGTAAACAAGATGTAACGATGGTGGAGTCTTTTATTCAAAAAGGTCATTAGAGGCAGTTTAAAAAAGCGTCTAGCTGATGCCAGTAATACAGCTGACAATAGGTAATTTGAGATTGGAATGCAGGACTAGCAATGTTTGTATGTGAGGTTATAGAAGGTGACAGGAAACAGGTGACTCTTGACAGTGCTAAAAGCCTTTTGGGGTCTAAAGTTTAGCATTGTTTCTTGTCCTCACCGCACCTGAAAAATTTCTCAACTTCACCAAAAACACTGTTAATAGGAGTTAAAAAATAGCTATGGCAACCAATCATTTATTAGAGATTAAACAATATGGTCAAAGTATCTGGATGGATAATTTGAGCCGTGACATTATTCAATCAGGGGAACTCGAAAACTTGGTCAAAAATCAAGGAATCTCTGGTATTACCTCCAATCCTGCCATCTTTGAAAAAGCAATTACTGGTAATGCCATTTATGATGCTGATATTGAAGCGGGAATTCGTGAAGGTTTACCGACATACAAAATCTATGAATCCCTAGTGTTTGCAGATATCCGCAATGCTTGTGAAATTTTACGTCCTGTTTATGAAGCCACGAATGGTCTAGATGGTTATGTGAGTATAGAAGTACCACCAACTATAGCTCATGATACCCAAGCCACCATCGCTGAAGCTCGTCGCTATTTCCAAGAAATTGGGCGAGAAAATGTGATGATTAAAATTCCTGGGACTCAGGCGGGTTTACCAGCCGTAGAACAAGCCATCTCCGAAGGAATTAACATCAACGTGACACTGTTGTTTGCAGTCCAAAGTTACATTCATGCAGCTTGGGCGTATATTCGTGGTTTGGAAAAGAGAGTAAAAGAAGGTCAGGAAATCAGCAAAATTGCTTCTGTAGCCAGCTTTTTCCTCAGTCGAATTGATAGCAACATCGACGCTAAGATAGATGCGAAATTGCAGCGGGGTGTTAATGACATCAGCCATGAAGCAGTGCTGCGAGCGGTAAGAGGAAAAATTGCGATCGCCAATGCCAAAATTGCCTACCAAGAATACAAGAAAATCACCAGCACTGATGCTTGGCAAACCCTAGCAGCGCAAGACGCAAAAGTCCAACGGTTACTGTGGGCCAGCACCAGTACCAAAGACCCCAGTTACAACGATGTCATGTATGTCAATGAACTGATTGGCAAAGATACTGTTAATACCCTACCACCAGCCACAATTCAGGCTTGTGCGGATCACTGTAATGTGAGCGATCGCCTAGAAATAGGCACTTTAGAAGCTTACAACCTGATAGAAAGCTTGAAAGAACCGGACATCAACATTGATATCAATACCGTAATGGACGAATTACTCGCTGAAGGTATTGAGAAATTTGTCCAGCCCTTCCAGTCACTCATGAACTCTTTAGAAGGGAAAGTCAAGCTATTGTCACCAGTATAGGGAATAGGGAAGAAAGCAGGGGGAGCAGGGGGAGCAGGGGAAGCAG
>NZ_LUFH02000098.1 GCF_001586785.1 Sphaerospermopsis aphanizomenoides BCCUSP55
CCCTACACCCTACACCCTACACCCTACACCCTACACCCTACACCCTACACCCTACACCCTACACCCCACACCCTATTCCCTGTTATTCAGTTTCCGTTCCTAGTTGATCTCCTCTTTCTAGTTCCCAAAGAATTTGATTACCTTCCCGTCTTACCCTTGAAACTATCCAGTTTCGCCAACGCCATTGATCCCCGCGACTGGTGACAGCACTGGCGTGGACATCCATCAAGTCTGCTAGTTCTGAACTAGTAATTAAATAGCCTTTTTCTGCTATTTCGTCAGCAACCCGTAGGGTTTCAACTAAGTTGCGGAGTTGTGAAACCCTCATCTCAGGTGGTTTTTCCTCGTTTGTAGTCGCAGCTGAAGCTGTAGATGGTTCCATAGTGGTTATGTCTGATGACAAAATACTGCTATCCGAGATGTTTTCGTTAATTTTTGTGGAGTTTATGGAAGAATCCGATACTTTTGCTACATTGATTTCGTTTGTATTTGTTAAGGTTTGATAATAATTTCCAGGCGATAATTGTTGAAGAGATGGGATTTTGCCGCTGGCAAAGGAGCGAGCAATCACATCACAACGTTCGTTACCTATGTTACCAGAATGTCCGCGCACGTGCTGCCATTTGACGAGTCTGCTGTTGAGTCTATCGAGGGTTTCTAAAAGGTCTTGATTTTGGACTGGGTTTCCATCTGATTTTTTCCAGCCTTTCTTTTTCCAACCTGGCATCCATTTGGTAACGGAGTTGATTAGATATTCGCTATCGGTGTAGAGGATGATGGGTTGGGTTTGTCCAGAGTTTGCAAATAGTTCCAGGGCTGCGATCGCTGCTTGCATTTCCATTTTATTATTGGTGGTATGGCGTGATGCGTCACCCATTTCGTGAACTGAACCATCGTTAAAATAAACAACTACAGCCCAACCACCAGGGCCGGGATTGCCGGTGCAAGCACCATCGGTATATATGCTTTCAATTATGGGTTGTGTAGACATGGTGGGAGTATGAAACCGCAGAGAACACAAAGAAAATAGTTAACGTCGAATTTTTGTTAATAATAACCAGGCTATTATACTGACAATTACTCCAGTGACAACACTGACTTAGAAAGATAGGGAACGCTAGAATTTATAGATAGGAAAATGTTTGAGTCAGGATGAACAGGATAAAAATAGGGATTTTATCACCAATTACCAATTACCTATTCCCAGCCTCAACTAGATATTTAGCGATTTGGGTTATTATAGAACATCAAAACTACAAAATCAACTAATAACTGCAACTAAGTAAGGTCAATAACCATGACGCAAGAATTAATGGAATTAAGAAAAAGTATCTTAGAAGGGCGTTATGATGATGCGTTGGAAATTCTTGATGATTTGGAGGATATGAGCAAACAGGGAACTTTGCGAAAAATAGAAGCTTTTTTAGTTAGGTTAGTTATTCATCTGATTAAAAATCAAATTGAACAGCGTTTAACTAATTCTTGGATTGCTTCTATTTCTGATTCTGTGATTCAAATTGCCAAATTGAATATTAAAGATAATCAAAAATCCTATTATATTAAAGTTGATGAATGGCAAGAATATTTAGCAGAAGCTGTAGAAATGGCAATTCGTCCCGCTAGTGCAGAGATTTTTGGCGGGACTTTAAAACCAAGTCAAGTTTCTCAAAGATTGCAAGGAAAAGAGTTGATTGATTTTGATCAAAATCTTTTGTTATTAACGTATGAATATCAACCAAAGGAGTTAGCAAAGATGATTGATAATTATTTGGATGAATTACCTTGAGGTGAAGATTGGTTTGAGTAATTTTACTTTTTGTTACATATCTTGATTTACAGGTTGTTCTACTTAAATTCTAAAATTCTTCTTTCCAGAGTTATAAAAAAGTGACTTAAAGTGATAATATCTGTATTTGTAATGATATTATGTACCACTGTCGCTTAGTTTATATAAAATTTTCTCATGGATGACGTTTCTACTAAGCGTAATGATAAACGTATCCAGCGCGGTGGTTCGTTCTCCTCCCTTGGTGAGAATTGCCGTTCTGCTTGTCGCAGCGCCAATAACCTTGTCTACAGTAACGACACTATTGGTTTTCGGGTTGTGTGTAGTGGTTCGGCGAGTAATTAGTAGCCCTTTTTCCTTTACTCTTGGGATTGCTGTTATTTTAGCAAATACCGTGAAAATGCTGGATTTATTTACGTTATTTAATACTGATTTTCAACTTTATCCAAAACTCTCCTCACTGCTGCTAAAATAACTTCCGGTTCATCTATCCACACAAAATGACTGCTTGTTTCTGTCAATAATTGTTCACAATCTGTCGAAAGTAAAAGCAAATTAGATTGTATAGAATCTCGCAGTTTATCGGCTGGTGAAATTGAAAAATAAAACCTGCCCAACCCAGGCTTCAGAAACGTAGTAGCTTTGATATTAACAATTGGCATATTTCCAAAATAATCAGCTTTTTGTAATTGATGACCGCTGGTATTTAAACTCCACATTTCTCGAAACATGGTCAACCAATGTTGTGAAGAATAAAAAGAACGCTTCACAATTTTTAATTTAGTTGCTGGAAACTGACGCAGTTCTTTTTTGATAACTTCAAAAGCACCTATTAACCCTAAAAACCTGACAATTCCTAATGCTGCACCCACAGAAGCGATAAAAAAAGAACCTGTAAAAAATAACTTCAATAATTGCATACTAAATGGCATTGCTAACATCTGTTGTTCATGCAAACCATCTGTTAAGACCAGCCCTACCACTTCTTCCGGGAAATGATGAGCATAAAGACGCATATTATAACTACCAAAAGAGTTACCAACTAAGACATAAGGCGGTTCAATTTCTGCCTTCTGCAACAAGATGTGCAGTTCTTTAACTATTTGTTCACTAGTACGGGGTTTATAACTAGATTGACTCGAACCATAACCAGCACGATCATAAATACAAACTCGTGAAATTTTCGCTAATTCTTCTACTAAAAAATAGCCATCTATTCCGCCCAGGCTATGATCTAGAATTATAGTTATTTCACCTGTACCAGCAGAATAGAAATGTAATTTATGTCCACCAACATCAATCAATTTTCCTATCGGTGGTATTTTTGATTTTTCTTGAATGCTGGCAATTTGATGATATGTAGTGATTCCTAATAATAGCAATGATTGCCAGTTGAATAAATCTGATAGCAAGATTTTAACTTCCTGAAGTTATTGAATTGTGTTGAAGTTCAAATTTCATACAAAGTACCATCTTTATGTGTCAAAATCCATCCCCCATCATCACTAGATTTAACAATTAAATCATCATCTGGATAACATACTTCATCTCCTGGTGTTCTATCTCCAACTTCCAAATAAATTACTATTTCTGGAGATTTATTCACAAGTTGATGTCCATCTGCTTCTCCTGCTGGGAAACCTGCCATCATTCCTGCTGTGAGAATTTGTTCACCTGCATTAGTTATTAAAGTTGCTTCACCTTGAATAATATAAATAAATTCATCTTGTTTTTGATGCCAATGTCTTAATGCTGAACAGCTTCCTGGTTTTAATGTGACTAAGTTCACGCCAAAATTTTTTAATCCGGCAGCATTTCCTACAGCTTGTTTAACTCTTCCAACAATCCGAGATTTAAATACATCTGGATAAATAGTAGTAGTTCGACGCGGGACATTTTCTGGATTAATAATCATTGTGCTATTCCTCAGATAATTAATGATCACGAAACATTATTTCAATTCCATTAATCGCTTGTAATTGCTTGTTTAAATTTCCATTGTCCATAAAAAGGAATCATCTCTGGAAAATAGAAAATGGTAATATTTTCAATTTCTTTGAACTGTGGGTCATTAATTACTTCATCTAATAATTTAGCACCTAAACCCATTTTTCTATAAGCAAGTTTAACAATGACATCATACAATGTTCCCCGATAAACAAATTTTACCTGAAGGTAGATGCACCAAAGTTGCACCTTCTAGTTGATAATTATTGAATATGTCCACAAAACCTAAACCATCGAGGAGTAAATTAATAATGCACCGTCTAACAGGATTCACACAGCGATTACAGAGTAGTATTTTGGCAGTATTTCTAACTCTAGCTATGAGTGTAATATTCCCTGCGGTTACTTTGGCTACTGGGTTAGGAGTTGAATCCGGTTCTCTTAGTCCTTGTCCAAGTTCAGACAATTGTGTTGTTAGCCAAAATGGTGATGCTAAACACGCTATTGATCCAATTCCTTATCATGTAAACCGTGATCAAGCTAAAGAAGTTTTACTTAAAGTTCTCACAGTTGTTCCCCGCACAGCAGTGATAGAACAAACAGATAATTATATCCATGCTCTTTCTAAAAGTCGCATCTTCAAATTTATTGATGATGTCGAGTTTTATTTACCTGCGGATGAGCAAGTAATTCATATCCGTTCAGCATCTCGTGTAGGAGAATCTGATCTTGGTGTCAACCGCAGACGTATGGAACAAATTCGATTCGCTTTGCGTGATTTAAACATTTGATTTAAACACAGATAATTCACAGAAAAGTCAATTCTGTAATGGGCAAAAAACTTTTCCCTGAGTGGTTAAATCAACCCTTCATAATATACCAATCGTGTTGATAAAACACGAAAATCATTCTTTACTCATCAACTTATCTTTGATTGTGAACTGTACTTAAGGGAGTTAATAAACCATCAATGCTGACTAAATTTTTTTGTTGATGATATTCTTTAATTCCCCATTCACCTTTTTTACTAGCCCAGTTAACTAAAGTTTCTCTTTGCTTTTGATATTCATAAAGTGGCACAGCAAAACCACAGGAAGTTTGTACCCTGTCAATATCAGCAACAATTATTTGCCGAGTTCCCGGAAGAGGAGGAAATAAAGAGTATAGAGAATTCCATTCAGGAAAATCAGGTAAAATCGTTTTTCCCTGACCATAAAGACGGAGAATAGAAGGAGGTTCTTGAAAAGCGCAAAACATAAATGTGATTCTGCCATTTTCTAACAGATGGGCAGAAGTTTCATTGCCACTACCTGTTACATCTAAGTAAGCAACGCGATGGGGTGAAAGAATACGAAAACTTTCTAAACCTTTGGGAGAAATGTTAACGTGGCCTGTAGGACTTAAAGGAGCAGTTCCAACAAAGAACATCTGCTGATTTGCAATAAATTTTTGCAATTCTTCAGTAATAGAATCAAAAACTTTAGCCATAAACAGTTTGATATCCTGTGATATTTTGTGGAAATTTGTTATTTTCGACTATGACAACAAAGCTTAACTTGTAGTTGAAATGTCGTCAATCTTTCTATCTGCACCCGTACAAAAAATTAATAGTCAAATAGCTGCTACTGCTGGTGTTGAGTTATACGTATTACGCCTTGATCTGATGCACCCACAGGTTAATGGTAACAAGTGGTTCAAGCTGAAATATAACCTGTTGGAGGCTCAGGAAAAAAATTTTGCCACCATAATTACCTTTGGCGGTGCTTACTCCAATCATATCTTTGCTACCGCAGCCGCAGGTAAGATTTTCCGTTTCCGCACTATTGGAGTAATTCGTGGAGAGGAAACTTTACCTCTCAATCCTACACTAAGTTTTGCGCTAGAACAAGGGATGCAGCTAGTGTATTGCGATCGCACTACTTACCGCCAACGCCACACAACTCAATTACAAGAAGAATTAAAACAACGCTTTGGTGAAGTCTTCATTATTCCCGAAGGAGGTTGCAACCTGAACGGTGTACGTGGTTGTACAGAAATAATGCAGATATCTGAATTATTTGATACTATTTGCCTAGCTTGTGGAACAGCCACAACACTAGCCGGTATTGCCCTATCATTACATTCAAAACAGAAAATTATTGGCTTTCCTGTATTAAAAGGTGGAGAATTTCTAGCAGCAGAAATAGAAAGTTTAATTAACAATTATCTGACATCTAGTTTACCTGCACCCTTTGATCATCCTGCACCTTGGCAATTAGTATGTAATTACCATTTTGGTGGATATGCAAAAGTTAATCAAGAATTAATCATGTTTTGCCAAAAATTTACCCAAGAACATAACATACCCCTAGATTACGTATATACGGGAAAAATGTTTTATGGAGTCATGAACTTACTACAGCAAGGATTTTTTACACCAGGTCGTCTGCTATTAATACATACTGGAGGTTTACAGGGAAATCTCGGCATTAACGAGAAATTACTTAAAAAAATATTTAATTAAAGTAACTTTTAATAAACCAGGACTATCCTAATAAATAAACATCATATATAGTGCTATTGAAAAATAGCTACTCCAAATTACAAAAACAGGACTTACGCAAAACAGAACGCAAGTAGGGGTAATTCATGAATTACCCCTACGAAAGAATAAGGCTTTTAGTCATATCTTGCGTAAGTCCTAAAAAATTCTGATTCAAACAGGAGAAAATTTTGATGGTTACATTATCTCCAAGTAACAAAGCACCGAATTATCCACCTGGACCAAAAGCTCACCCATTATTAGGTAGCCTTCCAGACTTCGGAGCAGATCCTTTAGGTTTTTTGAGTCAATGTGCCAAAGATTACGGTGATATTGTACTTTGGAAAAGTGCTGTATTTTCAATGTATCAACTTAATCACCCAGATTATATTGAAGAGGCACAAATCAAAAAGCTCAGTCTATTTAAAAAACATCGAGCTTTGATATTAAAACGAATTTGGGGTAATGGACTTTTCGTTAGTGAAGGCGAATTGTGGCAGCGTCAACGACGACTAATGCAACCTGCTTTCCATCGGGAACGGATTTTTTCCTATGGTGAAGTTATGATTGACTACACCAACAGAATGTTAAAAACATGGCATGAGGGCGAAATTCGAGATATTCACGAAGACATGATGTACCTCACGTTAGAAATTGTTGCCAAAACATTATTCGGAACAGAGTTAATAAAAGACGTTGAACAAGTGGGAAAAGCTATGCAAGTCAGCATAGAATATTTTGAATCCCGCAATACTAACCTGTTGTTATATTTGATTCCTGATTGGGTTCCTCTTCCTCACAATTTACGTTATCAACAAGCAGTACAGCAGTTTGATAATTTGATTAATCGCATCATTCAACAAAAGCGAGAAAGTGCTAAAGATTCAGGTGATTTGCTATCCATGCTGCTGAACGTTCAAGATGAAGATGGCACACGCATGACCGATACACAAATCCGAGATGAATTAATTACCCTATTAATAGCCGGTCACGAAACCACAGCTTTAGCATTATCTTGGGCTTGTTATTTATTATCGCAACATCCAGAAGTTGAGCAAAAGTTACTAACAGAATTGCAGACAGTATTAGGTGGAAGAACACCCACTTTTGCTGATTTACCCAAGTTGATTTACACTGAAAGAATCATCATGGAAGTAATGCGATTATACCCCCCTGTGTGGGCAATGAGTCGCCGAGCGGTGCAGGATTGCGAAATTGGCGGTTATCCCCTACGTGCTGGAGATGGTATTATTGTTAGTCAGTGGGTAATGCACCATGATCCTCGCTATTTTGACCAACCAGAAGTTTTTAACCCTGACCGTTGGGAAAACGATTTAGCCAAGAAATTACCAACCTTTGCTTATTTTCCTTTTGGTGGTGGTCCAAGAATTTGCATTGGTCAATCTTTTGCCAAAATGGAAGCAATGTTAATTTTAGCGACTATTGCCCAACAATTTAAATTATCTCTAGCCGCAAATCACGAAGTTGTACCTTGGCCAGCTTTTACATTACGTCCTAAATATGGCGTAAAAATGTTGCTGAATCAAAGGTAATTAATAGCTATCAGCAGTCAGGAGTAAAACACTTCAAGTATTCTAACTTCTGACTTCTGACTATAAAGCTACATTATGTTTTTTAGCAATTTCAGTCAGTTGATCATACTGATGTTGCCCTGCTTTTGCTAATATTGCTGTTGCTTCTTCTGGGTCAGTACCATCTTTAGGAATTAAATACTTAACATAAAGTGAAACAAAATCAACAATAGCTGCTAAACCTGACAAATTATGTTTATCAGATTGTTGTCCAGCAATTACTGCTACTAGACCAGCCCTAATAGGGTCTGGTTTCACCTTCATAAATTGGTCAATTAGTTGTTTCAAATAATCTGCTGGTGCTAAGTTTTTTAACCTATTTTCATCAGGTTTAAATTCTAATCCTGCGGCTTTTGATTGTTCTAAAATACACCATTCTGTAAATTCTTGCAGTGCAGCATCGGGAAGCTTGGGGAGATATTTGTACAATTCTAAATCAGACACAGGCTTACACCAATTTTAGATTGTTAGATTGCCAACTTTCATAGTCAGGTTATTTTGTTCACTAAAAACAATACAACCTATAAACTATGTAAAATGCAGTTTTTCAATTGCATCAATTCCACCCTAACCCACTGTTGTAGAGAGTTTTGTAGTGCAACTGACAATCTGATATTGATTTGCTAGTTTGCTGTCAGTATATGGTATAATTAAAAGATTAATTTTTATTTCTAAATAGCTAATGAAAAGCGGCGATAGAATCAAATTCTCCACAACCAATAAAGTCACTTTGTTTCAGTAAAGCAAGAGGATCATTTTCTGATTGTTGAATTTTGTGATAATAAACCTCAATTGCAGTTTGAATAATTTATTTGATATCTTGGTTAGTTTGTTGTTGAATGATGTAGATTTTTTCTACAACGATTTGATCTAAAGATGTATCAATATTCATAATTTCTTCTTAGAAATAGCTACAATAATTATAAAATTATAACACTAATTTAGTTGACTGTATTTGAAAATCAAAAAATAAATTTCTTCGCTAATAGCAAAATTCAGCTAAAACTGAATCAAGATTGATATTTATTCAGTCTGTTTTAACAGACTTTTGCTATGAGACTGAGAATTCATTCTCAGGCGGTTTTCTGGGATAATAGAAGATTTAAAAACTGCTAAGATAACCCGCCAAGAAATGAATTTCATGGCTAATAGCGAAATTCAGCTAAAGCTGAATGAAGATTGATATTTATTGAGTCTGTTTTAACAGACTTTTGCTATGAGACTGAGAATTCATTCTCAGGCGGTTTTGTGGGATAATGGAAGATGTATTTTAACAGCAAAAAAACCTCGATAAATCAACCGAAGGCCGATTACTTTTGCTAATATCAATAACTTGATTAAAACTACAGGTCATCTAATTGTTGTTTTAGTATTTCCAATTCAGTATCAATATCATTAACATCCCTAGTTGTTGGATTAGATAATTTCTTCAATTGAAAATTGCCAAAATTAACTTGATAATCCTTGGCTTCAACAACTTTATTAGATAAAGCAAATAAACTCAGCTTTACACAATTTGATATAATCATCTGTTCTTCCAAAGCAACCTTTAAATTATTCACCTTCATTGAGAAAAACTTTTTACGCTTTAAAGCCTCTGCTGCCAAATAAGTATTACCTTTTTCAATAGCTAAATTAGTTCTGTCTTGCCATTTTTTCAATTCCACCTCAGCTTCATTATACTTTTTTATATTAATTTTTTCGATGGACATAGCTGAAACAGTAGCTTCACGAGTGCTTGCTAATTCTTGTTCCATATCTTCAATAGCTAAATCTAAAATTTCTGCTATAGTAATTCCTTGTGAAATTAGACTATTTAAAGTAGTAACACCAAAGTTATAACTCGAATCAATAGATACAGAAATCTCACCTTCAACTATAAATCTTATTGCTTCATATAACTTAACTCCAGTCAAAGTATTAGTAATACTGAGAGGAAAAGTTGTTACATTCAAATGATAACCTTCTAATAATGCAAAATCTGTTGTAAATTCTTGATATTTAGAAACATTCATTTTAGGTTGAGAATAATTTATCTCAGATTTAATGAGTCTATTAAGGCGATGAAAAAGCTGACTCATAATTGCTTCTGTATTTGCTCAACATTAAAAATATACTCATCTTAACAGCTAACCTATGAATAATCACCATCGTACATTTACTGAAGTGTTAGCACAGAAATAAAATTATCACTATATAATTACTTTCTTTATTCTCTCCGCATCTGTAGCGCCTATGCGTGAAAAAACCCTATTACCCAAATCAAACCACCCACATCACAACCCCTAACGGTAAGGTAATAAAAGCAATATTCAAGAAAAATAAACAAAATAAATGACATCCATAGACACCAACAAACACAAAAAAGCCAAAGCCCTCAAACCCGGAAGCGTGCGCCCCGCCAAAGAACTATGTAGCGAATGCGGACTATGCGACACCTACTATATCCACTACGTCAAAGAAGCGTGCGCTTTCATCACCCAAAGAATAGACGAACTAGAAACCACCACCCATAACCGCCCCCGCAACCTAGAAGACGACAACGAACTGTACTTTGGCGTGCATCAAGAAATGATGGCCGCACGCAAAACACAACCCATCGAAGGCGCACAATGGACAGGTATAGTTAGTAGCATAGCTATAGAAATGCTCAATCGTGGCTTAGTTGAAGGAGTCGTATGTGTGCAGAACACCAAAGAAGACCGCTTTCAACCGATGCCCATCATAGCCCGCACCCCAGAAGAAATACTAGCAGCTAAAGTAAATAAACCTACCCTTTCTCCTAACCTCTCCGTATTAGAAGAGATAGAAAAATCAGGAATGAAGCGGTTATTAGTAATAGGTGTAGGTTGTCAAATCCAAGCATTACGCGCTGTAGAGAAGAAACTCGGTTTAGAAAAACTGTACGTTCTCGGTACACCATGTGTAGATAACGTTACCCGCGCCGGACTACAGAAATTCTTAGAAACCACCAGCCGTTCCCCGGAAACAGTGGTAAGTTACGAATTTATGCAAGACTTCCGGGTACACTTCAAACACGAAGACGGTTCAGAAGAAAAAGTACCCTTCTTTGGCTTAAAAACCAATGTGCTTAAAGATATCTTTGCTCCATCATGTATGAGTTGCTTTGATTACGTCAACTCTTTAGCGGATTTAGTTGTAGGATACATGGGCGCACCCTATCCCTGGCAATGGATAGTAGTGAGAAATGATACCGGAAAAGAAATGTTAGAACTGGTGAAAGACCAACTAGAAACCCAGCCTGTGATGTCGAAAGGAGACAGAAAACCTGCCGTACAGCAGGGTATAAAAGCTTATGATGATGCAGTTACATTACCGATGTGGGTAGCGCAATTAATGGGAGTAGTGATAGATAGAATCGGACCGAAGGGTTTGGAATATGGGAGATTTTCTATAGATTCCCACTTTGCGAGAAATTATTTATACGTTAAGCGGAATCATCCTGAGAAATTGGAAGCCCACATACCGGAGTTTGCAAAGCGGATCGTGGCGCAGTATAAATTACCGGAATAAAACATACGGTATGCGATCGCTCTTTCATTCCAGTTTATCTTGTTGGGGGGAGCGATCGCTTGTGGAATTATCTTTAAAACTTCACCTGCAAAATAAAAGCTTAAAAACTTCTGGACGAAATACCAGGACATAATTCATTGCTGTCCTCTAATTGAAGCTTTAATTTCCTCCCATATCATTACATTGTCTGGATTTGCTTCATAATCAGTAATCCGCCGATCAAGCTCTCGTTTTTGCGCTACTGTCAAATCTGGATAAGCTTGTTCTGCTGCTATACTTTCCCAAATCTCTTGCACAAGATGAATTCTATCTGCAATACTGAGGGATTTGATTTCCTTTAAAGTTACAGCGATGTCCATACTCTGTTACCTCAATAAGAATATCTGGCATACATTTATTTTCTAGGATAAGCGATCGCAAATCGCTCCGTAGAAATCGCTCTTTTATTCCAGTTTACCTAATTGGAGAAGCGATCGCTATAAGTGTAATGATGCAAAAAACTGTAAATGCTATATACTTAATATAGAGGTTTAACTTAACAATAACATGAGCGATCGCCCAGTTCAGATCACCCTCCATAAGCGCGTTCAACCTGCTTTCGATGCACTTTCCCCTCAAGAACAACAAACTGTATCTCAAACTTTGATGAATTTAGCTAATTCTGGGATAGAAACAGCAATATCAGGTAATATCATTAAAAAGCTGAAGATAGATGAACCACTTTATTTATTGCTTATCAATCCCAACTTGAGAGCAATTTTAAATATGGACAATCCCGATGAAATTAAAGTTTTAGATTTGATGACTCATGACAGGTTAGAAATTTTTGCGGCGGCAAATAGCTAACTTTAAGTATAACCCATGAAAGATTTTATTAAACTTGATTTTAATCCCCGTATTGCTAGAAGTCAACTTAGAGAACTCCGCTACCTATTAGACAAAAATAAATCTTTATCTGAAAACGATGATATTCTGCCCTTTTTCAGAAATAATCATCATTTATCAGCATTTATTGGTTCTTATCATCCCAAGATTAATAGATTTAATCGTCTGGCATTTGAATATGACATATTTGGAGATTTTACAGCTGACTTAGTAATTGGAGATTCTATTAAAAAATCCTATTGTTTTGTGGAATTTGAAGATGCTGCATCTAACAGTATATTTGTCTCTAAATCAGGAAAAAATACTCCCGAATGGTCTTCCAGATTTGAGAAAGGATTCAGCCAGATTTTAGATTGGTTTTGGAAACTGGACGATTTAGAAAAAACAGATGCTTTTGAAGATAGGTTTACTGCCAGAAGTATTGACTATATGGGATTATTAATTATTGGCAGACATGAGCATTTAGAACCTAGAGAAAAAAAGAGGTTGGAATGGCGACAGAAAAACCTGATCCTCAATTCTAAACAAGTCTACTGTATGACTTTTGATGAATTATATGACGATTTGTTATTCCGACTTGAAAAGTATCAGTTAGCGGCGGAAGTAGACAATTAAATAGAGTTTGTTGAAATTGCGATAATTATGCTAGTGGTAAAATGAGTCGCTGGAAAACTAATTCTGGATTATCTAAAAATGGATTAATTTGGTTAAAATCAAATATTCCATTGGCGATATCTCCAGCATATTGATGAATTAAAACCTTACAAGGAAGTGGGTTAGCCGGTTCTATTTGAGCTCGATTCCAATTGCGGAGTTTTGGTTGTTGATTACCGTAATTAGCAACCCATAAACCATGACATTGTGTGCCGGCTTTCATTGCAGCACTGAGATTTTGTTTTGAAGTTGGATCTTGCTTGGCACTCAGGTAAACGCAAGGAAGTAATTTCACCTTACTACTGGCATTTGAAACAGCTTCTGGCCATCCTAAATAAAACTCTTTGGATAATGATGGTTGTCCTTCAATTCCTTCAACATCAAGCAAAAAATAGAAGCCATCTCCCTGTGCAGCTAGATAATCTTCTCCAAAGGTTGATATCAAATCTTGTGCATGACTACTACCGATTTCCTTTCCTTGTTGTTGTCTACCATCAATTGTTTAGCAGATGATACTGTGACTAGATATCCTCTTGGTTTGTTGGTTATGCCTTTTGCAGCACTATATTATATTGATAAGTTTCTGGTTTATCTCGAACCTTGGAAGCAATCATAAGTTTGCGTTCATCTTTGCTTTTGCGGTTCAGCAAAAGGTCTAGATCATTAAGTTTATGATCAGGAAAATACATCTGTGTGATGAGTTCAATATATCCCTTCTTGCTGACTTTATAATGTATGTGTGGAGGTCTTTGCCATGTATTGGATACTGGGTAAGTTCCAGGATAGATTGTTTTAAAATAAAACTTTCCATCTTTCCCACTGGGTACAATTGCCCAGCCTTGAAAGTTAGGATCTAATGGGGCTTTATTTGAATCATGTGGATGCCTATACCTTCCGGCAGCATTCGTTTGCCATAAATCAACCGTAGCATTTTCAAGTGGTTGGCCATCCGTATCTAAAACTTGCCCTTGGATAATAATAATCTTACCTTTGGCTACTCCCTGTTTACCTTCTATTCTTGTCAGATCAAAATCCTGATCTTTCTGAGCGAAAACTGGATAAAATGGTCCTTCAATTTCTTCTGGAGTTGGACTGCCTGCATAGGCTGAACTTGCAAACAGACCTAATACCCCACCAAAGACTCCATTTTTAATAAAATTTCTTCGGTTTCTCTTATTCATCTGAAATGCCAATTTACACTAATCCTAGAAAACCAGAGATTAGCGGTAAAAGTTTACTACACTCCTCAACTAACTTTGTCGCAGTTGGTAAGCCGCTAAGAATTCCTTTTAACATAGTAATTGCTGTATCTGCTAAATCTTGTTTTTCTTGAGGATTTTGTGCTGCTTCTGCTAAAGCTTTTACTTGTTTTAGGGTCTTTTCTTTATCTTTGGGCGTTAAATTAGTATCAGTCTCAATTGCTGTTTGCAGTTGTTTTAATAATTCCTTAATTCCAGGTTTCTCTGGTGCAGGAGAAGGGGGTAATTCATTAATAGTGTTTGTTATCGTACCACTAATATCACCTAAATTCAAAGCTTGCCCACTAGCATTCAAATCTCCGCCAATATTACCAATTGTAATTTTACGGCTGGAATCATTATTGATACTACCTTCAACTTTACCTATTGCCGTTTCAACTTTGTCGTGGAAGTTCATTTGTATATCGTTTTTTGTAGGTTGATTCTCTGACATTGCTTAATCCTCTAGCGTAAATTTTATCTATTATTGTAACACAAATATTTGATCAATTCAGTATATAGAAAACTTTTGAGTTTATGCCAAATCCGGTTCATCTACCTTACTTATCTCTGTAGATTCAACAACATTTCCATCTACTACAAAATCTCCCTCTACTAATCCAACAACAGTTTTCACAGGAGCATTGAAATTAATGGTAGTTGTTTTATTTTCCTCATATCGTTCCCAAGCTAGATAAGCACGTTTGATAAATTCTCCATTTTCAAACTTACGGTCATTGGGATACTGTTTTTTAAATTTACTGAGGGAGTTTCCGTTTTTATCATACTCTTCTTGACATTCTAAAAAAATTGATTCACACTTTACTTCTTTTAAATCAGTTTCTTTCGTTATTCCCCAATCTTCGATACACGATCCTGTCAGATTTACTCCTGTTAAATCTGCTCCAGCCAGTTGTGCCTGTTTTAAATTTGCTCCGGTTAAATCTGCATTTTTTAAACTTGCATTTTTCAAATTTGCACCCATAAAACTAATACCTTGTAAATTAGCACTCTCCAGATTTATACCTTCTAAATCAAGATAATTAAAGTTTTTATCATCCAGTTGGTTTACATCTAGTTTGATTGCCAATTGTCGAATTCTTTGATTTTGCAGATAATGATTTTCATCAAAACAAGCATACTCGATATTTCTGGCATTATAAAAGCGAGTCTTAGTAAGAATTGCTTTTCTAAAATCAACATTTCTTAACGTTGCTCCAGTAAAATCAGCGTCAGTTAGATTAACCTTTTCAATGTTTCCATTACTATTCAATGCGGTACTTCTAAATGAGGTACTATAGCATCTAGCACAAAAACTAATTGCAGATGAACGAATAGAATTAAATCTTTTATCTTGATACAACGAACGATTAGCAATATAAAAACCAATACTGAGAATTACTCCAGTCATTAAAATGTCTATTAAACAATCAAGAGAATTATCTATATTTTTTTTCTTATTTTCAGAATAAAATATAATAGGTACGCTGACGACCATTATAGCTATTGATATAATCATAGTGCCATACTTAACCCATCGGTTAGACAGAATATCAAGCACAGTGATTGTGAAAGCAAACATTACAATTCCGCCAAAAGCTATTGCTACACTAACAATTCCAAAAAACACCCCCGGAACAATCATCTTTTCTCCAGCAATAAGTAAGGGACATATCAATATTATCGCAACAACAGACACTATTCCTTCAGCAAGTAAAGCACCTGTGAAGCCTTGTCTAGTTAGAAAAAAGAAAAAAATCCCAAGCATTGAAAAGGCAATTATGCGAATCCAAAGTTTGTCAACGCCAGCTAACATAGGCATGATAGCGGTTGCTACAGCTACTGAAATTAGAATAGATAGTACACAAAATATAGTTATTAAACTGTAATATACAATTGGCTTAATACCAGCTTTAGAATGTTGGAATTTATGATTAATGCAATTAATTTTTTTGCTAAAATCAACACCTCTAAGGTCTTGATTATTAAAATCCTGACAATTATCTTGAACACTCATCACATTGATATCCTTAACTTTGCTGTGTCGTTGGCAGAGGCAAAACTTCTAAATTAGAATTTACCAATTAATGCTAGTTATAGAATGGGTGAGGCTAATGAACTCACCCACCATCCATCATTGGGCATTTCATTAAAAACAGGATGCGATTGCTGAAATTTTCATCCAGGTTGTCTTAAAAAAATAATCAATATGTACAATAGTGCTTACTAGGATCACATGGATATGAGAATGCACAGAGTCCACCATTATTATGATATTCTCCTCTAACATTCATGCGTAAGACTTTTGCTCCGTCATTAGCAACTCCACGCAGAACACGGCTAACTATTTCTCTAACATTGTGACCACGACCAGCTAAAAAATTAGATGATGGAAAAACTTTTTGATTTACTAATGGTTCATTATTTGGTAATGATTTGTTATTACTTTTTGCTTGTCCTTCGTAAGAATAAGTATACAGTTGTCCATTGCTTTCCCATACAGCATCCGCTTGTTCAATTCCTATGTATTCCTCCAATGCTGCTACAAATGCTCTGGCGCAACTAGAACTATCAAATGTAACTGGTATAGGTTCTGTACTTTGTGCAACTTTTATGTCACTCTTAACATTTATTACGTTGTCATAAGGACTACTAGCAAGCATTTTTGATTGAAATTGAAATGAAAACAGCAATATTGCTACAAAACTTGTAGCAAGACAAAGCGCAAAACTTTGCCAAGACTTCAAGACAAAAAGCTTCTTTCCCAACTTTGTAAACTTCTTCATTTTCTTTTCCGTTTGTTGTGTTTCTACAGCCGTTGAACCCTCGTAATTTGGCGGAGATATTCTTAATATTAGGTATTGCCATCGCTCCAAAGCAATGGAAGTTTGCCAACTTAAGCAAACTGCTGTAAAAATCCTGACAAACGATCGCTCTCACCCCTCTACCACAAACCTTTCAAGCGTTGAGACTGTAAGCAAATTAGACCGCAGAATTATTTCAAATTGTTAAAACTTCCCTTTTTTGCAAAATGCTGTATTGATAAACACATCAAGCAACCGCTATACTCTGTTCAATCTCTTAGCTGTATCTTTATACTCTTGTCAGATTAATACCGTTTTCCCGGAAATCAGTCATTTTTCCGGCGGTTAGAGCTAATTGTCTTACCCTATTCGGCTTTGCTTAAAAAAATTTATATATTTCTAAGTTATGGATCTACCAAGAAAACGTAAACGTGGGTCAATCCTCACGCATAAAGGTTTAGATAAACTTAATAACGCAATAAAAACAAAGGAATATGCTGAAAATAACGGCAAGCGATTTACCCTTGATAATCTCAGTATTCAGACTGGCTTAGACTCTCATACCCTATGCAAAATTTTTCAATGCAACGTCAGAGTTGATAAAAAATCTTTAGTTCAATGCTTCAAGGCATTTAATCTGGTGTTAGAGTCTGATGATTATGAATCACCTCCTCCCCTCCCATTAGTCAAACCAGAAGCACACTCAGCAAAATTCCCTATCCAACCTCTACAGCCTCAAATTCAGCCCTATGGGGATTATAGTTTAGCCCCCCATGTCTCCGTTTTCTATGGACGCACCGCAGAATTGGCAACGTTGAACCAGTGGATTCAGGTTAATCGCTATCAATTAATCATGGTCTTAGGTATGGGTGGTATGGGTAAAACCAGCCTGATAGCCAAGCTAATGCAAGGCTTTACCAACAGCACAGACTCGTCATCATCAGAATTTAAGTATGTCATCTGGCGATCGCTTCGTCATGCGCCAACAGTAGAAGAAACCTTAACTGAGCTAATTCACATCCTCTCACACCACCAAGCCGTTGATTTACCAAAATCTCCAGAGCAATTAATATCAAAGTTAATGCAGTATCTCCATCAAACTCGTTGCTTGCTGGTTCTGGATAATCTAGAATCTATTCTGCAATGCGGAGAACGAGGGGGATCATATCGGCCAGGATTTGAAGGCTATGGACAACTGATTCGCAGAATTGGGGAGTCTACCCACAAAAGTTGTTTAATTATCACCAGTCGAGAACCACCGATCGCATTTATTTTACTAGAGAAAAAAGCCAATTCCATTAAATCGCTGATCCTCAAAGGGCTGCTTCCTGAAGACGGATTCAAGATTTTGCAGTCAGAAGGAATTAACGAAACTGAAGCAAAATGGCAAACCTTACATCATCATTATGCCGGAAATCCCCTCATACTCAAAATTGCTGCCACCAAGATTGATTTTCTCTTTTCTGGCAAGATTGATCTTTTTTTAGACCAAGGTGTAACCGTATTTGGCGATATTTACAAGTTGTTAGATCAACAATTTCAACGCTTATCAGATTTAGATAAAACCGTAATCTATTCTTTAGCGATTCACCGCAAACCCATATTAATGCCAGAATTACTTAACGCCATCATGCCTCCTGTGACTTCCCAGAAGCTGTTAGGAAGCATAGATAGGCTAAAATGGCGCTCATTAATTGAATACAACTCTAACGGATTTACAGTGCAGAACGATGTGATGGAATATGTCACCAGTAAACCACGTTAGTTGCTAAATAATAGAATCACTTGACATACTCCCCGCCCTAAAAGTGCGGAGATTCTGGGTTCAAACAACAGTTGCAGTTTCATACCGTCTTACACTATCTCGCCCAACAGACAATGCCCTGCCTCCTGCCTCCTGCCCCCTGCCTTCGTTAAGCTTCCCCTACAGCTTCAATAGCCGCCTGTAACGCAATAGATACATGAGTCCAATGAGTACCGCCTTGGCAATACACAATATAAGGCTCTCTTAAAGGTCCATCTGCTGATAGTTCCAAAGTGCTACCCTCAATAAACGTCCCCCCAGCCATCACAACTTGGCTTTCATATCCCGGCATTTCATCAGGTACGGGGTCTAAATAAGAACCAATAGGCGAATATTGTTGAATAGCTTTACAGAACGCAATTAGTTTTTTCGCTGAACCCAGTTTAATGGCTTGGATCACATCCCCTCTTGGTGCTAGGGGGGCGGGGTTGACAGGATATCCAAGTTTGTCAAATACATAACCTGTCAAGTATGTTCCTTTCATAGCTTCACCCACCATCTGGGGTGCTAAAAATAATCCCTGGAATAAAAGGCGGTTTTGGTCAAAGGTTGCACCACCAGCACTACCAATACCGGGGGCTGTGAGTCTGCAAGCTGCTGCTTCTACCAAGTCAGCGCGTCCGGCTATATATCCCCCTGCGGTGACTAATGTCCCACCAGGATTTTTAATTAATGACCCAGCCATCAGGTCTGCACCTACGTGGGTGGGTTCTTTAATATCAATAAATTCTCCATAGCAGTTGTCTACAAAACAAACTGTGTTGGGGTTTTGCTGTTTGACTATATGAACGATTTTTTCAATTTCGCCAATAGAGAGGCTAGACCGCCATGAATAGCCACAGGAACGCTGAATTAAGACTAGACGGGTATTTTCCGTCACACTACTGCTTAATGTCTGCCAATCTATTTTTCCTTCTTTAGTTAGTTCTAGTTGGCGGTATTTTATGCCAAAATCAAGAAGAGATCCTTGGCCTTGACCACGCAAGCCAATTACCTCTTCCAAAGTATCGTAGGGAGAACCAACCACTGCTAACATTTCATCCCCAGGCCGAAGCACCCCGTACAGCGCACAGGCGATCGCATGAGTTCCCGAAACAATCTGCACTCGCACTACCGCAGCTTCAGCACCCATTGCTTCGGCAAAAACTTGATCTAAGGTTTCTCTCCCTAAATCATCATGCCCATAACCGCTTACACCCGCAAAGTGGTGCGCCCCCACTCGATGATTACGAAATGCTGTAAGCACTCTTTGAAGATTATGCTTGACCTGTGTGTCAATACCAGAAAAAATCTCTATTAATGCCTGTTCTGCTTCTTGCAGCTGCTCTATGCTGTTCATTGTTTCCTCATTTAAAAAAATAATCTAAATATGCGGATTCCTCAATCACGCAGATTAGGCTGGACAATTCCTATAAAGGTTACTGAATGACAATTGCTACCTCAACTAAACTTCAAATTAACTGGGTTAATACCCTATTTTTCATCGGTCTGCACATCGGTGCTTTGTTTGCTTTAATTCCCAGTAACTTTAGCTGGAAAGCAGTTGGTGTTGCATTATTTCTCTACTGGGTGACTGGTGGTTTAGGCATTACCCTGGGATATCACCGCCTTGTCACCCACCGCAGTTTTCAAACTCCCAAATGGCTGGAGTATCTCCTAGTTATTTTCGGGACTTTATCCTGTGAAGGCGGTCCTATTGAGTGGGTAGGTACACACCGTATCCATCATTTGCACTCAGATACAGAAAATGACCCCCATGATTCAAATAAAGGTTTCTGGTGGAGTCATCTCGGTTGGATGATTTATCACTCGCCCGCTCACGCTGAGGTTCCTCGCTTCACAAAAGACATTATTGATGACCCAGTTTATCAGTTTTTACAGAAAAATTTCATTTTCTTACAAATTGCCCTGGGATTGGTACTGTTTTTCTTAGGGGGCTGGTCTTTTGTGGTTTGGGGTATTTTTGCCCGCATTGTCTGGGTTTATCACTGCACTTGGTTGGTTAATAGTGCTACTCACAAATTTGGCTATCGCAGTCATGAATCTGGAGACAAATCAACTAACTGCTGGTGGGTGGCTCTGTTAGTATTTGGTGAAGGTTGGCATAACAACCATCATGCTTATCAATATTCAGCCCGTCATGGTTTGGAATGGTGGGAAATTGATATGACTTGGACGACTATTCAGTTACTACAACTCTTAGGTCTAGCTAAAAATATTAAGCTGGCCGAGAAAAAAGCATAACGCATAATTCATCTTGAAAGTCAATAGTTTTCTGTTCACAATTTGAGCGCAAAACTATTGACTTTTTGCGTGCAATAAAGGAATACAGCAATTGAAAGTTTTTAATTTTTAATTTTTGATTTTTAATTTTTAATTGCTACCCTAAGTTGCTACTAGATTGCTATAATCTCAGAAATTAATGTTACAAGACTTTGCTGCAATCTCATTTTTTTAATGATTTTGTGGATTAGTTTGTTGTTTTTCAGGTATTCATGACTACATCAATCATCAAAAGCCAGGAAACTCTCGTCTCTACAGACCTTGATCAAGATCAAATCAAACTCAAGCATATTATCAAAAGTCTGCCCAAGGAATGTTTCCAGAAAAATAGCCGCAAAGCATGGACAACTGTAATTCTCAGTTTGTCTATGGCTGCATTAGGCTATTATTTTTTAGCAATTTCTCCCTGGTTTCTTCTACCTCTAGCATGGATTTTTACAGGAACTGCTTTAACAGGATTTTTTGTCATAGGTCATGACTGTGGCCATCGTTCATTTGCCAAGCGTCGTTGGGTAAATGATTTGGTTGGCCACTTTTTCATGATGTTTTTAATTTACCCTTTTCATAGTTGGAGAATTAAACATAATCATCACCATAAACATACAAATAAACTAGATGAGGATAACGCATGGCATCCTATCAGAACTGAAGTTTTTGCAAGTTGGAACAAAACCAGACAGTCTGCGTTTGAATTCTTCCTGCGGAAGCGTCTGTGGTGGGTAGGTTCTATCGGACATTGGGCAGTTGTGCATTTTGATGCGCGGAAATTCCAGAAAAAAGACCAAGCCAGTGTTAAATTTTCTGTGGCTGTAGTGGTAGCTTTTGCAGCTATTGTTTTCCCAACTTTGATTATTACTACTGGTGTTTGGGGATTTATTAAATTCTGGTTTATCCCCTGGATAGTTTACCATTTCTGGATGAGTACCTTTACCATTGTTCACCACACAACAGCAGATGTTCCTTTCAAAACTGCTGATAAGTGGAACGAGGCTATGGCACAGTTATTTGGAACTATTCACTGTGATTATCCTCGTTGGGTAGAAGTTCTGTGTCACGATATTAACGTTCATGTTCCCCATCATATTTCTACCGCTATTCCTTCCTATAATTTGCGGTTAGCTTACGACAGCATCAAGGAAAATTGGGGTCCTTATCTTCATGATGAATGTAAGTTCTCTTGGGATTTAATGAAACAAATTACTAACGAATGTCAACTATATCAAACGGACATTGGTTATACAACATTTGACAAATATTACGCCCAAAAATAACGCCTGTAGGACAGGCATCTTGCCTGTCAAAATTTTCTCTATACTTCCATTCAAGATTATTAATTCCAGTGCAATTAGATACCGTTCAATTCAACCAAAATCCTGCTGTTAAATCTTCTCAGGATGAAGATAACCTGCCGTTTACTCTTGCAGATTTAAAAGCAGCTATTCCTGCTGAATGTTTTCAGCCTAGTGTAGTTAAATCACTCTATTACTTTTTCCGTGATGTTGCCATTGTCGCTGGTTTATATGCACTAGCAAATTACTTAGATTCTTGGTACTTCTGGCCAATTTTCTGGGTAATGCAAGGAACAATGTTTTGGGCTTTGTTTGTAGTTGGTCATGACTGCGGACACCAATCTTTTTCTAAGCATAAATGGCTAAATGATTTAGTTGGTCATCTTTCCCACATTCCTATTCTCGTTCCTTATCATGGTTGGAGAATTAGCCACAGAACTCACCACAAAAATACTGGCAGTTTGGAAAATGATGAAAGCTGGTATCCTTTAAGTGAATCCAAATATCAAGAATTACCTTTATTACAAAAAGTAGTTCGATATTATCTCTTTCTGCCACTAGCTTATCCTATCTATTTGTTTCAACGCACTCCTGGTAAAAGTGGTTCACATTTTGATCCCAGTAGTTCGCTGTTTAAACCTTCAGAAAAGTGGGACATCATCACTAGCACTACCTTGTGGATTGGTTTTGTAGGTTTGCTAGGTTTTCTCACCTATCAATGGGGTTGGATGTGGTTACTCAAATACTATGCTGGCCCTTACGTTGTGTTTGTAATTTGGTTGGATTTAGTGACTTATTTACATCACACTGAACAAGATTTACCTTGGTATCGTGGTGAAAATTGGACTTTTTTAAAGGGTGCAATTTCTACAATTGACCGGGATTATGGGATTTTTAACCATATCCATCATGATATCGGTACTCATGTTGCCCATCACATCTTTTTGAATATGCCTCACTACAATTTGTTGAAAGCAACTGAGGCAATTAAACCAATTTTAGGCGATTATTATCATAAGTCTGAAGAACCTATTTGGAAGGCATTATTGCATTCTGCAAAGGTTTGTCATTTTGTACCGGATACAGGTGATAAGGTTTATTACACTTCTTATCAAGACAATCAGAAGTAATCGGTATTTGATATAACTTAATAAAGTCCGCAAGTGCGGGCTTTTTTTGTTAGATAAGTAGTCGTGCAAAATAAATTTTATATTTTGGAGAGGGAACAGGGAACGGGGAACAGTTAACA
>NZ_LUFH02000099.1 GCF_001586785.1 Sphaerospermopsis aphanizomenoides BCCUSP55
AATGGTCGTCTCTATTCTTTCAAAGTATTATTTTTTCTCGGTTCAGTTGTGTCGGGCGCTTTGCCCTCACTCAAATTAATATAGCAACTCTTTCTGGTTTTCGTCAAGGGGTTTTTCAAACTTTTTTCTAATTTGGCTATGATCGTGATTTAGTAAGGTTTTGGACAGTTTTTGATCTAGCTTAAATTCCATGACTTTTACCAATTACCCAATGACGACGGAAAAACCGAGACAAAGCCGATTCTTCTAATGATAAATAAATTGGTCTACCATGTGGACAGGTGCGGGGGTTGCGTGTACGTTGCCAATCATCTAATAACTTCTGCATATCAGGTAAATTCATGGGTGTACCATTACGAATAGCACTACGGCAGGCAACAGCGACTTGAGCTGTGTGTAAGTCTCCTCCCCAACTTAGTTCTAAAAGTGCTTCGGCGTTATCTTCTCGCTTTTGTAACATAGCAGGAATGTTACGTACTGCCCAAAGTTGTTCTCCAAATGGTTCAATGTCTAAACCTATATTTTGCAATTGGGAAACTTGGGCTGGAGATAATTGATAAAGAATGATAGGAGTTTCTACGGGTACAATTTGCCAATTATCACATAATTGCTCATACAAAACTCTCTCATGGGCTATGTGTTGTTCCACTAACCACATTCCCCCTGAATGTTCAGCAACAATATAAGTATTACTAACTTGGGCGACAGCTTTTAATGTGTGCTGATTATGGTTTTGACCTGTAGTCTTAAAATTATAACTGCTTTTTTCTTCTGCTACTTTCAGTAATTTGCTAATTCGTGTTCTGTGGACTGCTTCTTTAAGATTAGCTTCAGAAATCAGCAGAGCTTGGTTAATTGCTTGAGTAATTTGTTCTTGCCAATAACTGAGTTCATTGAGGTAAATCTCTGTTTTGGCGGGGTGACGGTTCCAGTTAATTTGGTCTGGAGCAATGGCCAGATGTAAGAAACAAATAGGATAGCGATCGCGCGGTAATGTTCTATGAAATGCGGATAATACTGTTTGTTCTAATTCAGGCGATTTAATCATTCTGCCATTAATCGCCACTTTCACCCAGTCAGGACGATGACGATGGCACCTATCGGGTAAACCAATTATCAATCTAGATATGGGAGTAGAGACATTGTTGCCAACGTCTCTACTGGGAACTGGGGATTGGGAATTGGGTAATTTCAATTGTACTTCTTTTAAATCATTTTGTCGCACTTGGGGCAAAATTTGGGGTATGAGTTTTCCTACACTGGAGACAGGATATATAGTGAACCATTCCCGGTCATTTTGCCAAACTTGGTAGGTTACATGGGGATGACATAAGGCAATTTGCTGTATTATACTTTGTACAGCTTTCATTTGCTGTGTAATGCTAGGTAGTCCTTGACGACGTGGTAGACAATTAGCAAATAAATTATCAACTATAACTACTGTTCCAGGAGCAATAGCAGTTACCTGCATATCTATAACTTCCCCACCATCACCATAAACAACCCGCCATCCTTCAGATCCCCCCATCGGACGACTGAGAATTTCTAAATCTGCCAAGGTTGTTAAACTGTGTAAAGCTTCACCGCGAAAGCCTAAACTGTTAATTTTCCACAAGTCAGCAGGAGCGTGAATTTTACTAGTGCTGTGCGCTGTTGCTGCTTGTTGCAGATCATCACAGTTCATTCCCCAACCATTATCTGCTACGCGCACTCGCCATTGTTGCGGATTTAAGGAAATTACAATTCTCGTTGCACCTGCATCCAGGGAATTTTCCACCAATTCCCGTACCACAGAAGCTAAAGAATCAATCACCTCTCCTGCTGTAATTAGATATACAACTTCTGTTGGTAATGCTTGAATAGTAGATGCCATAATTAGATAATTAAAAATTAGATAATTAAAAATTAAAACTTGTTATCAGCCTACAATGCTTTGATTTTGACCCCTGGCCATTAATATCTCGACAGAATTTTTGATAAATTGTAAAGAAAACCGAATTAAAGGAAGATCTTTGCTAAATTGCTGGTGAGGTTATAAGCAAAACCAGCTTATGAGTAATTTAGTTGCTGATGTTCATGATTTAAAGTCGCGTCTAGAATGGGGGCAACCCGCTTTTACAATTATTGATGTACGCGATCGCCATACTTACAATCACGGTCATATCAGCGGGGCGATCTCTATCCCCCTAGATGACTTAGCTGACCGTGCTAAATCCACTCTACATAAAGAACGCCATATCTATGTTTATGGGGAACATGATGCACATACAGCTCATGCAGCCCAGACATTGAGAGCAGCAGGCTTTATTGATGTATCCGAAATCCAAGGTGGTTTAACCGCTTGGAAAACAGTTGGTGGTGCAACAGAAGGTGTCTAAGCTGTAATCACCATCTAGCTAATGGCTACGCTTATGCTACAGCTATTAGCAATCAGCTAACACCAAATAGTACCTTAACTTCCTGCTGTTGTTTGGTTGATTAAGCCTCCACCAGGGAGAAATTTGTACACCGGACATATCAATGTTAGAGCAGTTGTGAACAACAAGACTCCCGACTCCTATCAGAAGTCGGGAATCTGAGCTTGTTTTCAAATTAACATGAGTTTTTTATCTGCCCACACCTACATATTGAAATCCAGCCTTGATCATTGCGTCAGGATCTAAGAAGTTACGTCCATCAATCATGACAGCATGGTTCATCAATTTTGCCATCTTTCCATAATCTAGGGTGCTGAATTGTTGCCATTCGGTCACGAGTACCAAAGCATCACAGCCATCAGCTAATCTTTCCGCATCGGTTTCTACTAATACTCCAGAAAGACCATGACGCATCCCTGTTTGAGAAATAATTGGGTCGTAGGCTTTGACTTTAGCTCCAAGTCGGTTCAGCTGCTCAATCAGGTTTAGTGCTGGTGCATCGCGCAAATCATCAGTATCAGGCTTGAAGGTCAATCCCAGTAATCCTACAGTTTTACCTTTAAGGATTTTGAGAGCTTGTTGCAGTTTTTCCAAAGCGATTAAACGTTGACGTTCATTTACACTCACAGCAGCCTTCATGAGTTGGGCTTCATAGCCATAGTCATCAGCAGTATGAATTAATGCAGAGACATCTTTGGGAAAACAAGAACCACCCCAACCAATGCCAGCTTGTAAAAATTTGTTACCAATGCGGGAATCCAAACCGATACCTTTGGCAACTTGGGTAACATCAGCACCGACGCGATCGCAAATATTCGCAACTTCATTAATAAAACTAATTTTAGTTGCCAAAAAAGCATTAGCAGCATATTTGATCATTTCTGCTGAACTCAAGTCTGTTACCAAAACTGGTACAGGAGCTAAAGACTGATCATCTGCAAATTTTCGTTCCACAATGGGAGCATAAAGCTCCTTCATCATGCCAATCGCTTGTTGACTATTTCCCCCCAAAACAATTCGATCTGGGTTAAAAGTGTCGTAAACTGCTGAACCTTCCCGGAGAAATTCTGGATTACTGACCACATCAAACTGAGCAGAAATTTCCGGTAGGCTTTCCTCAACAGATGCTCCTCCCACAGCTATCAATGTTTTCTGGCGTTCCGCAATGCCATCTAAAACAATCATCCGCACCCAGTCACCAGAACCGATAGGCACAGTGGATTTATTGACAATTACTTTATAACCACCATTGAGATTTGCCCCAATCCCACGAGCTACAGCTTCTACATATCGAGTATCACTTTCACCATTAGGTAAAGGCGGAGTTCCTACGGCAATAAATAGAATTTCCCCGTGGGCAACTCCAGCAGCTAGATCCGAAGAAAATTTAATATTTCCACTGTTAATGGCAGACTGCATAATTTCCGAGAGTCCTGGCTCGAAAATTGGTGACTGACCTGACTTCATTAATTTTACTTTTTCTTCGTTGTTATCTATGCAAATTACATCATGACCAATATGAGCTAAACAAGCGCCTGTCACTAAACCTACATAACCAGTACCAATTACGCAAACACGCATTTTATTAAACTCCTCATTTTTATCATTAGTTCAGTCATGAGTCATGAGTCATTAGTCATCTGTGAACCAATGACTGATGACCACCCACTAATTATTGCTGTCGATACGTTGACGAAAATCTTCTACTGTCAGTTTTAACCCCTGTGGCAGAGGAATGGTAGGTTCCCAATTTAACCAGGTTTTTGCCTTAGTAATATCGGGACGACGGCGACGGGGGTCATCAGCAGGTAAAGGTTCAAACTTAATTTCTGCATCTGGGTTGACCATATTTTGTACAGCCTGAGCCAGTTCTAAAATGGTGTATTCATCGGGATTACCCAGATTGACTGGCCCAATATAGTCACCATTCATTAACCTGATCAGACCGTCAACTAGGTCAGATACATAGCAAAAACTGCGAGTTTGTTGACCTTCGCCATACACAGTCAAAGGAATACCCCGCAAGGCTTGAACTATAAAGTTACTGACTACTCGACCATCGTTTTCTAACATTCGTGGGCCATAAGTATTAAATATTCTTGCCACCCGAATATCGACTTTATTTTCTCGGTAGTAGTCAAAGGCCAAAGTTTCTGCAATTCTTTTACCTTCGTCATAGCAGGAACGGATACCGATAGGATTAACACTGCCACGATAATCTTCGGTTTGGGGATGGACTTCTGGATCACCATAGACTTCACTGGTAGAAGCTAACAAAAATCTAGCTTTCACTCTTTTAGCCAACCCCAACATATTCATTGTTCCCATCACGTTAGTCTTGACGGTTTTAATCGGGTTGTACTGATAATGTACAGGAGAGGCAGGACAAGCCAAATGATAGATTTGATCAACTTCTAAGCGAATTGGCTCAGTGATGTCATGACGGATCATCTCAAAGTAGGGGTGTTCAAACCATTTGAGGATATTACGTTTATGGCCTGTATAGAAGTTATCCAAGCATATAACTTCATGACCCTCAGCCATTAGTCGGTCGATTAGATGGGAACCAATAAACCCAGCACCGCCAGTTACCAAAATTCTCATAGTTTCCGAGTTATTTTACAGATATTGCCAACGGGTATTATCCTTGATTTTTAGATTACCTAGTTGGGTACGAAAATAGATTATCAACGAAAATCACTAAACAGTATATTGCCAGAATTTGAATTGGTATAATTTTCCTACAGATACCCAGGATAATTCATGAATATCTTCTAAATAATTGGTAAATAATGGGGGGATTTTCAGGTTTAGTTCATTAAATCTTTAAAAAAAGATTGGCTGTTTGAAAACAGTATTTTTATACGGGGGCAGTTTTGTGGGTGATATTATTTGACAAAACTAGTTTGTGATTGTGTTTTGGTTCTCCGAGAATAATAATTGAGCAAGTGAGTTGTCTGGCTAATTCATTGGTGAGATCACTCATGGCTAATCCTCCAGGAGTAGTACGGTTACGAGTCAGAGGTAATACCACTAAATCATATAATCTTGCTGCTTGCAAAATCGCTTGAGCAACATCTTCATGAGTGATAATTTGAATTTCCGGCGGATTGGGGATAGCTAATTGAGAGACTAATTGAGAAAGTTGCGATCGCCTAGCAGCAATTTGACTGGAATTGGTGCGGCGTGGCCTTCGCCCTGCTTCGTTAACATAAACATTCAATACAGTCACCTGAGCTTGATTAGCATCTGCTAAAGTTTGGGCAAATTTGACAGGTGTGAGTGTTGGGGTGATGAAGTTTTCTATTGGTACAAGAATACGCTGAATTCTTTTTGGTGATTCCACCAGACGTGCTACTGCCACTGGACAGTGGGAAGCCCAAAGAACATTATCAATCACATTCCCTAATAAACGCGCCCTCAAACCAGTACGTTTGCCCCAACCCATGATAATCAAATTTGCCTTCTGTTCACGTGCTGTCCTACAGATGCCTGGAGCGAAACTATCATCAATTCTCAGTAATGCTTCTGCTTTTGCACCTAATAATTGACTTTGTGCCGTGGCTTTAGCCAATAGTTTTTCACTTCGTTGCCAAGCAATTTCTAACTGGGGTGCATCCATTTGAGAAGTAGCATGAGCGATCGCTAATGGCAATATTTTTCCCTGAGACTGACAGGCTAATAATGCCGCCATTTCAATCAAATACTTTTGAGTTTGGGGATTATATACAGGTACAACTATAGTAAAGTTGGCATTTCCTGACCCTGATTCCGGATCACATAGTCTAATTGGTTGTATGTCTTTTGCTGTTGTACAAGTCAAATCCACACCATCACTAGCAACCAAACTTGTCAGCCAAGGACCCACAGTAGCTGTGATCAGCACTAAAACAATGACGCTGTTTAATATTTCCAGGGATAGTAACCTTGATTGATATCCCGCTAACACTACTGCTAATGTCGTCCCTGCCAAGGGAATAGATAGAGACCAAATTGTGAGAGTTTCCCGCCAGTTATAGCGATACACCTGCTTTGCCAAAACAGCAGCTATAAATTTACTGGCCATTAAAGCCACGAAAATTATTAATAATAACTTGATTGTGTTGTATCCGTTCACCAAGGTAGGTAAATCAATTTGTAAGCCTAGATGAATAAAGAAAATAGGAATGAATAATACACTACCGATGAATATCAATTTTTCTTTAACTGGACCTTCACCCACAGCTTCATTTACTGCCAAACCTGCTAAAAAGAAACCAATAATTTTTTCTATCCCCAACAATTGAGCAATAAAGACGGACAGAAATACAGACATGAATACACATAAAAACTTGTTACCCTCGTCGTCTCCAGAACGATGAAAAAATTCTTTACTTGCCCAATCAAAACCTATCAAAACAATAATAAAATAAATAATCACTGAACTTATTAGAGTGATGATTTGATTCAGGTTAAATGTCCCATCACCAGTATCAAAAATAGATAGACAAACAGCTAATATTAACAATGTACTGATATCAGTAAAAATTGTGGCTCCCATTGTCATGGTGATAGCCTCGTTATTTACTACTCCCAAACGACTGATAATTGGATATGCCAAAAGAGAGTGGGAAGTCAATAAACAACCCATTAATATAGAGCCATGCCAACCAAAACCTAAAAATCTGCCTGCTAATATTCCTAGTATTAAAGATAGAAAGAAAGTCAAACTACCAAATACTAAAGACCGAGTTTGTTGTTGACGAAAAAATTGTAGATTAAACTCTAATCCGGCTATAAACATCAAGTAAACTAACCCAACGTTTGATAGCAAGCTCATCATTGGTGATTCAGGCGCAAATAAGTGCCAACCTGATGGACCAAGCACAACCCCAGAGCAAACCAAACCTACTAATGCTGGTAATTTTAGCCGCTCAAACAGTATAGGGATAACGAGAATTACCAACATTAAAATAGCAAAAAGAACTATTGGTTCTTGTCCAATAACTTGGGAGGTAGGGTCTAAGTTCAGAACTTGTGACACAAGTAGCATTATTTAAAACGGTTATCAGTGATTATTTATTATTTTTTCCTACACCCTATTCTCTATTCCCTTATCACTAATCATCAGGGATGGATTTGACTCAAGATAAAGCGTAGACGATCATAATCATCTTTTAGCAACACACTCAGATGTCGTCCAGCTTTGATTAACCATTCGCGGTCAGCGTTACGTAACTGGTAAACTTCACGAATTGCAGATGCTGCCAAAGATTCTACTGGCGCAGCGTTAATCAAAAGTAGTGTCCTTAAGAAATCTAGTTTTTCGGTGAACTTGATGATGGCTTCTGGTTGACACCTATAAACAGCCTGATGAATTTGGGGCGGACGGGGTGGCAGATACTGATACACCCCTTGGTTATAACTTAGATTTTGTAACTGCTGCTCAAATCCCACAATTGCTGCTCGAAATTCTGTCCTGAGCATAGCAAATATTTGAGGTTGTTCTTCCCGTAAGGTTTGTAAGGACAACCCCAAGGCTCTAGCGCGGTGTACAGAATCTATAGGCATGGTTGTGGCATGATATACCACCGCATAAATTTGATTACCTGATTCCTCATCCACAGCACAAACCCAACTACCGAAAGGAGGCATGGGTGGAAAACTCAAATCATCTGGTTCCAAACATTGTGCTAAAAATTCGCTAGTTGTAGTTTCGATCACCTCCGCAATGTGGTGAGGATGGCGATCGCCTGTAGAAAATTGTGGTAAAGGTAGACGCATGACAGTGCTGAGTGCTAAGTGTTGAGTGCTGAGTGTTGAGTGCTGAGTGCTGAGTGCTGAGTTAACAGTTGAGAATTATTATCAGATCAGCAATTACCAACCATCTATCACTCATCACCCATCACCTGTAACCTACTTGCCTTTTTTCTTGGCTGTGGTGTCTACGAGTTCTAATTCTGGCAAGCGAAAGGTAATAATTTTATCCCAATTACCACCTTCAAATAGTACGGCTACCTTGCCATCACTGACCCGTTGCACAAGTCCTTCATAGCGATAATAGGTGTCTGCGGGATTTTTGACGCGAACAGTTGCTCCAGGCAGAATCATGTTTTTACCCTCGGTTTATTCTTTGTTAATACCTTAATATTAGTTGTTTGTCAGTTGTCAGAGGGAATAGGGAATAAATAGGCAGGGTGCAGGGTTCAGTAGATAATTATTTCTCCGCCATATAAAACCTACTCAAATCTAACTATCTACTGACAGGCATGGTCTTGAGCTATGAGGAGATTTAGATAGATATTTTGATTTAGTTACTAGCCCCATCTCCCCATCTCCCCATCTTCCCAGCCAGCTAATTTAATAATATTTCTGGCGTTGCCGGAAATTGGCTACAGATTCTACTATTCCTAAAGCAATAAAGTTGGTCAGCATAGCAGAACGACCATAACTCATCCAAGGTAAGGGTATACCTGCTACTGGTGCCAAACCAACTGTCATCCCCACATTAACAATTAGTTGAAACACAATCATAGATAGAACACCAATAGCCAGCAGTGAACCAAAATTATCTTTGGCTGTTTGAGCTACGTGCAGTATGCGGAAGCAAATTAAACAGAAAACCAGTAAAACTATCAAACAACCAACAAAACCGAATTCTTCACCAACAGCAGAGAAAATAAAATCTGTATGTTGCTCAGGCACAAAATTGAGTTGAGTCATTGGACCTTTAAACAAACCCCATCCCCAAATTTCCCCTGCACCAATGGCAATACGAGATTGAATCAGGTGATAACCAGCACCAAGAGGATCATGTTCAGGATTAATAAATACACTCAATCTGTCTTTTTGATATTCTTTGAGGACATGATTCCAAGCGAAAACTCCTAATTCACCACCCAGCATATTCAGTATCCAAGAGCCAATCGCACTAATCCCAAATTTTCGCCAGGGTAGAGTCTGCCACCCCACAATCCCCATAGCACCTGCCCAGGCTAAACCCAAGGGACTAAACGATAGTTCTTTAAGCAACGCTATCGGCTCCGACAAAGGCCAGGCTATACTAAATAAAATTGCTGATATTACCGGGGAAATCAACAGAATCAACCAGCCAGGATTAGCATTTGCCCAGAACAGCATTCCTAAGACTATAGCTCCGAATACTAAAGATGTTGCTAAATCTGGTTGTAAAAACACTAATCCCCAAGGAATAGCAGTGATGGCTAAGACGCGGAACACGCTCTCTAAGCTAGATGCAGTACGTCTATGTAACAAAGCTGCTAAGGTAATGATTATGCCTATTTTGGCAAACTCTGAGGGTTGGACGTTAAAGCCTAAAATACTAATCCACCGTTGTGCGCCTTTGGCACTTGTCCCAGCGATCATTACCGCAACTAAGCTGAAGTTAGTCAGTCCATAGGTGATCCAGTGCCACTGCATGAGGTTTTCGTAGCGGCAACGAGCTAAAAATAGAGCGATGATTGAGCCAATACCAGCTACAAGCCAATGCCACCACCAGTCAGTCACTGGTTGTTTGAGTTCTGTACTCAAAATCATGAGACCGCCAAACATACTGACGACAACGGGTAGACAAAATAAAATCCAATCTACTTGTTGCCAGGGCTTAACCCAATATTGCCAACGGATTTTGGGGAGTGAAGATTTTAACAACATTGTGCGAAGAGGAACTTCAGGTTAAACGGGGATTGGGAGCAGTTAAAAGTTATGAGTTAACAGTTATTAGTTATTACTGTTGACGTAACTCTTAACAGGGGAGTGTGGAGAGAATTTATTACCTCCTGCTTCCTGTCTTCTGCTGCCAATTACCAATGATTATGTCAGTGCAGCGACTGATACTTTACCAGCGATAGTTAGAGCGATCGCGGTGAGGGCTTTGGCAGAAGCTGAATCTGGATCGGCTACAACTATTGGTACACCATTATCACCACCAATTCTGGTGGAAATTTCTAGAGGGACACATCCCAGTAGTGGTACTCCTAATTCTGCGGCAGTTTTTGAACCTCCACCAGAACCAAAAATGTCATATTCCTTATCGGGTTGATCAGGAGGAATAAAATAGCTCATATTTTCCACAATTCCCAATACTGGGACATTCATCTGTTGAAACATCCGCAAACCCTTGCGTGAGTCTAACAAAGCTACAGTTTGCGGTGTAGTGACAATTACTGCGCCCGCCATTGGTACTGCTTGGGTTAAAGTTAACTGAGCATCTCCCGTTCCTGGTGGCATATCCACAATCAAATAATCAATTTCTCCCCATTCCACCTGATACAGAAACTGACGAATTACACCATTCAACATAGGACCGCGCCAAATAACTGGCTGATCTCGGTCAATCAAAAAGCCCATCGAGACTAATTTAACGCCATGATTAAACGCAGGTTCTAAAATATCGCCTTTTTCTGTAGAGCGAACAACAATTTCAGCATCAGCTAAACCTAACATTGTGGGGTCATTTGGTCCGTAAATATCCGCATCCAGCAAGCCCACTTTCGCTCCTGTTTGTGCTAGAGCAACTGCGATATTTACCGCCACTGTACTTTTACCAACGCCACCTTTGCCGCTAGAAACAGCAATAATATTTTTGACACCATCAACACCAGTACGGTCAGGTAAGCTTTTTTGCTGTGGTGTTTCTGCTGTTACTTCCACACTGATATCTGTTACACCAGGTAGTTGATTAACAGCTTTTTTACAATCTTCAACAATAAATTCCCTTAAAGGACAGGCGGGAGTGGTCAACACCAAAGTAAAGCTAACTTTACCACCATCAATTTTTACGTTGCGAATCATGTTCAGTTCTACCAGACTTTTGCGAAGCTCTGGATCTTCGACTGGTCGCAATACTTCTAGAACTGACTGGGAATCGAGGACTTGATACATAGCGTGTATACCGTTGCCGCCTTAATAAAGCTTAAAAAATTTTCATTTTCACCTACTTGCATATTAACTTTCTTGGGTCATTAGTCATTAGTCATTAGTCATTGGGTTATTAATTTTCGACTAGCCGCTGCTTTTTGTCACCTGTCACCTGTCACCTGTCACCTGACCTAAAAATCAAAACAACTATTATCCAAAGATTTTTTCTGTCCTGATACAGCTTGCAATGCTGGCTTTTCTACTGCTTCGACTAAGGAGCGTGCTACTCGATCTACATAGGGACGGGATAAAGACCAAATGAGGGGTGATAACCAACCACGTAGAGTTACAGAATAAGACAAATAACTGCCACAAACCGTTGACTCTACTTGGTAAATAACCCGTTCTTCAATGCCTGGAATGGCAATAACACGGATACTCAGCATTTGTTTGGGATTTACCCGTTCTACAAAAATCTGGATAGGAATCGGCCAAAAGCGTGTTACTGCTTGGAAAATTAATCCAGGTTTGGGTACTAATCCTAATGGTACATTTGTACTTTTAAGTAGTGGATGCCAGGAAACATCTGTTAAGTCAACTACTTTTTGCCAAAGTTCATCGACAGAGGCAGAACTGATTTCTCGATACGTCCGCACCAGAGAGGCGCAAAACCGACGACGTTTGCGGTGGATGAATTTGGAAAACCAACCTTGCACTGTCCTAATCCTCCTGGCTACAATCTGTCTGGTTACTCTGACATCTGGGAAAATTGTAATCGACCTCTACTCATAAAAATAGCTGGTTAGCAGGAAATGGCTGTGTTTTTCCTACAGGCACTATATGTCAATAGACCTGAGAATTTTAAAACAGAATTTTCTCCACAATAACTGCAAAGAAACTTAATGAATATACAAGTTTATAGGGATTTGAGGGTTAGTAGCTAGTAGCTAGTTACTGTTTTCTTAACTAAAACTCACAAATACTTATCATTTGCCCAAAAATTCCTGTCATCTGCTCGCTTGGTGACAGAATTACAGTAAAATCGCTGTATGCTACTAGGATTCAAAACCCAACTCAAAGTCAACAAGCAACAACTACTACTACTGGCGCAACACGCAGGAGTAGCTAGACACGCTTGGAATCAAGGGTTAGCACTATGTCAACAGGTATTATTACATAACAAACTGCACCCTGAAGATAAAATCAAATTTCCTACGGCAATAGACCTACACACGAAAAAGCAAGAGTTTTTAGGAGTTGACTTAGGAATAAATCATCTAGCCACATTATCAACAGGAGAAATATTTGATGGATTAAAAAGCTATAAAAAGTATGAAAAGAAATTGGCAAGAATACAATATTTGAATCGACATAAACAAGTGGGTTCAAATAACTATAAAAAAGCGCAAATCAAAATAGCGAGATTACACCAAAAAAAAATAGGTAACATCACAAAAGATACATTACACAAAATCACCACTTATTTCAGTAAAAACCACGCGGTTATAGGGATAGAAGATTTTAATGTGTCATGGATGTTAGCTAATGGGAAATTATCAAAAGCTATATCAGATATGGGCTTTTATGAATTTAGAAGGCAGCTAGAATATAAAACACAATTATATGGCAGTAAGTTAGTAATTGTGGATAGATTTTATCCTAGTAGTAAGACTTGTTCAAGTTGTGGAGAGAAAAAATCATCTTTGTCATTATCTCAAAGAGTGTTTAAATGTGAAAAATGCGGCTTTGAGTGTGACAGAGATGTAAACGCTGCAATTAACTTAAAACAAGAAGCGGTCAGATTGACCGTGTTAGCCTGTGGACTAGATAGTGCCGACACTTCTAGGCGGTCAGTGAGCGCAGTCGAACTGGTGAAGCAGGAAGGAAAAGCTGGCTATTGTTAGCATTAGCATTAGTTAGCTTTTTTGGATCGGACAATAGCTCTAGTCAAGATGCTCAATTGGTTTTGACAGCTAAGAAAAAGCAGTTTTGACAAATGGAGTCAAATTTCTAGCTCTAATTGTCAACAAATTTTTAAAATGAAACTTTGTAGCTTTCACAGAAATTGTAATTTTAGGTTCGGGAATCTATGTTGACCAACTCGCAAGCCCCCACTCTCGCTGTAGAATCATCGAATAATTTTCTGCCGGCTCCTGACGCTCAGGCTAGAGTTAGTGAGTTTATGCAGCAACTGCAAGATGAAATTACTCAAGCTTTGGAAGCACTGGATGGTGTTGGTAAGTTTCAGGAGGACAGTTGGCAACGTCCAGAAGGAGGTGGGGGGCGATCTCGTGTCCTGCGTGATGGCGCAATTTTTGAACAAGCGGGTGTAAATTTTTCTGAAGTGTGGGGTTCTCATCTTCCCCCATCAATTTTAGCCCAACGTCCAGAAGCAAAGGGACACGGTTTTTATGCAACGGGTACTTCTTTGGTGTTACATCCTCGTAATCCTTATGTACCTACAGTTCATTTGAATTACCGCTACTTTGAAGCTGGCCCAGTTTGGTGGTTTGGTGGTGGTGCTGATTTGACACCTTATTACCCCTTTGCTGAGGATGCTACCCATTTCCATCAAACTCTCAAACAGGCTTGCGATCAACATCACCCTGAGTATTATCCTGTGTTTAAGCGGTGGTGTGATGAATATTTTTACCTCAAACACCGTGGGGAAACCAGAGGTGTGGGTGGTCTATTTTTAGATTACCAAGATGGTCAAGGGACTATTTATCGCGGTCCAGATCCCAATGGAGAAGCTGCTCTTTATAGCGATAAAGTAGGAAAACTCACACCACGGACTTGGGAAGAATTATTTGCTTTAGTGCAAGATTGTAGCCAAGCTTTTGTACCAGCTTATGTCCCCATTGTCAAACGGCGACATGGAATTGAATATAGCGATCGCCAACGTAATTTTCAACTATACCGTCGGGGCAGATATGTAGAATTTAACTTGGTTTATGACCGGGGTACAATTTTTGGACTGCAAACTAATGGTCGTACAGAATCAATTCTCATGTCCCTACCACCTTTAGTCCGCTGGGAATATGGCTACAAACCAGAACCCAATACTCCTGAAGCTGAATTATATGAAACTTTCCTTAAGCCTCAAGATTGGATAAACTGGAAAACAAATCAACAGTAATGAGTATTTAAAGCTGAGTAAAAATCCACACATTTGTTTTCAGGAAGTAGATGAGGGCTTTTGTGTTTGGTAGTTTGCATATTCAGACATAATTTTTTCATCTTATTTACTCAGCACTCAGAATCTAAATACTCAAGACTGTTTCAGTGAGTTAAACTACTAAATACAGAACATTGAGCAACAATGTTGTATTTGTAGCTATCGCTTGCCAATTTTCAGCGTCAGATCAAGGGCATCTTGTAACTCGTGAGTTAATTAACTAACTCAGGATGATGGATGGAAAAAATACCAGTCATGGTGAAATTTTAAGATTGCTAGAACAGCAAGTTTTTTAGCTCACTGATTCATCTTCAGGACAACATCACGGAGAATACAGTGGAAATAGACCAAAAAACCCATACAACTGAAAACGGGAATACTGTGATTGTCTTGAAACCAAAAGGTCGTCTAGATATCACTACTGCTTGGCAATTTCGCCTGAAATTACAAGAGTGTATTTCTAAACTAACTCGTCATGTAGCTGTGAACCTAGGAGAGGTAGATTTTATTGATAGTTCCGGTCTCACCTCGTTGGTTGCGGGGATGCGTGATGCTGATAAAGCTAAGGGCAGTTTCTGCATTTGTAATGTCCATCCAGATGCCAAACTGGTGTTTGAGGTGACAATGATGGATACAGTATTTGAAATTTATGAAACTGAAGAAGAAGCATTAGCAGCTATCTTACCCAACTCAGTCAATAAAGAAAATAATAGTTTTGAGCAACTTCCTCAAACTACTCCCAAGACTACAGCCGGTGATAGGTGACAGGGTAAAAGCACAAATCCATTAAAAATTAAAAATTAAAAATTAAAAATTCAAGAACTCCTGCCTCTTGCCGTTTCCTAATTACAAATTACAAATTACGAATTTTTTGGTAACGATAAGGGCCAACAACAGCCCCCCATGTTGCTTTTCCAGTTTCTGAGTCAATTCCTTTGTCGTAGCTGAGAAATGTTGTGTGTGTTACCTCAAACCCCAAGGCAACTTGTATGCTGTTGCCAAGATAAGTAAAGCTGCAAAGGGTTTCTGGAGGTGGAGAGGCAGTAAACCGATAAAGGTTGGGGGCTAGTGTTTCCTGGGTAATGGAGAGAATACAGCTTGGTAGTAAATCTAGCTGCTCGGATGTGAGGGAATTCAATAAAGCGGGATTATTTCCTGCTCCTTTCAAGGAACTGGGGTCTTTAGGCATATAGTATTGCACTTGCAAACCTTCAGCACCCTGTGTTAAGCGCATAATTCTTTGTCGGTAGGGTTGATCGAGATTAACAATATTGGCTTGTTCAGCAAAAAGAGTAATACTATCCTCTAAAAAAATATTAATAGGTCTTTGCCATAGCCGCAGGTGAACATACCAAACAGGCTCTGCCATAGCTTGTTCTCGGTTATTAAATTCTCCGGTTAGGTATTGACCCAAAGTAATTAATTGTGAAGACAAGCTCATAATCCCAAGTTGTGTTTAAAGATAGTAGTTCTGGCAGCTAGGGGAGCAGGGGTGCTTCAGGTGCAGAGGGAAAATTTCTTCTTCTGGCTTCTGACTATTGACTCCTGTCTTCTTAACATAACTTGGCAAAGTAACCTTTAAACGAGAAAATAAGAATACGTCGCCCTTAACATTTTCTTTGTGAATAACGTCCGTACTGTCTCTGATACAAAGCGAACTTTCTACAACCTTCATACCCGTCCGATCAACACTATTTACCGTCGGGTAGTAGAAGAGTTGATGGTGGAAATGCATCTATTGTCGGTAAATGTGGATTTTAGCTACAATTCTATTTATGCTTTAGGCGTAGTTACAACGTTTGACCGCTTTATGCAAGGCTATCAACCAGAGCTGGATCAAGCGTCCATTTTTAACGCCTTGTGTCAAGCTGTAGAGCAAGATCCACAACGCTATCGACAGGATGCAGCTAGATTAAAAGTTGTAGCGCAAAGTTTACCAGCGAAAGATTTAATTTCATGGTTAAGCCAAACTACTCATTTGGATCAAGATGCTGATTTGCAAGCACAACTGCAAGCGATAGCGCAGAGCGCAGCGCCAAAGGCGAACGCTGATAATGCTAACTTTAAATACAGCCGTTTGTTTGCTATTGGTCTGTTTTCATTATTGGAAATGTCAGATCCTGAATTTGTTAAAGATGACAAGCAACGGAATGAGGCACTAACAGCGATCGCTCAAGGTTTACATTTATCTGAAGAAAAACTGACCAAAGATTTAGACCTATATCGCTCTAACTTGGATAAAATGGCACAAGCACTGATAGTGATGGCAGATATGTTGGCAGCTGAACGGAAAAAGCGCGATCAGCGTCAGCAAAAATCAACTGCTCCGGTAACTCCTCCCAGTAACAATGAGTAATTCGTAAGTTAAGTATTCAGTAATCAGTCATCAGTAATCAGCTAATAACAGCAAGAGCAAAGATTCAGAAGTCTGGATTTTAGGAAAATGAGACGCTGATCATTAATTTTTATGCTTTGTATTCCCAGCTTCAAAGCTGATAGCTGACGACTGACGGCTGAATGCTTATAAATTACGAATTATCTACACACCGAGTAATTTGTAGATGATGTTGTTAATAATAGTGAGTGTGAACGCTCCTAAAACAGCACTCCAAATACCGTAACGTAAGCGAAAACCTTCTACTAACCAAGCGGCAATACTAAAACATACAACAGCAATCATGAATGTAAAGATACCAGATAATAAGTCAAATGTGACTACATTTGGTATCGTAAATACAAAACCTAATATTGGTCTAACTAATGCTGTGATAATACCAAGAACTGCTGCGGAAAAGACAGCTTTACCTGGAGTATCAATTTCCACCCCCAATGGTAATTTACTAATAATCCACAAGCTGATAGAAGTGACTATCCAAACAATTAACAGTGTCACAATATTCATTGCCGCAACCCTTGAAACGTAAATGGCGATTGGCGATAAAATACTTGGTCTATGGATCAGAAAATCTTTGTAGCTTAACCAATTATTTATAAATTAGCAGAGGTTTTTTATCTAACGTCAATTTATTTTAGATATCTTTAGGTTTATCTAATTTTTCGTGATATTGGTCAAAATAAACAATAAAATTCCCCCTTGCCGATATTCTTAAATATGATTTGGGGGAATTTTAACCTATAAACTTTTACACAAATTAATTCACCTTTTAGGTGTTGAATTACTGTTTTCTGGTGCTACTGGAACTTGGGGTATGCTGTTATTGGGAACGATTGGTGAGTTAGGATTGATATTTTGCCCTGGTGCGGGAAATGGATTTGGGGCTGGGGGTAGAGAAGGGTTAAAATTATTTTGTGGATCACTACCCGGAATTGGCACAGTATTAGGTATGGGAAATTGAGGGGTAGTAGAAAAGTTAGGAGAATTAGAGATTGGTTGAGATGAGCCGGGAATAATTCCCAAAGACACACGATTACCTCCCACTTGTCTGAGCAAATCTAATGTTTGGATCACATCGTTATATGTCGCTGTCCGCGAAGCATTCAGCACCAAAACGCCATTAGGATTCGCTTGCACATACTGTTGTAATCGTGCTTGCAACTGATCAGATGGAATAGGTTCTTTTTCAATGTAAATTTGACCGACAGCATCAATAGTTACAGGCAAGATGTCATTCTGTAAACTAGCAGCAGAAGTTGCGCCTGTGCTGGCTTTGGGTAAATCAACATTAATTGCTTGTTGTCTAGTAAATTGCAACGCTGCTAACAGAAAAAACGTCAGGATACAAAAAACGACATCAATTAAGGGGATGATTTGAATTTGGACTTCTTCAATGGGAGTATGTAGGTTAACTTTCATTTTCTAGTTCTTGTGCCGAGTTAGTTAGAGAACTTGGGGCTGTTTCCTCTATAGAAGGTTCAGAGGTGAGAGTTGAGTTGTTTTTACGGCGTTTACGGGGTGAACTAAAGCTTTCCCGTGTAGATTCTCGTACTATTGCTGATGTACTTTTATTGGGATCTGGCGGAGACTGACGGTAAAGTAACTCTAAATCGTTGCCAGCTTTATTAAAAACTTTGATTTGGTTAACTACGAACCCTTGAAACAGACGATAGAATACTAAACTAGCGATCGCAACTATTAAACCAGCAGCCGTACTAATCAAAGATTCACCAATCCCAGTAGTTACGCCTGCTGTAGATTCAGTCCCCAAATCACCAATACGAATTGAGCGCAAAGACTGAATCAAACCTAAAACCGTACCCAACAGTCCTAACAGCGGCGAAAGAGCAATCACAGATTCTAAAAGTTTTTCGCCCCGGCGCATCCCCGCTACCTCTTCAGCAGCTGTTGATTCTAGAGCCAATCGAAAAGTTTCTGCGTCGCTTTTTTGCAAGCGTAGGGGTGCGTAAAGAAAACGTCCAATCGGTTGATCAGTAGCTTTTTGGGCTATTTCTGTAGCTATATCCCAATCTTCACTAGCAGCATCAAGAACGCGGTCAACTATTTCCTTTTCTTGTGTCAAAATTCGCAACCAAAACCAAAAACGCTCAAAAATGACACTTAAAGACAGGACTGACAGCACCAGCAGAGGCCACATTGCTGGACCGCCCTTATGAAACAAATCTAAAATATCCACTGTGTAAGTCTCCTCCCTCCATTACTAGAGCAACAATGGCAAAGCATTTTTATTCTAGAGATTAATGCACCATTACCACACTCACCTAACTTTATCGCTAGACAAGTAGTTATTAACAAAGCATGACGATTACCATCATCTATACACAATAGGACGGTTATTCCCACCGGGAGTTTAGAGGATGATTTGGCAAAATAAGAATTAACTAGAGGTTAAAAATATGAACTTCTCAATTCAATCACTGTACACTTGGTATCGTAATGTACTGCGTAATCCTAAATATCGTTGGTGGGTAATTCTTGGCACAATAGCTTATCTTCTCAGCCCCATAGATATTGCTCCAGACTTTATCCCAGTGGTTGGACAAATTGATGATCTTTTACTTTTGACATTGCTGGTTTCCGAAGTTTCTGGATTAGTAATTGATGGTTGGAAAGCGAAAAAAGGTCATGTAGAAACTAGTGTGAATGAGTCTACATCTCCAGATAATACTGTTGATGTTGATGCTGTTTCTATGAAGTAGAGGATTTTTTTTAACGCAGAGGAACGCGGAGGTAATCGCAGAGGAACGCGGAGTTAGAGGTTGTTAGCTACTCGTTTAATGCCATCTTTGAGGTGGAGGACGTTAAAGTTGATGATTAGTCCTAGTTTACAGTTAGCTAGTTTGAGATAGGTGAGAAGTTGAACGGAGTGAATTGGTTTGATGGATTCTACTGATTTAACTTCGACAATAATTTTGTTTTCAACTAGCAAATCTAAACGATAAGCACAATCTAATTTGACATTTTCATAAATCAAGGGGACAGAAATTTGTCTCCCAACATTGAGATTGGCTTTTTTGAGTTCATAGTCTAAACATTCCTCATAGGCTGACTCTAACAACCCTGGACCCAATGCAGTATGTATCCTCATCGCGGAACCAATAATCAAACCAGTCAACTCATTCTCTTGCATTCTCTGTGTTCCTCTGCGTTTACCTCTGTGTTCCTCTGCGTTTAAACCTCTTCTCCAAACTCTAGCAAGTATCTAAACGCTTTCAAGATATAATTAGCTGAATCTTGAGGAGAGGTGTTGTAAAAATGTGGCCATGCTAAACCTTTATCTTCATCATAATTATGACTGCGATGAGGATGATTTTCTAGCCATGCTAACCGCACTGCATGACCAACTAACACATCTAAAACTATATATTCTTCAATTTGTAACCTAGGGTTATTAGCGACTATTGCTGCTAGTTCCATTAATGCTTCTACGTTGACTTGGCGATATTCTGGCGCTTCAATTTTATTGAGCAAATGCTCTACTAATAAGGCAAAGTTTCTTTCTCCTGCTGTCATTTCTGATAGCATGACTTCACTATCTAAACGATTACGTCTTTCTAGTTTGTCGCCAATTACTAGACCCTTACAATGTTGCATTAATAGCCAAACTTGTTTAAAAAAGTCTTTGGGAACACGGTTGAGTGCGCCTTCTGCTTGACGAAATCTGCGCCAATTTTCTGGAGGAGTTTCAATTTCTTCGTTAATTGCTGGTAGCACTACCCATGCAATATCACTTTCTTTTTGTTTGACGTGGAGTAATTCTTGTTGACGTAATAAACCACTTACACCACTATATCCAGTTAGGACTTTATGTAGGCGATTTTTAACTTCAAAGGGTGAAAGCTGCATTAAGTAATCGTAGGCTTCATCTTGGGTAACACGCAATTCTTTGGCTATTTCGCTGGTAATTAAGAGGATGAGATAACCAACTCTCAGTGTTAAGAGTCCTTTAAATAATTCTGGTTCTGATTTGATTAATACTCCTAAATAAATCAATATTTCTTGGGTGAGAACGCGATCGCGGATATCCTCACGACAGAAGTTATTAATTTTTTCGGCAATTTCATTATGAGACATGGGTAACACAATGAGGGAGGCTTCACTGTAAGCTCTACCTACTGCAATTTGTTTACCTCGCACTATTATACTGGTGACTGCATCAGATAAGCCAATATCTACCATTTGGCGTAAACCCGCAGCCCGACGGACTACAGCCCAAATACCAAAGTCACCTGCTTTTCTGTAAACTTCATCTAGTAAATCTGCTACTGTTACAGGTTGTCCTGGTCCACCATATCCTGTATCAAATTTTAATCCCTGTAACCTTTTTAATGTCTGTAGTAGTTCAATTTGCTCATAAATATTTTCTGAGGAACGTAAATGTTCCAACAATGAACTCAGGTCAGTTTCACACTCCATTTGGAATTCTTGGGTATGTCCTAATCGCCAGTTTTTTGCCGGATTGTAAGTTAGATAATAGCAACGAATACCTGCATTTTTTAATGGTAATTGGGAAAATTCAGCATTGGGCAGGAAGTCTATTGTTTGAATTCCTGCTGTTAACATCAACTGATTGATTCTCCCTAATTTTACTTTTACTCCATTACAAACACCATCTTTGAGTTCTTGCATGAGTTCTAATAATGCTTCAGACCCAATTTCTAGCATGGTGTGGGTTAACATTAAAGTGAGAGTCGGACGACCTAAATCACTCCAATATTTTTGAATGTAGGCTAATTCGCTTCTGAGTTGATCGACTAGGAAATGGTAATCAAGGGTTAAATAAAATTGCTGAGAATCCACAAAGGATGGCAAAAATACAACTGTTTCTCCAGAAATTCTAAAAATTCTTGATGTTGTTAAACTTCGTAAACGTCTTACCGGACGACCAGTTAACCCAAGTTTATCGTTTCGACCAATTTGTGTATAAATTTGAGAAAGTTCGTCAGCTTTTCTCACTTGAATTGGTTCGATTTGGCTAGGAGTTTGAGTTTCAATACCGTGAACTTCTAGTTTTGCTTGTAGGTCTTCGTCTTCTGCAAGTAAGGCTATTTGTATTAATGCTTCCCGTTTTTTCTTGATAAATAAATGTCTACCTAAAGGATCGATCTCACCAATTGCTATTAATCCTTCACTCAACATTTGACCAAGAAAATATAAACTTTGCGCCCACACTAAGGGGATATTATCGTTAGGTAAACGAGTTTGAGTTTGAGGAGCTAATTTTTCGGCTTCAACGTTTTCAACGGGAACATAATATAGTTCTGGTAATACTTTCAGTCCATCTATTTCTACTAGTAATGATTCTAATAGTGTTTGATATTTTTTAACTTGTTCTTGTTCACCACGAAATAGTCCATCGAGAACTAAATATGTAAAAAATAACGGCCATTCACATTCTATATTCTCGAATTCTTTTAGTTCTCCAGGTTCGTAATGTAAGCGGTGGGGATCTTCTAAAACTGTTTGGTGTCCATCGCGGAGAAATCTTTTACAGCCGTATTTACCCGCTAGTTTGGTGATGATTTTGTTAAAGGTGCGATCGCGTAGTGTCTCACCAGGAGATTCACGCAACTGCACATCTTCGACTGCAAAGGCAGGATAACTAATAATACTTAAAAGTGCTGCATCAACTTCTTTAGAACCTGATTCTCTTGGTAATAAAGATTCTAGTGTAATTCTGGCTCTGGCAATTTCATCAGGTAGTACGTGAATGATGGAATTTTGACTGCCATGTATACCAAATAAATTGAGTCCGTTGATAGCTTCTAATGCTGCTTTGGCCATACCTATGGAACTGGCGTTTAATTCTGCACTACCATGATTAATTTTGTTACCTCTTTCCCATATTCCATAGTCTGGTGTGCGGTAAGCTCGTCCAATATAATAAACCAAATTTTGGACGAAATTGACTTCATCTACTGTATAAACAATGGACAATCCTCCGGCGGTCATTTGCGCTAACATCAGTAAAAATATTGATGTGGCATCAATTTGCAAATGTCCCCATTCATCATCACCAACGACTATATCACCAGTGGCTGTGTTGTATTTGGCGTGTAGTCCATCTAGTAGAGATTGGGTGTGTTTAAATTTCTCTACTTTATGCGCTTGTTTCATCATGGCGAAAAGTAAGCCACGCATCAACTTGACGACGCTATGTTCTAGTTCATAGGTTCGTCCTTCGTCGTTGTCTAACTTGCGATAGGCTAGAGCTAATCCCCAAACGGCTAAAATGCTATAAACGTTATCTCTGACCCAAGCATCAGTATAATCACCATGAGCGGTAATTGCTGTACTCGCTGGCAGTAATCCAGTAATAGGATTTTGTCGAGATAAAATAATTGTCTTAATTTGCTGATAGTAGAAATCCAGACGAGTTGGCAATGCTGTAGGTGTTTTCATAGGTGATTAACTGCTTTAGAGACGTAAACCTGTGGTGGTAGAAAAAACTTGAATACCAGTAATGACAAATTTACTGATCAACTTGGTGTTTAGTTAAGTTTTTTTTCTTGATAACAAGAAGATATTTTCAGTAATTATATTTAATATGTTTCACTTATTTTTATGGAATTTATTTATTCCAATCTTCATCTTTTGAGCGCCGATTTTTCACTAGTTTAACCTTTTTTTTGTTATTCTTAAAAAAGAATAAAGAACTAAATTCAAAAGGAGACTATTCAAAAATAAATTTCTAATTTGATATGTATAAAATTTGAACCCAAAA
>NZ_LUFH02000009.1 GCF_001586785.1 Sphaerospermopsis aphanizomenoides BCCUSP55
TCTAATTACATATAAAATAAATAAAATAATGAAAGGTGAATACTGTATTGATAACAGAGGAGAAAAAATTGTATTTAACCAGGAAACAGAGGAATATGTTTATCTGTCTAATGCTTCATCAGGACAGCAAGAGTGTATAAGGATTTTACAAGATATTTTCCTTAACATACTTGACGATGTAAAAGTATTAAGAATCATAGAAGAACCAGAAGCACATTTATTTCCTGTTGCCCAAAAACAACTGATTGAATTATTAGCTTTAATGGTGAATCACGATGAAGATAATCAACTGATTATTACTACCCATAGTCCTTACATACTCACAGTTTTTAATAATCTACTCTTTGCAAATAGAGTAGTGGAAAAAAATCCCGCAGCAGAAGCTGAAGTAGCACAAATAATTCCTAAAGACTCCTGGTTAAAAGCAAATGATTTTTCTGCTTACTCATTAGGTAATCAATCTATTTCTGAAAAAACAAATTATGGTGAATAAATTTTTAATACTGAAAAAGGTACTATTCAACAAAATTATTTGGATACTGTTTCCGAAATTTTTGGTGGTGATTTTCAGGCTTTGGACAGTATCCACGCTAGAACTTTTAAAAGAAGATGAGCAAATTTGACGATATTAAGGAACTTCTATCAAACGTTTTTCCAAATTTTGCTGATTTTCTACAAATAGAGTTGAGAGAAGAATTTTCAGTCACAGACTATAAAGGACAATCTTTTATCATTGCCAGTATTGACTTCGATGATAATACATTTATTATTAAATTTAAAGGTACTGAAACTATTGTAGAAGGATTTGATGGCAATAAATTATTTACTGTCAGCAATGCTACGAGGGTTGGTTTTATTCCTATAGATGGTAAACAGGGACTTCTAGGATGTGGTGATTCTCATGGCGAATTTGTACTTGGTGATGACAGTTATTCATGTTACGGAGAGTTCTAAGTAAGGGCAACCAGCGCAGAAGCAAGGGCTAGACATAGGTACAGATAAGAGGCTATTACGCAATAAACAAATACTATTAGTTTATTTAACTTTAAATTAAATAGAAACTACGCCGGGTTAATTCTAGAAGCTTATGTTTGCACTCCTAAATTTTACCCTAGATTTGATGCAAGTTGGCAAGCATTGGCGATAGAGTTTGCAGAAGAATATTATGGGATTGAACTTTTTGAAAGAAATTATAAAAACTGTAAATAACACATCGTGTAAAAAAATAGAATTGCCCAAATCTGTATTAACCTAATTTCTTAACTGCTAGTTAAATTTGGATAAATAAAATATAATGAAGAAATATAGCACTTTGAATATCCATGAGGTAAGACAACCAACCATCCTTGTAAAATAAGAGTTTTCAAAATTAACCTGGTATAAACTAATCAACGGTAAAAATTACATTATGAATACCCAATTAGTTGAATCTATCGCTCAAATTATCCTCTCTTTATCTCCAGCAGAAAGACAGCTTTTAGAAAGTAAAGTTAATCAGGTAAAATCATCTTCACTATCGGTCAATTCAACCCAGCAAGATATTTCAGACTTAGAACAAAGTTTAAAGAATTTTGAGACAAAATATCAAATGTCTTCTAGCGACTTCTATCAAAAATTTCAAGAAGGACAATTAGGAGATGAAATAGATATGATAGAATGGAGTGTATTTTATGAAAAGTGGACAAATGCTAAACAACAAATTCACAATAAATAATAGACTTAATATAATAGCATAGTGAACCGATGGAATTACAAGATTATATTAATACGGTAAAAATTAAGCTGGCAACAAGTCGCATCATTATCAAAATCTCTATCGTGGAAGAAAAAACTTTATTTGATCGGGGATATTTCCGAGCTAGATTAACTTTAGTAAATAATGATTTTTTAGAAATAGCAGAATCCTTTACTATTATTAACGGACATTTTTTCACCCTGGATTATCATTATCAGTGGATGGATGAAGAAAAGCAAAATTTAAGAAAACGCTGGGATAATATGCAACATTTTCCAGATTTACCTAATTTTCCCCATCATGTTCATATAATAGAAGAATCTAATGTAGAAGCTAGTGAATCTCGTAATATTCTGGAATTAATTGAACTTATTGAAAAAGAATTAATTTAATTAAGTTTAAAAAATAAACCCTGTTAATAAATCATAAATGATGCAATTAAATGTTATAAATTGTATATTAGGTGTGCAAAATACTAGATATCTAACTTCAAGCACTTAAACTAATGTCTACTTTATTTAAACCTAAATCATCCCACAAAAAACTCAAACGCCAACTGCTGATTGTCATGCTGGTGATTTTCGCTTGGAGTATCGCCATAGGATTTATACTGGGTTTAGCCACCAGCACCCAGGCCGCTAACCCCCCAGCAATTGGCACCGTTGACGTAGTACCCGCAAATTACCAATTAGGGCAACAATTATACATAGAAAACTGTTCAACCTGTCATATTGCCTTACCACCACAAGTATTTCCCACCCAAACTTGGAAAAATATTCTCGAAGACTCCCAGCATTACGGCGCACAAATTCAGCCTTTAGCAGATCCGCAGCGCATATTTGTGTGGAAATATGTTTCTACATTCTCTCGTGTGCAACTCCAAGACGAAGATACACCCTATCGCCTCGGGAAATCTCGTTATTTCAAGGCTTTGCATCCTGGTGTAAAATTACCAAACCCTGTGACAATGGACGGTTGTATCAGTTGTCATCCTGGTGCTAAGGATTATAATTTCCGCAGCTTGACACCAGAAAACAATTAAAAGAATGCAGAATTTAGAATTTAGAATTTAGAATTACGTTTTGCAACGGGGATTTTACGCCGACGCAAAACCCGCTGCTTGTAGAAGCAGGGGATTTTCACCCCCAAAGGTAAGTTAAAAATTAAAAATTCATTTTTGCTTGTGAACATCAGTCACCTGTTACCTGTCCCCTGCGCCTTCTGCTGACAAAATGATACTATAAAGGGACTTTAAATATAAAATATAGATTGAAACCAATCATCATATCCAGGTGATTGGGGTTTTTTCATTTGGTTTTTGAGTAAATTCTCATTTCTCAGCCATCCATAAGCATAATAGCTGGGTTGGGTAAAGTGTCTATAATCATATAGCTATTAGCTAAAACTTTAATTTCCATTCCCCTTGATTTATTTCCATAAACTGCCATGCTAAAACTCTTGTTGGGCGATCCCAACGCTCGTAAACTTAAAAAATACCAGCCTTACATTACAGAAATTAACCTGTTAGAGGAAGAAATTAAAGCACTTTCTGATGATGAGTTAAAAGGTAAAACCGCTGAATTTAGACAAAGACTAGCTAAAGGTGAAACTCTGGATGATATTTTACCGGAAGCTTTTGCTGTTGTCCGAGAGTCAGGACGGCGTGTGTTAGGGTTACGCCACTTTGATGTGCAATTATTAGGTGGGGTGATTCTGCATTCTGGGCAAATTGCCGAAATGAAAACAGGTGAAGGTAAAACCTTGGTGGCTACCTTACCGAGTTATTTAAATGCCCTCACTGGTAAAGGTGTTCACGTTATTACTGTTAACGATTACTTGGCACGTCGGGACGCAGAATGGATGGGTCAGGTACACCGGTTCTTGGGTTTAAGCGTGGGGCTGATTCAAGCTACCATGAGTCCAACGGAACGGAGGAAAAACTATGACTGTGATATTACTTATGTAACTAACAGTGAAATCGGTTTTGACTACCTGCGGGATAACATGGCTACCTCTATGGCTGAGGTGGTGCAACGTCCGTTTAATTATTGCGTTATTGACGAAGTAGACTCGATTTTAGTTGATGAAGCCCGGACACCGTTAATTATTTCTGGTCAGGTGGAAAGACCGACAGAAAAATATTTGCAAGCAGCGGAAATTGCCTTTACTCTCCAAAAAGATGAACATTACGAAGTTAATGAAAAGGATCGTAACGTTCTTTTAACTGATGAGGGTTTTGCAGAAGCGGAAAATCTGTTGGGTGTGACAGATTTGTTTGACCCGGAAAATCCTTGGGCGCATTTTGTCTTTAATGCAATTAAGGCTAAGGAATTGTTCCTCAAGGATGTGAATTATATAGTCCGCAATGATGAAGTTGTAATTGTGGATGAATTTACAGGTCGGGTACTACCAGGACGACGTTGGAGTGATGGTTTACACCAAGCCATTGAAGCGAAGGAACGGGTGGAAATTCAACCAGAAACCCAGACTTTGGCAACTATTACCTATCAAAACCTGTTTTTGCTGTATCCCAAGTTGGGGGGAATGACGGGAACAGCAAAGACGGAAGAGGTGGAATTTGAAAAAATTTATAAGTTAGAAGTAACTGTTATTCCTACCAACCGGGTGAGAAGACGGGAAGACCTGTCTGATATGGTGTTTAAGACCGAAGCTGGAAAATGGAGAGCGATCGCTAAAGAATGTGCAGAAATGCACGAAAATGGTAGACCTGTGTTAGTGGGTACAACTAGCGTCGAAAAATCCGAACTTCTTAGCCGACTCCTGAAGGAAATCAATATTCCCCACGAGTTACTCAACGCTAGACCGGAAAACGTGGAACGGGAAGCGGAAATTGTCGCCCAAGCAGGACGCAGGGGTGCTGTAACTATCGCCACCAACATGGCGGGACGGGGTACAGATATTATCCTGGGTGGTAACTCTGAATATATGGCGCGGTTGAAACTGCGGGAATATTTTATGCCCCGTATCGTCAGCCCAGAAGATGAAGATGTTTTTAGTATGCAAAGGGCTTCTGGACTACCTACAGGTCATGGTGGCGGTCAAGGTTTTGTTCCTGGTAAAAAGGTGAAAACTTGGCGGGCTTCCCCAGAAATTTTCCCCACCCAGCTATCGAAGGAGACAGAACAGCTATTAAAAGAAGCTGTAGAAGTGGCTGTGAAGGAGTACGGTGAACGCAGTTTACCAGAGTTGGAAGCAGAGGAAAAGGTAGCTGTAGCAGCGGAAAAAGCGCCTACAGATGACCCTGTAATTCAGAAATTGCGGGAAGCTTACCAGCGCATTAAGCATGAGTATGAAGAGTTTACCAGCACTGAACATGATGATGTGGTCAACAGAGGCGGTTTGCACGTAATTGGTACAGAACGCCATGAGTCACGCCGTATTGATAACCAGTTGCGCGGACGGGCGGGAAGACAAGGCGACCCTGGAACGACAAGGTTTTTCCTCAGTTTAGAGGATAACTTATTACGGATCTTTGGGGGCGATCGCGTTGCTGGGTTGATGAATGCGTTCCAGGTAGAGGAAGATATGCCTATTGAGTCGGGTATGTTGACTCGCAGTTTGGAAGGCGCACAGAAAAAGGTCGAGACTTATTACTACGATATCCGTAAACAGGTGTTTGAGTATGACGAGGTAATGAATAACCAACGTCGTGCTATCTATGCGGAACGTCGCCGGGTGTTGGAAGGTCAAGATTTAAAGGAACAGGTCATTAAATACGCTGAAAAAACGATGGATGACATCGTTGATTATTACATCAACCCTGAGTTACCTTCGGAAGAATGGGAATTAGACAAGTTGGTGGATAAGGTGAAGGAGTTTGTTTACCTGTTGGCTGATATGCAGGCCAGTCAGTTGGAGGACATGGGTGTACCGGAAATTAAGGCTTTCCTCCATGAACAAGCGCGTATTGCTTATGATATGAAGGAAGCGCAAATTGACCAAATTCAACCGGGTTTGATGCGTCAAGCTGAACGGTTCTTTATTCTCCAACGCATAGATACTTTGTGGCGGGAACATCTGCAACAAATGGATGCTTTGCGCGAGTCGGTTGGTTTGCGTGGTTATGGTCAAAAAGACCCGCTGATTGAGTATAAGAGTGAGGGTTATGAGTTGTTCTTGGATATGATGGTGAATATCCGCCGTGATGTGGTTTATTCGCTGTTTATGTTCCAGCCTCAAGCACAGCCTACGGTGCAGACTTCTGAGATGGTTTAGGTTTTTTCACGCAGAGACGCAGAGGCGCAAGAGAGGCGTTTTCTGCGTCTTTTGTTTTATGAGGAATGAACCACGAAGGCGCGAAGGACACGAAGGAAGAAGAGGAAGAAGAGGGAAGGTTATTTATTCTGCGAACATTTCCACTAAGATATACATATTCTTTGTTAGTTTTATGTAATACAATTATGGATATCAAGTTGAGTGAAAATATTTATTATGCCTAGTATAAAGGTATCCTTTTATAATGAAGAACACAGAAAATTATTAGAAAACACTCCGAAATATGAACTTATAACAAAGCTAGTTGAGGACGGGTTTGATTGTAGCAATGAAGATTTATGGACTTATGGACTTTTTAGAGAGCAAAAACCTATCTTTGGATTCAATAGTTATGAAGAATTAAAGTCTAAATTACCTAAAAGATGGGGATATATTGAAGATTATTTTGATCTAAATGCTGATACTATCAGAGCAAAATATCATGGTTCAGATAACCAAGATAAATCACTTACTGAAACATTAGGAATTGGAGTAGCACTAGCTTTAATTAGTCATATTCATGGACTGACTCAAGCAGATTGGAATATTATTCCTCCTCATAATTCACAAAAGCTAAAAGATTTGGATTTTTGTATAGCTTCCGATGGGGAACAATTTATTGAAGTTGAGGCTAAAGGTTCATATGCGGAGACTAATAAAAATTCTAATTCAATTTACACTATGAAAAGTGATATTGAAGCTAAGAAACAAGTACAACGCACAAAAGCAAATAATAACAATATACTCTACGGTGTCATAACATCTTATTCCTCTAATCCTGAAGTTATGGCACATTGTCGGATTTTAGATCCTCCAGTAGTTTATGAATTTAATAACCCTAGAAAGATGCGATTACTATCTAGACTTAGCTTTTATCTTCAGCAACTAAATCTACTTTCTAGAGCCAATTATTTGATAGCATTAGCAAATCGTAAAAGAGATAATCAGGTAATGGATAAATAAGAAGAATTAAATTTACAACGCGTGATAAATAGATTTAGTGATAGATTTGAAATACCTGATTCATATACATTATCACGAACATTAGTTTTAAATAGAAGTGGAGTAGTTGAAGTGTTCCCAATAAGCTCAGATGAATACTTCTTTTTTGGTTTAGATTTAGCAATAATTAAAAAAATAATTAATCAAAATTTTTCAGATATTATTGATTATAGATGTGATTTTCCTAAATCATTTGAAGTTACCGTGAATGCTAAACTAAAAAGCCGCGATTTAGAAGAATATAATATTAATGTTAATCAGTTACCTCAAGCAACAGATAGAAGTAGAGTAATTATGACTTTATCAGGAACATTACATAGTAACTCTGCTGGGGTAATTTTTGGAAAACTATCTCAAGCAGCAAATTAAATTGACTGCTGTTAATATTTAGCAAAAATTTCACAATTAGAAATCTCATGACAGAAAAGAAAAGAACTGACTTTAATTATCGCCAACTTGAAAATAACTTGATATATATTTCAGATTCAATTATTCAGGCTTACAAATCTAATAAATTGGAATTAATAGTTGATCATCAATATAATGAAAATTTTCCTTCATCAAGATATTACGAAATAGAAGCTAATTTAGAAAAATCTTTCATTGAGTTGGGAGTTTACTTTAGCTGGCCAAATAATATATATATAATTCGTATCTGGGATAAAAGCATGACTCCAACAGACAAAGACAAGAAAATTTGGAAGTCAAAAGCACCATGTCCGGGTCATTTAGCTTGGCAACATGAAAATGAAGATTTATCAGAGGAAGGATTTTCAGATTTTGATTCAGGTTTGCACAAACTGATTTACGAGTACGTCCAGAAAATTCAAGATTTTTATTTATCTGCTGGTGGTATAAGTCCTGAAATTAAAAATCTGCTGTAGTAGAATTGTTAGATTAGAAACTAGATATATTATAATTAAATTATCAGTCAAGAGGTCTGACTTTTCAGATCGTGGTAGCAAGGTCTACCCTTGACTGACTTTTATTTTTAAATAATTTGGTTAAATTTTGACTATAAAATGTATAAAAAAACTTTACTTACACCAGCTTCTAGACATCATCTAATAAAACATCATCGCCGTTTTCTGCCATTTCTATAAATGCTTTTTCCCAACCCTTTCTTACTTGTTTAACTGGGCGAATAATTAGATGATTTCCTTGAACTTCTATTTCTACTTCTGAAGTAATTCCGCTTTGTTCTAATAATGTTTTAGGAATAAAAACACCTTGCGAATCTCCAATTTTGACAATTTGGGTTTTAACAGCTTTGCCCATTGTATGTGATTGAGTAAATAAATATATTCACAATTGTATCACAGAAATATTATAATCATGTTATGCTATAAAAGTGTATGGAGAAAAGATCCATGACTACTTTAGTGAAAGAATTATTAAACATATTTGATAGTTTACCAGAATCAGCAAGACTAGAAATAGCTGTAGAGATTTTGAAACGGTTTACAAATTTAGACTTTCCACCTTTATCAGATGACGATTTAGTGTGGAATGCTGAAGAACTTTTTTTAGAATTAGATCAACAAGAAACAGACTATGAGTACCCCTAGACGTTGATTTCCCAAAAACACAGTATTTCAAAATACTAGGAAGAAACATTATGAATGTATCTATTTCTGACCAAATTATTGAACAATTAAAAATCATGCCTCAAGACTTGCAATATCAAGTCCTAGAATTTGCCCGCAATTTGACAAATTCAAAAATCAAAGGTGTTCCTGGTAAAGAATTACTACATTTTGCAGGTTCAATACCCAAAGAAGATTTACAGCTAATGAGTGAAGCAATAAAACAAGACTGCTAATATATTGACATAAAGTATTTTTTCACATCTTATGACTTCTATTAATTTCCAATTATCATCTGATTTAATTAACGAAGGTGAGCAAGCTATTTGTCAAGAATTAACTTTACAATTGTATGAGCAAAATATATTTACCTTTGGACAAGCGCGACGTTTAGCTAATTTATCTGTTTGGGAATTTCAGCAGCTTTTAGGAAACAGGAAAATTCAACGACATTATACTGAAGTTAATTTACTGGAAGATGTAAAGATTATTCAAGAAGGTTTTGAATAATTGTGAAATGTATTTGCATTATTAAAATAAATGTCACAATTTAAATATAGAAAATAACACACTTGGAAAAAATCAACCATGCCCAAAATTACTCTAGAAGTATCAGAAGAATTATCCCAACAACTAGCACAAATAGGCAATGACCGCCTACCAGAACTACTTGCTTTGAGTCTTCAACAACCAGCAATACCAGCACAAGTTTATCAATATATCCTTAATTTTCTTGCCAGTAACCCCACTCCTCAACAAATTGCTGAATTTAAACCCACACCGGAAATGCAAGATAGGTTGCGTACTTTACTAACACGCAGCAAAGCAGGAGAACTTACACCCATTGAGTTACAAGAACTGAATGAGTATGAACGTATTGAACATTTAATTGTGATGATTAAAGCTGGTAATTTATCTTATTTGACTAATCAACCGTGAGTACATCCTACATTCCGTCTGCACTTCGCCGCTTAGTAGAAGAACGTGCAAATTATCAATGTGAATATTGCTTACTACCCGCAGGAGTTGCTTTTTTTTCTCATGAAATTGATCATGTTATTGCTGAAAAGCACGGTGGAAAAACAACTGCTGAAAATCTAGCACTCACTTGTTGGCGTTGCAACCGTTATAAAGGTAGTGATTTAGGATCATTTGACCCAGAAACAGGCAGTTTTAGCTTTTTATTCAACCCTCGCACTCAGAAATGGAATTCTCATTTCAGCTTTTCAGAAGTGGTTTTAGTCGGTTTAACTCCTGAAGGACGCACAACAGTCAAGTTATTACAAATGAATAGTGAAGAAAGACTAGTTGAAAGAGAAAAATTAAGGTCTAAATAGCAAGAATCAACTAATGTTATGCTATAAAATTCCCTAGTTGATGAAATACAAAATCATCTGCGTTTATCTGCGTCCATCTGCGTTTAATTATTAAACCTTGTACCTCATGTGAATGAAAAAACTATTATTCCTCTGTAGCCAAAATAGACTCCGCAGTCCCACTGCTGAAGCTGTATTCTGTGAATATCCAGGACTAGAAGTAGACTCCGCAGGTTTAGACAGAACCGCCGAAATTCCAGTTTCTACAGAAGCTATAGAATGGGCTGATATAATATTTGTAATGGAACAATCCCATAAAAGTAAACTATCTAAAAACTTTCAACCCTTTCTCAAAGATAAAAAAATTATCTGTTTAGATATTCCGGATGAATATGAATATATGCAAGCAGAGTTAGTTGAATTATTAAAACGCAAAGTTTTACCATTATTGGGAACTATCACTTCTTAAATCAAATATCTGCTAATCTATTATTTAATTTTCCCTAAAAGCGATCGCTCAATTTCATTTCTCACTAACTGATTACCTTTTAAATTGAGATGAATGTGGTCATGATACAAGCTTTTTGGATTAGAAACTCCTTGTAAGATAGGTAAAAAATCTATGTAGGTAATATTCCTTTCTGTCACAAAATCCTGCAAACGTTGACGCGCTTTTATTTCATAATCCCGTGTTCCATTGGCTTCCAATTCCCGTAGTAAGGGAGTCATAGCTACAATCAATTGACTATTATTTGCTTGAGTCAAGGTTTGAATATTACCAATTGCTGCCAAAATTATCCCTACGCGATCGCCTCCTTCTCGATACAAAGCTTCTAGTTCGGGAATTGGCTTTTGTTTAAAAGTATAACGCTGTAATACTTCCACAATTGCCAGAGGTGGTTTACGATCAGGATAATTCTTATCTCTTCCCACTGGTAAGGAAGTTGGTGCAGTTCCAAATAAATCGTCTGTATTAATTAATAATACTATTACTTGAGATTGAAAAGTACCAAATTTTTGTAAATATGCTAATTCATTGCGGGGACTCCAGGAGTTAGCAGAAGCATTTAAAACTTCAACTTGTTGATAATTACTGCTTTCAGATAAAGATTTCATCAGCAGATGAGAAATAGTATTTTCTTGGTCAGTCCACCAACCACCATTAGAAATAGAATCACCTAATAGCAAAACTCTTAGTGTTCCAGGTGCAGGTATTTTGGAAATTGGGTCACTCCGCATGGAAAATTCATTAATTTCAATTCGACTTCCAAAGCGGTAGGTTTTCTGATTTGGTGCTAATAAATAACCAATTTGTTCATCACCAATGTAAATCAAAGGATTACCAAAACCAAATAGCGATCGCAATCCTAACTCTATCACTACAAACAACCCTACAAGTACCGCCAAAATTACCATCAGCACCACTTTCACCTGCAATCACCCTTAAGTTAATTGTATTTGATAATACTATCAAAATTTATTTAATTGTGGAAAAAACCCAGGGTGGGCATTGCCCACCGTATAATTAACTGTTAATAACAGCAATACACTCAATTTCTACCAACACATCTTTAGGTAAACGCGATACCTCCACACAAGCACGCGCAGGGGCTGTATCTTCAGAAAAATATTTGGCATAAACCGCATTCATGGCGGCGAAATCTTTCATATCAGCTAAAAATACACCTGTTTTCACAACATCTTTAAATGTAGCTCCTGCTGCGGTCAGGATAGCTTCAATATTTCTCATTACCTGTTCCGTTTGCTTGGTGACATCATCGGTATAAACAACATCACCCAACCGAGGATCAATGGCTATCTGTCCAGCAACAAACAGCATTTGTCCAGAAGCGAGAATAGCTTGATTATAGGGGCCAACTGGTGCGGGTGCATTATCGGTACGGATAACTTGACGAGTCATAGGAATATCTTTTTTTAAGGGTGCATCTGGTTTAAGGAAGTCTAAATCAACATCTGTTGTGTAAACTTCTCCATCTGGCATTATCGCACCTATGAGGTCAGCATTTTTAAAGGTTGCACCATAGATATTTGCACCAGTTAAGTCTGCTCGTCTCAAGTTTGCACCATCGAGATTTGCATTCATTAAATCCGCTTTTTGCAAATCTGCTCTTTCTCAATTTGTACCTTTCAAATAAGCTTTTCGGAAGTTTACGCCATTGAGATTTGCTGCACCTAAATCAGCCTCAGCCAGATTTATAGCTGATAAATCTTTATTTAATAGATTAACGCCCCGAATCTTTGCTCGTTGATAATTCGTATCTTTGAATATGACATTAGTTAGATTGTTTGCTTGACTCAAATCACAATCAGTTAAATTAGCATTAGTAAAATTTGCTGAATTAAGGTTAGTTCTGGCCAGGTTTGCATCTAAAGATTCTTTCTGAAAGCAATAGTTCCAATGCAAGAATTTGTTCGTAAACATCCTGCTCCATTTATCGCCAAAATCTATCGTGATGGCAAGATTAACCTCTGGAAAGAAAGTAAAGAATTATTAACATAATTAAATAGTTTTGATGAATCTATGTAATCTTAATCCTCCTCTCTTCCTTCGTGTCTTTGTGGTTCATTGATATTAAAGAGAAGCAAAAAATAAATCATTCAAATTTATGTCAATAAAACGACTTTTTCTCCCCCTGCTCCCCTGCTTTCTTCACTGTCACCTGTCACCTGTCACCTGTCACCTTACCCCAACCTCGGACGAATCCCATAATTTCTATACCGCCAATAATCCCGCAAAATCCGGTCATGGTCAAAACATAAATTACCGGGAACACACCAAGGCTCAAAAATCCCCACACCCTTAGCATCATCACCAGCCACAGGTTCACCCGTTGCAGTTGCCAAAAATACAATACTAATCGTATGCTGACGGGGGTCACGACTGGGATCAGAATAAACCAAAAACTGCTCAATTAACTCTATTTTTAAACCTATTTCTTCCTCAGCTTCTCTCCGTGCTGCCTCTTCCACAGGTTCACCATAATCTACAAACCCACCTGGTATAGCCCATCCTAAAGGCTCATTATGTCTCTCAATTAATATAATCGGTCGATGGGGTCTATCAATTAATTCGATAACAATATCAACGGTAGGTGCAGGATTTCTGTAAGTCATACAATTTTAGATTTTAGATTTTAGATTTTAGATTTTAGATTTTAGATTTTAGATTTTAGATTTTAGATTTTAGATTGAGTATTAATTACAGCAGATTGCAGATCAATGAGGTACAGCATCTAAATTGAAATATAGACAGAAAGAGAGTTTTACTCCTGTACAGACGTTCCAGCGGAACGTCTCTACTGACTCCTGATGTATCTTGATTAATCTTCTCATTTCTTTACCATCTTTCCTATTTCTTCATGAACAACAAATGTCAACCCTGAGTATGGCATGATCAATTCGATGCGTGTCTTTTAGGCGATCGCCTTTGGCACTGCGATCCGCGCAATTGCTTTCTTTTATATTTTAGGTTAATTATGCCTTTTCCTAGATCAAGCGGTATTTTACTCCATCCTAGTTCTTTTCCCAGTCGCTTCGGAATTGGGGATTTAGGTTTAGAAGCTTATCGTTTTATTGATTTTCTCAAAAATAGCTACCAGCAATATTGGCAAGTTTTACCACTCGGACCCACTGGTTATGGTAATTCTCCCTATATGTGCTACTCAGCAATGGCAGGAAATTACTTTTTAATTAGTCCAGAAAAGCTAGTAAATGAGGGTTTGTTGGTTGCCGAAGATTTTGCTAATTTACCAGCATTTTCCGCTGATAAAGTGAATTTTGAGCAAGTTATACCTGTTAAGGTAAATTTACTCAAAAAAGCTAGTGAGAATTTTAAACATCACGCCACTGAGATCCAAAGAAAAGCATTTCACACTTTCTGTAATACTAGAGGCTATTGGCTCAATAATTATGCTTTGTTTATGGCGCTCAAAGATGCCCGAAATGGTGCAAGTTGGAACAATTGGGAACCAGAACTAGCAAAACGTGAACCCGCAGTATTAGCCCGAATAGAGCAAGAGTTAGCACAGGAGATATTTTATTACAAGTTCATTCAATATGAGTTTTTCCGTCAGTGGTCAGAACTAAAAAATTACGCTAATCAAAACGGCATAGAAATTATTGGTGATATCCCCATTTATGTAGCCCATGATAGTGCTGATGTGTGGGCTAATCCTGATATTTTCGCTTTAGATGAAGAAACTGGTGCAGCGGCTTTAATGGCGGGTGTACCACCAGATTATTTTAGCGCCACAGGTCAATTGTGGGGCAACCCAGTTTACAAATGGGAAGAGTTGCAAAAGCAAGACTTTAAATGGTGGGTACAACGTTTTGAAGCCATGCTGGATTATGTAGATATAATTCGGATTGACCACTTCCGAGGATTTGAGGCTTTTTGGGCTGTACCCCAAGGTGAAGAAACTGCTATCAATGGTGAATGGATTGAAGCCCCAGGTGTAGCGTTTTTTGAGGTAATTAAACAAAAGTTGGGTAAATTACCAATTTTGGCGGAAGACTTAGGAATTATTACACCGGAAGTAGAAGCACTACGAGATCAATTTGAGTTTCCCGGTATGAAGGTATTACATTTTGCCTTTGGTTCAGATCCCGGTAATCCGTTTTTACCGTTCAATTATCCCAGAAATGCTGTAGTTTATACTGGTACTCATGACAATGACACAACTGTAGGCTGGTTTAATACTGCGAATGATTACGAAAAGCAAAATTTGTTGTTATATTTGGGATCTATCAGTCCTGATGGTATAAACTGGGATTTAATTCGATTAGCTTTGAGTTCCATCGCCAATCAAGCGATTATTCCTTTACAAGACGTTTTAGGATTGGGAACCGAAGCCAGAATGAACTATCCCAGTACAGCTGAGGGTAATTGGGAGTGGCGCTATCAGTCCGGGGTTTTAACTCAGGAATTGAGCGATCGCTTAAAAATTATTACCAAACTTTATGGACGCGCTCCCAGAAATTCCTGATCAGGAGGTTAGGAGTGAGTAATATAAAGTAAACTATGCTTGCTTTCAATACTCCTACCTCAGTGTTTATTCAGGGCTAGGTTTGATTGGGTTGGGATACGATCGCAACACAGTTATTTTATCAATTGATAATTGACAATTGTTTCATTCCCGGTTTAAAACCTCTTTTTTCAAGGAGAAAAAATCAAACCATTCCAATTCCCCAAACCTTTCACTTCCAGGGAAAGGTAGTTGTATAATAAAAACACATTAGAATTTACGTAAATGTGTCTGAGATTCATCTGTATCCCAGTGATGAATTTTCTATTTCATGAAGCATAGCAAAGACAACTACCCTAAGAAAAAAGTTCATCCAGCTTGATTTCTAACTTGGCTATGAGTTTCTTTCCTCCTTGCAATAGTTAACCTCAACCCTACTGAAACAGATGTGATTAAGACCTGACTTTACCAGATGCAATCCTGATTTCTTCCATTTTCCCCGGTTTTCCCATCTGTTTCGGTTGTTGTTGATTCACACTCATTAACACACCACCAGCATTATCGGTTTTCACTGTCAGTTCCTCAGTAGCTTTCCAATTGCGGTGAGTTCCTTCTGGTAAAACACCCTCAAATTCGGTTTTACCATCAGCAACCACACGAATCCAGGATGATGACTTCAATGTGACACCAATCTCTACAACTTGAGATTCAGTTGTGTTACTGGCAACTTGAATTTCTTGTGTCTCCTGGGTTGGGAATTTATCTACTGTTAAATCCGAGTTCTTTTGTAGCTTTTGTTGATTTTGTCCATTGTTTGCTTCCAAAGCGGCCTGATTCAATAACTGAGACAAGCCGTTGACAGAGCAGATAATCACGAAAATGTACAGTAAGTACAGATGAACAGGACGTAGTTGAGGAATAGGTTTGAGTGGACTATTGCTTTGGAAACTCACCTGTTGATAACCGACAGGAAAATTGCTGGCAAATTCTGCTCCCTTGAGTCCAAGCGCATCAGCAAACTGTCTAATTAAACCCTGAATATAAATTGGTTCTGGTAAATCGTTTAAATCACCTACTTCAATTGCGTGTAGTAGTCGTCTGGGAATTCTAGTTTGTACCACAACTTCATCTAGAGTTAAACCCTGTTGTTCACGCAAAGCTGCCAATTTATTGCCCAACTGTGTTAATTTTTCTGCTTGTTGCTGCTCTATTGAAGGTTTACTCAATTTTTCATTTTTTCTTTTTAGCCATTTCATAATTTTGATTACACTCCGTAACTCAGCTTAATCGTTAATAGGTATCCGCTTTATCTGCTTGTTTAAAAAAATCATTTCCTCTGAAGTCAGATGACGATAGTCACCTACACTGAGAAATCCAGTCTTGGGGTTTTGTAATTGAATTGAACCTATGGCCGTGCGATGGAGTTGAATAACTGGATATCCTAGCTGTTCAGCTACACGACGAATCTGGCGATTTCTCCCCTCTTGCAAAATAATTTCTAATCTGCTTTGATGAGACCAAGATTCGATTAATCGCACCTTAGCTGGGCGTGTTTTGCGTCCTTCCAGAATTACGCCTTCACGCCACATCCTTAGAACTGCTTCTGGGGGATGTCCTTTAACAACAATATGATATGTCTTAGCAATATTATGACTAGGATGAGTTAGGGCAAATGTCAAGTCCCCATCATTTGTTAATATTAATGCTCCTGTAGAGTCTGCATCCAAACGTCCAACTGGGTGAATACCTGAACCATGTTGTAATTTTGGTAGCAGTAAATCCAAAACGGTCGTTCTTCCTTGGGGATCGTCACAGGTGGAAACAACACCAGGTGGCTTGTGTAGTAACAAATAGATTAAAGAGGGACGCTGACTTTGAGAAACAGGTTTGCCATCAATGCTGATGGTGTCTATTTGGGGATCGACTTTTTGACCTAAATGTGCCAAAATCCCATTGATCTTCACTCGTGATTCCTTAATCATCTCTTCGGCTTCACGACGTGAGGCTATACCCCATTGAGAAATTATTTTTTGTACCCGTGCCTCCATGTAAAAATTGCTTATTCCTTTGCTTGTGATCAGTTGTCAATTTATCTGCTGTGCGCTGTTTCTTAATTGAATATTCAAAATCTCATCTTCCCATTTTGTAGTTAATAGCCATAAGTTTTATATTTAAGAACTGGTTAAGATTCCCAGATTTTCACCAAAAATACCAGCTAAACTTGTTAAATGACAGATAAACGTTTCCCAGTGACGACAGGTAAGAAAATACGATTAATTACGAAGGCTCTCACCACCGCAATCAAGCTTTGGTTAAGAACACAACTAACTCAAGTATCCCAGATTGAGGTTGAGATTGGAGCAAGCGATCACCAACTCCTTTCTGGTTGTATTCCCTCAGTATTTATTTTGGCTACTGATGCAGTTTATCGGGGTGTCCATGTGACAAGCATTCAAATGAAAGCAGAGAATATACGGGTAAATATTGGCGGTGTACTGAAGGGTAAATCCTTACAGTTATTAGAAATTGTGCCTGTGGTGGCTGAACTAATGGTGGAGGAACAGCATCTAAATAACTCCCTGACATCAGAATTATTATCAACAGCTATAAATGATATCCTGGTTAAATTATTACCAGAACAGGGGGAAAAATCCAAGCCAGTTTCTTGGCAGGAAATTACACTTGACAATGGGCGCTTAATAGTATCTGGTGTTTCATCACCCCAAAGCCAATCTACATTGATTGAGATGGCTGTGAGTTTAGAACTACTCAACGGGCAGGAATTACAACTATCGCAGATTCAGATTAAATACAACCAAGAACCAGTGTTAGAAAATGATGCAGGATATAGTATGAACCTGGGATCAGATGTTGATCTCCAGGAAATAAATTTGAAATCTCATCAATTAATATGCCGTGGACGGATTAATGTCAACCCCTAAATTTAATTATCAGTTATTAGTGATCAGTTATCAGGGCATTAGCCATAGCAAATGGCAGTAAATGGAAGTAATTGATCATTACAAATTACTTTAATAAAGGCAAAATCAGGGTGACAAAATAGTAAACTAAAGGAGCAGTAAAAATATAACTATCAGTCCGATCCAATATACCACCGTGACCGGGGATCAATTGTCCTGAATCTTTCACACCTGCATCCCTCTTCAACATAGATTCAGTTAAATCACCTAAAAGACTGGCAATACCAATCAACAAACCCAAAGTTAAACCAGTAATCAGGTAGTAAGGAAAATCGAGAAAATAACTCCCGGCTAAACCTACTATAACGCTGGCTGTGATCCCAAAAACTGCTCCTTCGACAGTTTTTTTCGGGCTAATATCTGATAAACGGGTTTTACCGAAGAACTTACCAAAAATGTAAGCGCCAATATCAGCAGCCCAAATACATAAAAAAGTTAAGATTGTAATTGTTAAACCTTGTAGTAGGTTGGTAAAGTTTCCCTGGGTAAAAATGTCGTTCCAGTTATTAGGCCAATAACCACCAAAAGGGAGATTGCTAATAGCTGCACTATCAAGATTTCTTAATCTGACCCAATAACTAGGCAAATAACCAACATAAAATAGCCCCATAATGGAAGCGGAAATATCAGCAATTGTCGCAAATTTGGGTTGAAACAACAGGTAAAAACAAATCAGAGTCCCTGCTATGGGCATGATGGCATCAGCTAAACTACCATTAAGAGTGCAAATTGCTAATAAAACTTGACTAACAAACATAGTAGTTTTCGCAGCAGGAGCTATGCCTCTGGCTCGTACCAAATTAAAATATTCCTGTTGACCTAAAAAGACAACGATCGCAATTGCTATGGTAAAGTACCACCCCCCTAACAGGGTTGAAGATAAAGCCAGGGCGATCGCAATAATTCCACTAATAATTCTAGACCAGGGCATAATATATAGTATTTTAGATTTTAGATTTTAGATTTTAGATTTTAGATTTTGGATTTTGGATTTTGGATTGAATCCAAAACCGAAAACCGAACAGGTTTAATCTAGTTTCTCACCACTGAGAATAAAAATGGGATCAGCCGCGACAAAGGTTTGAGAAAAACCCCTTGTTTCTAAGCGGTTCACAGCCGACTGCACAACTTCGATATTTCTAGCTCTTAACTGGGAAAAGCTCTGGGAAATAGCATACAGACTTTCTAGATTACCAGCTGTAGCTACAACTCGACCGGATGGGGGCAAATAAGGCCACACAGCTTGTAAAATTTCTGGGATAGGTCTTCCGCCTTCAAGACAAACACGGTGAGGGGCGACTTTAATATCATGCAAACACTCTGGGGCGCTGCCTTCAACGACTTCTACATTTTTTACCTCAAAGCGATCGCAGTTACGTTTAATTAAATTAGCCACTTCTTCATCTCTTTCTACAGCAATAACCCTTCCCTTTGGACACAGCAATCCCACCTCCACGGGAATTGTACCCGTCCCTGCCCCAATATCCCATAATACTGAATCGGGTTGGAGTCGCAGTTGGGAAATTAGCAACAATCTTAATTCTCGCTGACTCAAGGGAATACCTGGTAAATTCTCAAATAACTCATCAGGAATACCAGGGGTAACATAAGGCCAAAGTTGGGAAGGCATAAGCGATTCAAAATTCAAAATTCAAAATTCAAAATTCAAAATGGGAAAGCTAGGTTTGACAAGCATCCTAGTTAAATGGGGAATTTTAGATGTGGAATATTTAACACAGGATACTGGCTGAACTAATTTAACGAGTAATAAAATAGAGAAAGTTTAGTAACATCGCCCTATAAGTAATCATGATGAGTAGGGAAGTATTAGGAGAACGCTACGAAGTTCAACAGCAGTTAGGCAAAAAGTCAGGACGACGAACTTTATTAGCGCGTGATTTGGTAACTGGTGACTTGGTAATAGTTAAGTTACTGGCATTTGGTAGTGACTTTGAATGGGATGATCTCAAATTATTTGAGCGAGAAGCCCAAACCTTAAAATCTTTATCCCATCCTTCTATACCCCGTTATCTCGACTATTTTGAGGTAAATTCACCCAATTATCAAGGATTTGCCCTGATCCAGACTCATATCCCAGCTACAACCCTAGAGCAATACTTACAAACTGGACGGACTTTTACAGAAGTTGAAGTGAAAGAAATTGCTGCATCAGTTTTAGAGATACTCATTTATCTACATGGGTTAAATCCACCTGTGATCCACCGTGATATTAAGCCTAGCAATATTTTGTTGGGAGAGCGATCTGGCAATAGTGTAGGAAAAGTTTATTTAGTAGATTTTGGTTCAGTCCAAACCATTTTAGCCGCAGAAACAGGCACAAGAACAGTAGTAGGCACCTATGGTTATATGCCACAAGAGCAATTTGGTGGCCGCACAGTTCCCGCTTCTGACCTTTATAGTTTAGGTGCAACTTTGATTTATTTAGTCACGGGTACTCACCCCGCAGACTTACCCCACAAGAATTTTCGTATTCAATTTGAGCAACTTGCTTCTTTGAGTCCCAGCTTGACTAATTGGTTGAAGCGAATGATAGAACCAGATTTAGAAAAGCGGTTTGCATCTGCAACTGAAGCACTGCAAGCTTTAGAACAACCACAAGATACTGATATTGCTTTAACCGTTGATAAACCAGCAGGTAGTAAAATTAAACTCACCAAAAATGATGAGTTTTTGGAAATTGCCGTTCCCGCAGTGGGTTTTGATGGTTCAATGGTATTCGCCACTTTGTTTTCTGTCGCTTGGAATCTATTTATTTATTTGTGGTCAACTAGCGGTATCTCTATAACTTTTCCCGGTAATTTTCCATTTATTTTATTTGCACTACCTTTTTGGGGAATTGGTTTGTGGATGATATATGGAGTTGTATATTGTATTTTTGGCCAGCTTAAAATACGTATAGACCAAAAACAAATTGCTATTAGTCATCAATTTTGGAAATTGCAAATTCCTCGCCGTTCATCTCCTAGAATCAATATTAATAAAATAATTTACAATCCCAAATATTTTACCATAGATGGTGATGGCGATAAAATTCAAAGACCACCCAAATTAGTAATTTGGTCAGGAGTCAAAAAGTTTGAGTTTAATGTTGATAATATCAGTATTAAATCTCAACCAGAATTAGAATGGATAGCGAATGAATTAAGTGATTGGTTAGGTATACCACTAGAAACAGAATAGGTAAATTATAATTCGTAATTCGTAATTCGTAATTCGTAATTCGTAATTCGTAATTCGTAATTCGTAATAGTGCCTCCGGCTCCCGTAAGGGATACGTAATTCGTAATTACTAACCTGTCCCTGTCGAGTGCAAAAAGCGGAAATTATCTAAACCTCTTGGCGATCGCATCCCACCTAAGCCATGATTGATTTAGTAAAACAACTAGGGTGTAAACTCGTAAAGCTATGGGCAATATCTTAGCAAATCGCTATGAAGTGCAAAAGCAGTTAGGTAAAAAAGCCGGACGACGCACGCTGTTAGCAAAAGATTTACAAACTGAGGAATTGGTAATAGTTAAATTACTTTCTTTTGGTGGTGATTTTCAATGGGATGATCTGAAATTATTTGAGCGAGAAGCCGAAACTTTAAAATCTTTGTCTCATCCTTGTATACCGCGTTATTTAGATTATTTTGAAATCAACTCTGATGAATTTAAAGGTTTTGCTCTCATCCAAACTTATATTCCAGCCAAAACACTAGAACAATACTTACAAAGTGGACGCAAGTTTACAGAATCAGAAGTTAAACAAATTGCTAAATCTGTACTCAAGATTCTTGTTTATTTACACAGTCTGAAACCTCCTGTAATTCATCGTGATCTTAAGCCTAGTAATATATTATTGGGAGACAGAACAGGTAATAGCGTCGGTGAAGTTTATCTCATAGATTTCGGTTCAGTACAAACAGTTTTAGCCACGGAAGGAACAGGAACAAGAACAATTGTCGGTACTTATGGTTATATGCCACAGGAACAATTTGGAGGTAGAACTGTTCCCGCTTCGGATCTTTATAGTTTAGGTGCAACATTAATTTATTTAGTCACAGGTTCTCATCCTGCTGACTTACCAGAAAAGGATTTTCGGATTCAATTTGCAGAAGTTGCTAATTTAAGTGAAAATTTTACTACCTGGTTAAAATTGATGACTGAACCCAGTTTAGGAAAACGTTTAAATTCTGCGGATGAAGCATTGAAAGCATTAGAAAAGCCTCTGTTACCAAAGTCAAACAATACTAATTTAACTGCTAAAAAACCAACTGATAGTAAAATTAAGCTAACAAAGGATCAAGATTACATCGAAATCATCATTCCCCCTGTGGGCTTAAAACTATCTACAGTCGGCTTATTTCTTGGCAGTGTAGTTTTAAGTTATGTAACTTGGTTGTATGCGATCATATATATACAAAGTTCAGCATTTGATACCTTGGTATTAACATTTTTGTCTGGTTTTTTAATTGCGTCAGTAACATTAATATATAAATTTATTTTTCGCTTGTTTGGTAAAATCAGATTATTGATCAATCAACGTCAAATTACATTAACCCATGAATTGTTGGGTACAAAAATAAAATTTACCAGACCAGGGAAAAAAGAAGATATTTGTTTACTGCAAATAATCAGAAAAGCAGAGTATAAAGACCTGAAGGTTAATACAGTAGAAATTAAAGCCAAAATTATAATTTGGGCTGGTAAACATAAACAATACATTCTTGGTAATGATAATGAGTTAATATCTGAATCAGAACTTGATTGGCTGGTACATGAATTAAGTGATTGGTTAAATTTACAAATTAGGACGGAATAAATTCTATAATCAATGACAGTGATGCAAGAGGAAATTTATATGTTTGGATTAGGATGGCGAGAAGTAGCGATAATTGCCATAGTTGCGATTTTGATTTTTGGACCGAAGAAAATTCCTGATTTAGGAGGAGTGTTAGGAAAAAGTCTGAGGAATTTCCAAGAGGGAATGAAAAAAACTGATGAAGATGATAATTCAGAACAATCATAATTGTCAGAATCAGGCGCTTATCGAGCGAAGTCGAGATAATGTCCAGGATTTAAGGATTTACAGGATGAGGATTTTTTTATTAACCTCATCTATTTTTTAATTGTCAGAATCAGGCGCTTATTGAGCGAAGTCGAGATAATGTCCAGGATTTGAGGATTTACAGGATGTAATTGTTAAATGTTCCCTCAGTACATTAAACTTTGTCTTTGAGACAGAGAATTTATTCCCTAAATTATTAAAATAATTTAATTTTTATGTATTTATTTTAAAAAAAATTATCAAAAAAATAATCAATTAAGTAATTACAATTAGACTTAAACATAATTATGATATTTAGTATTGTAAGCGTCTTGCTTGTGTCCGTGTTTTCAATATTAGTTGTTTTTACTTGGTTTTAGCCAAGGTATTGATTTCTTTGCAGAGGAAACTAAAGCGGAAATTCAATATCAAATTGATCAAATTGCTGAATCTCAATCTACAAAATCATCTACCACCCAAAAAGTGAAAGCTCATCGCTCACCAGTTATGAAGACAAGTCAAAGTATTGATTGGTGGGGTAATTTTGGTGATATTGTCGCTGATGTGGGAGGTGGTATTTTGGAACTTTTTAGTAAAGGGTTGGGAAGTGTATTTAGAGCAGGTGTAAAAGGAGGTACATCTTTACTGCAATCTCTTTCTAAAGAAATTCCTCAAGTTTTTGATTCTGCAAATGAAGATATGGGTGAAATACCAAAAATCTCTGATCCATATATCATCAGAGTTCGCAGTAAAACTGAAGCTGATAAGATTAGTAGAATTATCAATAAATCTTGTGCTTCTCTGATTCAAAAGTTTTGGGTAGATACTCAAGATACATTGGTAAGAGATGGTACTAATATTCGGGAAAAGTTGGCTTTGAAAATAGAAAATGATATCCAAGAGATATCAAATGAACTATCTGATTATTTGGGGAAAGAATTACAAGTCAAATTAAATATTAATAAAATTCAATTTCCTAAATTTGAATTTCCAGGTATTGACGCAAGAATTAAACAACAGCAAGAGATATTTAAAAGGACAAAGCAAGAAGAAAGAACGGAGAAAAATTGCTGTTCTAGTAAAACTTACTATGTTCCTGTTGATTATGAAGAAAGGCAAGACTTCTATGAAGTAGATTTACGTCAAACAACAGAATTAATTTACCAAAAAATTGATGAACCAGTTTAAAATAACCGAGAATTACTACAGAAGGTGATTGAATAACAGATTGCAGATGATTTCAAAAAAGCCGAACAACAAATTAATGATTACATCAAGAAATTTCAAGATGATTTTGATAGTCTTCTCAAAGAAAGAGAGACAAAAGAAGCAGAATCAGATAAAATCATTAATAGCTTGAATCTGCAAAAAGAGAAATTGAATGAATATCTACAGGAATTAATATTAATTCGTCAATCTCTCAACACTTGGAAACCTTAATCACTAAACTTTTATATCCTCGACTTCTGAGATTAATTGCTCATATAATTTTCAGAATGAAAAAAGAAGCCGGGGATTTTATTTGTAAATACAAGAAAAATATATGATAAAGTGATTACCAAATCTCTCTTAAATCTAAAACAAATCCTGGTAAAATATCCTCACCATTTAACATAGCTGGATTATCTAATTCTTCCACAACTTGCCCAGGACGATAAATAAATACTTTACGCTGTTTTCTATCAATTAACCAACCTAATTTCACACCATTTTCTAAATCCTCTTCCATCTTTTCTTGTAATGGCTTTAAGTTGTCACTAATAGAACGTAATTCAATTACAAAATCAGGAACAATAGGAGCAAATTTACTTTTTTGTTCTGGTGTTAAACTATCCCAACGTTCTTTTTTAATCCAAGCAACATCAGGAGAAACATCTTTGCCATTAGGTAATTTAAAACCTGTAGAAGAATCAAAACCTTTACCTAATTTCGTTTGTTTATTCCAAATTCCTACTTCTACAGCAATATCAAAATTACAATTTCCAGTTTCGCTGCCAGTAGGAGGCATAATTATTAATTCTCCTGATCTTGTGCGTTCAAATCTTAAATCACGATTATTTTGACAGAGTTGAAAAAATTGCTCATCTGTTAAGTTAATGTTTAATTTGAGATTAGGAGGTAAAGTAGTAGGGTTCATTATGTTTACCTCAAGGTGTTAGAATTTTGGATTTTTGATTTTGGATTTTGGATTTTAGATTTTAGATTTTAGATTTTAGATTTTAAATTTTGAATTTTGGATTGGTAATCACTTATTGTATCAGAATTTTACATAACTTAACTTTCTAGTTATCTAATCTTATGTAATTAGTAATTAAATTTACGTTTTCATCCTGAAAATCCTGAAATCCTGGACATTATCTCGACTTCGCTCGATAAGCGCCTGATTCAGACAAAAAATCCTGAAAATCCTGAAATCCTGAAATCCTGATTCAGACAAAAAAAACCGACAACCAGACGAACCAATAACACAAAGAAAAATCATCAGTAGGGACAATTAATGAATTATCCCTAGCTGAAATTAGAGTAGGGTATTAACCACGGAAGAAGGTGCTACCCCATTTTGGGAATCATTAATAGTTGTAGTTGCACTTGGTGGTTGTATTTCTTCCTGAACACCCCGCACCTTAATTAACCGAATTGCCCGACTGACGCTTTCTGGCAAAATTACCACCAGACTACCATCAGGAGCCATATCTAAGCCTTTGTTAATAGCTTGGGTTTCATCCAGAATTGATTCATAACGGCAATTAGGTTTAGCCTGATTAATGCCTTGAACAATCAAATCTGAAGCAGAACCCCTTGGCCTGCCTCTTGTGTCGTCATCTTCTTTGACAATGATGTAATCAAAGATATCAGCCGCCAATTTACCCAGAGTCACAAAATCTTCATCACGGCGATCGCCAGGGCCACCAACCACACCTATGCGCTGTCCACTTGTCCAGTTACGAACAAATGATCCCACAGCTTCATAACTAGCGGGATTATGGGCATAATCGACCAAAGCGTGGTGTTTACCCAAATTAAATAAATTCATGCGTCCCGGCGTTTGACTAACCGAAGCGCGGAAAGTCTTTAAACCAGCGCGAATTTGCTCAATAGTTACATTCTGCACAAAAGCTGCCAAACTTGCGGCTAAAGCATTGGCAATCATAAACGGGGCTTTTCCGCCCATTGTCAAGGGTATATTTTCTGCTCTTTCTATGCGGTGTGTCCAATCGCCTTTGACAATTGACAGATAGCTATTTTCATATACTGCTGCCACTCCTCCCTTTTGGATATGCTTCCGCACCAGTTCCGAGTCTGGGTTCATGGTGAAGTAGGCAATATTCGCTTTTGTTTTTTCAGCCATCGCCGCTACACGATGATCATCAGCATTAAGAACTGCATAACCATCAGGATATACAGCTTCTGCAACCACACTTTTCAGGTTAGCTAATTGTTCAATGGTATCAATATCGCCGATGCCTAAATGATCTGCTGCCACATTCAACACCACACCCACATTAGCAGAATCAAAACCTAACCCAGAACGGAGAATACCGCCACGAGCAGATTCCAATACCGCTACCTCTACTGTTGGGTCTTGCAGAATAACATGGGCGCTTTGGGGACCAGTGTTATCTCCAGCTTCCACCAGATAATCACCAATGTATGTACCATCAGTAGTGGTATAACCTACAACTTTTCCTGTTTGCTTATAAATATGTGCTAACAGACGAGTCGTAGTCGTTTTGCCATTAGTGCCTGTAATGCTGAGGATGGGAATGCGGCTAGGTTTTTCGCTGGAGAACAGCATATCCATTACTGCACCAGCAACGTTACGTGGCACACCTTGACTGGGAGCAACGTGCATCCGAAAACCAGGGGCAGCGTTAACTTCCACAATTACCCCATCCAAATCCCGGAGGGGTCGGCTAATATCCGTAGTGACAACATCCAAGCCGGCAATATCCAAACCGATAATTTTCACAACCCGTTGTGCTAACCAAACATTTTCCGGGTGGATTTCGTCGGTGCGGTCTACCGCAATACCACCTGTACTCAGGTTAGCCGTGGCTCGCAGATAACAAATTGTTCCTTTCGGTGGTACGCTATTTACCGTGTAACCTTGTCTTTCTAATAGCTGATAGCTGGTACGGTCTAGTTCAATTTTCGTGAGAACGTTATCATGTCCTTCACCGCGATTAGGGTCTTTGTTGGTTTCCTCAATCAGTTCAGCAATAGAGGATTTGCCATTACCAACTACGTGTGCTGGAACTCGTTCCGCTACGGCGACAACTTTACCATCTACCACTAATACCCGATGGTCGCGCCCAACATAATACCGTTCCACAATAATCGAACGGGAAACTTGTCTGGCTGCTTCATAAGCTGCTTCAGCTTCATCCCAAGTTCTGATATCTATGGTGATCCCCCGTCCATGATTACCATCCAAGGGTTTAATCACAATCGGATAACCACCCACATATTCAATAGCTTCTTCTAAGTCATCCAAAAAGTTAATTACTGTACCTCTAGGTACTGGTACACCATTAGCAGCAAGGATGCGTTTAGTGGCTTCTTTATCACAGGCTAGTTCTACTCCCAGAATGCTCGTGTTATCGGTCATCGTTGCCTGCATTCGCTTCTGGTTGACACCGTACCCTAGTTGAATCAGAAACCTTGCCGCTAGGGGCATCCAGGGAATACCTCTTTTTTCTGCTTCTTTGACAATGGCTTCTGTAGAAGGGCCCAAGGAAGCTTCACGGCAAAAGTCTTTCAAGTCTTGGATATCTTGCTCTAGTTCTGCCTTGGGATAACGGCCCCGATCAACAATACTTTGACATAGCCGCACTGCTGCACGTCCGGCATAGCGTCCCGCTTCCTCATTAATGTACTCAATCACAACCTGGTAAACTCCAGGTGTGGCAGTCTCACGGGTGCGGCCAAAACCTACGTGCATTCCAGCTAATTCCTGGAGTTCTAGGGCTACGTGTTCTACGATGTGACCCATCATCGTGCCTTCTCGTACCCGCATCAAAAAACCACCACGACAGCCCGGTGAGCAATAATGACCCTCCAGACTGGGTAGTGCCTCAACTAATCCTTCATAAAAGCCAGGGATTTCATTTGAGGGCGTTTCCGCTAGGTTTTCTAGATCGAGGCGCATGACGATCAGTTTATGGCGTCGAATGCTCCAGTAGTTTGGGCCGCGTAGGGTTTGGATCTTGAGGATTCTCATGGGAATAGGTAGATGGAGATTCGGAACCAAAATTCTAGTTTCTTACTGGAATTGACCGCTAAACTGTTTATTATGAACAGTTTTTTCTTTTCAGATAGTATTCAGTCCAATTTTTTGACAGTAAGAAATCAAGGTGCGGTCAAATCAGTGTAACCTCAGATACTCTATCCCGTCAGCTGGAGATCCGATGCACAGCGGGTAAAACAGTACGTTGGTATAGATGGAAACGATCTCCGTAACTGAGGATATGTAGGCGTAAATTATGCACTGTTAATGGTTCATTGGCACTAACATGAGGTTCGTTGGTATGGGTAAGTTCTGTGGGATCAACAATGGTGACACTGCCTTTGCCCATGACTTGCAACCAACCATCACGTTCAAATACAGCACAAGTATCTTCATCAATGCCAATGCCTAAACGATCAGGATGGGCGGCGATCGCACTTACCAGCCGCCCCATGCGATTGCGATTGTGAAAGTGTTGATCCACAATCACTTCCGGAATGAATCCCAAACCGGTTGCCATATCAACTAGGGAACGATTCGGTGTTTCACCACTCCCACCACCTGCAATCATGTGATGTCCCATCACCGCAGCACCTGCACTTGTTCCGGCCAGGGTTAATTGTCCTGCCCGGACTCGCTGCCGGATAATATCCATTGCTGCTGTGTCTGAAAGAACGCCACAAAGTCGTAATTGGTCTCCTCCTGTTAAAAAGACCCCAGTACAGGCTTCTAGAGATGCTTTAATTTGGGAACTGTCGCATTGTTCACGTTCCCGAATGTCTAAAATCTCAACCTTTTGGGCACCCATTTCTTCAAAAATGCGAATATACCTACCACCAATGATGGCAGGTTCGCGGGAGGCGGATGGAATAATTGTAATATACGCCTTACTAGCACCAGCACGAGCAACAAAAGTCCGCAGGATTTCGCGTCCGTGAACTTTGTCTTCTGCGCCTCCGATAACTAGAACGGCGGTTTTGGTTGCTTGGGGTGTCCTCATTTCCAGCGATTTAGCTTTTAATTGCTGCATTGTGTTTCTGCTGCTCCATAAAACTTATACAATGCTGATAGCGCAGGTTGGCGCAAGCCATACATTGCTGTTTATTTCCCGCTTCCACCAGAGCCACGAAGGGGGATTCTTGTCAACGGGCTTAAGTTCCGCCAGAGCTAGGCGTACAGATTTAAGGTTTGCATTCAACAGGTTATTAGCTCCTGTCAACAACTTCAGGTAAATTTAACAAGGTTTAATAGCCTGTTGATTTTTGCCTTTTGCTTTTTGAGAGGACACTTTTCGGAAGATTGGCTCGGTGCAAGCCGTTCCAAGTTTTTCGCTAACCCACACGATGCCTCCTGGAAGTTGTTAACTTGGGTCGGATTATTAATTTAAATTTAGTTGTGACAATATTTAAACATAAATTAAGTAATTAGAAAAATTAGAAAAATTTTGGATGGCACGAAAAACTCAAGAGTTTAGGTAATTTTAGATACTATTGATCAAGGGTAAGAAGAGGGTGTAGGGTGTAGGGTATAGGGTGGAAGGGAGAAATTAATTAAAAATTAAAAATTAAAAGTTAATCAACTTCTGCCTTCTGCCTCTTCTCGTGCCTCTTGCCAGCTGCAACCTTTCTCCTGAATTCCTTAAACACTGACGTTAATTAGCAATTTACGTTAAATGTTCCAATCTTAGATTAGTGTCATTGAATACGAATTACTGTGCGTTTTGATATAGTTACGCTTTTTCCTGACTGTTTTAGCTCGGTTCTCAGTTCTGGTCTTTTGAGCAAAGCCCTAGCCAAGCAGATTGCCCAAGTACATCTGGTTAATCCTAGGGACTTTACCACTGATAAACATCGTAAGGTCGATGATGAACCTTATGGAGGTGGGGTGGGAATGCTCATGAAGCCTGAACCAATTTTCGCGGCTGTGGAATCGCTGCCAACTCTACCTCGCCGAGATGTCATCTTAATGAGTCCCCAAGGTCAAACTATTAATCAACCCCTGTTGCGGGATTTGGCAGCCAATTATGACCAGTTGGTGGTGATTTGTGGTCACTATGAAGGGGTCGATGAAAGAGTGCTAAATTTGGTAACACGTGAGGTATCTTTGGGGGATTTTATTCTCACTGGTGGAGAAATTCCGGCTATGGCTTTGCTGAATGGAGTAGTGCGCTTATTACCAGGGACGGTGGGTAAGGAGGAATCTCTCAAAGCAGAAAGTTTTGAAGAGGGGTTGTTAGACTTTCCTCAGTACACTCGTCCTGCCAATTTTCGAGGCTGGAAAGTGCCGGATGTACTACTGAGCGGAAATCATGCAGAAATTGCTAAGTGGCGTTGCCAACAACAAATTGAACGTACTGCTTCCCGTCGTCCCGATTTGCTGGAAAAATGGCAACAAGAAAGGGAACAGGGGACAGGGGACAGGTGACAGGTGACAGGTGACGATGCTCAAAGCCTTGCAGTGTTTAGGTTTTAGTTTTGGTTTATGTCCTAACCGTCTCGTCTACGGTCTTATAGCAGGAGGCAGGAGGGAAAGCCTTGTTATCTCTACGTTTCAAGGATTAATAATGTCCTAACCGTCTCGTCTACGGTCTTAATTCAAATCCCCGGCTTCTTAGAGAAGTCAGGGATCTATTTTCTAGGTCTTTTATAGCAGGTGGGAGAGAACTGAATCCGTAGTGAAATTATTCACCTTCAAAAGCGCCAACGCGAGGATTTTTAGAACGATGTTGTTGTTCTTCGACAGACTCTTCAACTGCATAGAAATCAGGCCACACAGTCGCGCCATGTTCGTAAGCATCAATACCAATCTTATCAGCTTCAGAATCAACACGCAGTCTGCCAATAGCCTTGAGTCCACCAAACATTAAAAAGGCAAAAGCTACAGTAAAAGCGGTGATAGCAACTAAACCCAAAATCTGCACACCCAGCAAATCAAAGCCACCACCTAAAAATAGTCCAGCTTTTTTGTTTAGGGTTAGTTCTGCTTGACCAAATAAGCCCACGGCTAAAGTACCCATCATACCGTTGATACCGTGAACCGCAAAGGCACTTACTGGGTCATCAATATGCATTGCTTCAATTAAATCAATGCCGACAACTACCAAAATTCCCCCAGTTAAACCAATTAAAACCGCAGCCCAAGGTGCCACAAAGGCGCAACCTGCTGTGATCCCTACCAGTCCAGCTAAAGAACCATTCAGACAATAAACTAAATCCCATTTACCAGAACGGAAATATTGGAAAAGCATTCCCGCAAGAGCGCCAGCCCCAGCACCTAGGGTAGTATTGAGTGTGACTAAACCTATTAAACCAGGATTAGCAGTACCCAAGGTTGAACCAGGGTTAAACCCATACCAACCAAACCATAAAATCATGGTTCCCAAGGTTGCTAAACCTAAGTTATGTGCGGGTGGTAATGTTCCCCAAGGAGTACGACCAGGACGGGGTCCAAGTAAATAAGCACCTACTATCGCTGTCCAACCACCAACGGTGTGAACTACAGCACTACCGGCAAAATCATGGAAACTCATTTTCGCTAACCAGCCGTTAGCATTCCAAACCCAGTGGACAATCAAAGGATAGCTGAATGCACCCATGACGGCACTGTAAATTAAGTCACCAACGAAGTCTGTTCTTCCCGCCATTGCACCTGTAGTAATTGTACTAGCTGTGGCTGCAAAGGCAAATTGGAAGAAGAATAAGGTGTAAGCATTGAGGTTTGAAGCTATACCTGGTACACCACCACTAGGGAAAGCTCCATCAACTGGTAACTGACTCAGGAAAAAGGTATCAGTGCCAATGAAACCACCCGCACTTGTACCGAAAGCAATACCAAAGCCGACACCCCACCAAACTAAGATGGTGACAGCAGCATCAACAAAGTTCTCTAATAAGGCGTTTACTACTCCTCTTTGTCGCAACAAACCTGCTTCTAACATAGAAAAACCGGTTTGCATGAAGAACACTAAAAACCCTGTTAGTAGTACCCAGGTGGTATCAATAGAAATTTGTAATTGCTTTGTTGTGCTGTCTAAAGATTCAAGAGTTGGCGGATCTGCTGCTTGTACAATTGTAGGAGCAAAAATCGCAAACACCATTGAGCCTATAGCTAGTGCTAGTAGGCGGTATAAGGGTCTAATCCGCTTATTCATTGTTTATTTCCTGTGAGAAAAGCTAAAATTGTTTTCCTTTGGCTTATTCAAATAAATTAAATGAATTGGGGTAATTACACAAGATATTTTGCTAATAAATGTGAAAAATCTTGTTTTTGATTTTTGAGTTTTTAGAGATTTGATATCTCTGCTAAAACACATTTATTGTGAATAGCATAAAATCTGCGGATACTATGCCACAAAAGATGAGAATTGTGTTTTGATTAACAATTTCTTATCTCTCATGAGGGCTGATCCTGAGTCAAGGTGCAATTTAGAATCTGGCACAAACTAGGTAGCTGAGTAATGAATGAATCAGAATCTTAAAAAATGGATAATGTACAATGGACAATTGAAAATTACCTCTGCCTGAAAGCGAGAGGATTGAGAAATCGGAATTTTTGTCTTTTTTGCCCTTTGAAAGGGGAGGTTTTAAACATTGAATGAAACAATTGTCAATTATCAATTGATAATAGACAGGAATTAGTTATGTTAACTCCTGTTTGTTGTTGGTTAAATTTATAATCAAATAAATTTGCTTGATTCTGTATTTAAAAAAGCTCAAAATTCTGTATCGTAAAATACATTTTTGGGCAGATGGTGTAAATGATGCTGCCAAAAATCAACAGTGAATGGCACTTAATCCCTTACAATATGAGCATTTCCAATAGTTAGACTGTGCAACAAAGAGTTAAAATAATAACTATATAAAAAATTAATATTTGCCAAAAAAGTTATAGAAAATCATTATTTATTTTTATTTTCTCATAGTGTTTACATGAAGGGTTTGGTGGGCATTGCCCACCCTAAATATTGTTTCTGTCACCTGTCACCTGTCACCTGTCACCTGTCACCTATTCCCTTCTTACTGCTGTAAATATTGCTTGTAACCTAATTCTTCTAATTTGCTTTGTTTATCCATGACCATATCACATAAGCTTTGACGGTATGCCTGGACTTTTTGTAGTAGTTCTGGTTGATGAGTAGCCAGAATCTGCACTGCTAAGAGTCCGGCATTTTTGGCGTTACCAATAGCTACTGTAGCTACGGGTATTCCCGCAGGCATTTGCACTATAGAATACAGAGAATCTACGCCTTGTAAATTACGGGTGGCTACGGGGACACCAATTACAGGTAGTGGAGTTAAAGATGCGACCATACCAGGAAGATGTGCCGCACCACCAGCACCAGCTATAATGACTTTGATACCTCGTTGGTGTGCGGTTTGGGCATATTCCACCATCCGTTCTGGGGTACGATGGGCAGAGACGATCGCTACTTCGCATTCAATCCCAAATTCTTCACAAACTGCGATCGCATCTTTCATTGTGGGCAAATCGGAATCACTGCCCATGATAATACCAACTTGAAGAGTCATAGAATTTTAGATTTTGGATTTTTAGATTTTGAATTTTAGATTAAAGCTTACAATCGTTTTTAGATTGAGAAATTTTTGGCTAGGTTAATGACCACAGCAACACTAAATTCCATCTTGTCAAACGTAGATATTATCAATGCAAGAGTACCCGGTTATCAAGATTTACAGATGATTTGGGTGAATAAAGATGGCATGATTGAGCAGATTTTGCCGATGGGTAGAGTCTGCAAACGAGTGGCACCACAAGATTTACAAATTTTGGATGTCGCTGGTGACTGGATTTCTCTGGGTGGGGTTGATTTGCAAATCAACGGAGGACTCGGTTTAGCATTCCCTGACTTGACAGTAAAAGACACCCAGATGCTAGATGAAATCTGTCAATTTTTGTGGAATGTGGGTGTGGATGGCTATTTACCCACCATTGTCACAACTTCTGTAGAAAATATACAGCGATCGCTTGCCCTAATCTCCAAGTACAACCAAAAATCAGGGGCGCAAATTCTCGGAGTCCATCTGGAAGGGCCTTTTTTAAACTACGGTAAACGTGGCGCACATCCCGCAGAATATTTATTACCCTTGACCATGAACGAAGTCAAGCGGGTTTTAGGTGATTATGCCTCAGTTGTCAAAATCATCACCTTAGCACCAGAATTAGATCCCACAGGTGAAGTCATCCCTTATTTACGTTCCTTGGGCATTACCGTTAGTTTAGGACATTCCCAAGCCACCGCCGCACAAGCACAATGCGCCTTTGAGCAAGGTGCAACAATGGTAACTCACGCCTTCAACGCCATGCCACCATTACATCACCGTGAACCGGGATTATTAGGTGCAGCCATGAACCACCCTGATGTGATGTGCAGTTTTATTGCGGACGGACAGCACATTGTCTCCCCAATGTTAGAAATTCTCCTCCGTGCTAGTAAAGGGTTATTTCTTGTTAGTGATGCCCTGGCACCACTAGGATTACCAGATGGATTGTATCCTTGGGATAGTCGGCACATTGAAGTTATTAATGGTACAGCTAGATTAGCAGATGGGACTTTATCAGGTACGACTTTACCTTTGTTGACGGGAGTACAGAATTTAGTGAAATGGGGAATTTGTGATATAGAAACAGCTATTTTCCTAGCTACAGATGCACCCAGAAAAGCAATCAATTTACCACAACTTAGCGCCAATCAACCGGCTAATCTATTACGCTGGCATTGGCATGAAAATACACAGAAATTGTCTTGGAAAAGGATAATTGAGAATTGAATTCTGTTTCGGAATTACGAGGTTGAACGCACAAAATACACAACTTTAATGTTGAAAATTTATGGTTAGTCTGCCCAAAAACTTCCTAAATCTAACCCAAACCCCCCATAGCGGCTACCATTGGGACGGTAGCAGTCGCCGTTTTTTTGAAGGTTGGTATTATCGCGTTACATTACCCGCCATTAGGCAAACCTTCGCCTTCATGTACTCTATTGAAGATCCCATTGGTGGGCAGTCTGATAGTGGTGGTGCAGCCCAAGTCCTTGGTCCAGACGATGAATATCTTTGTCGAACTTTTCCTGATGTCAACAAATTTTGGGCGCGTCAGGATGTCTTAGCTTTAGGACATTGGGGTAAAACTAATCTGCAAGTTCCTCCTTTATATCTTCTGCCTAGGGAATTTGCACATCATGTTCAACAAGGTTATCAAGCCACAGCAACGTTAAATCAAGGCATTATTACTGACCCTGCCACAAATAATTATTGTCGTTGGCAGTATGAAATTAAACCTATATACGCTTGGGGTGATGAAAATAGTATTCAGCAATCAACCGCTGGTTGGCTATCATTTTTGCAGATATTTGAACCAGGATGGCAAATTTTAATGGCCCATGGTTTAGCCACTGGGTTCATAGACTGGAATGGAAAAATTTACGAATTTACCAACGCCCCAGCCTACGCAGAAAAAAATTGGGGTGGTGCTTTTCCTCAAAAATGGTTTTGGTTCAATTGTAATTATTTTGATAATCAACCTGATTTAGCATTAACAGCCGGTGGGGGAAGGCGTGGTGTTTTGTGGTGGATGGAATCTGTAGCTATGATTGGTATACATTACCAAGGCAAGTTTTATGAATTTGTTCCTTGGAACTCACAAGTACATTGGCAAATTCAACCTTGGGGAAGATGGCAAATGCAAGCCAAAAACTCTAGTTATGAAGTTGAATTGACAGGAACTACGGACTTACCAGGTACACTCCTACGCGCACCCACTAACCAAGGTTTAACCTTCTGTTGTCGAGACACCATGCAAGGAAAACTAGATTTAGAATTGCGAGAATTACATGGCAGTAAATCTAAAATTATCTTAACAGCAAGTAGTAATCTTTGCGGTTTAGAAATAGGTGGAGGGAATTGGGATCAGAGTTGGCAATCAGAGTAAAACTACTGCTATAATTATTTGTGCTTCACATTTGGGGTTGTAGCTCAGTTGGATAGAGCGGACGCCTCCTAAGCGTCAGGTCGTGCGTTCAAGTCGCACCAGTCCCGTAGAAATGAAAAATTCATGTCTTCCATACAACTCTACGGACAAGGTAATTCTTTGTGCTGGTTGAACAAATCTTCCAGTCTATCCTGATAACATAAATTAGGAAATGAATATCTCAGTGACTGCATAGGTGAAAAACTGTCGTATATAAGTAGCAATTTATATAGGAATCATATTTGATTCTTGAAAAACACTCCGCACACTTCCCCTGTTCCCTGTTCCCTATTCCCTCTCCTAACTATAAAATTTATTTTGCACGACTACTTATATAACAGTGAGCTTTTTAATATTTAGTCTGACTAAGATCCCAAAATTTAAGGCAGTCCTAATTATCCTGACGGCTGCCATATTCAATGATTCGCAATTATGGCATTAAGTTACAAAATGTACAAGATGATCACTCTTCCCTACTAGTGTCTCAAAACAATTTCATCAATAAAATGGGTTGCACCCATATCATGGGTTGTCAAATCTAGGTTAGGATAATCCATCGAAGAAGCAATCAGGATGAGACTCATGGCAAAATGTACTTTTGCAAGAGGTCTAATGGTTAACAGATCCAGGAAAATTCTTGCCCTTATCACCTAACTTTCTCCTTACTGCTGCCAGCAGTCTATTTTCCTGGAATCAAATGCTTCTCAAAATCAAAATACCCCAAATCTTTTTTACTCCATATCATTTCTAAATAAAATCCTGGTCTTTGCAGACACACATATAGAGCCTTGAATAAGCTACTGTTTACAGGTAAATATTTGCGACTTATGTCTTTTATCGTACCCTTGTTGGTGTGGTGGGGATATAAGGAAGTACAAAACCAAATTGTACATCCACAAGCTATGTTAGTTTTGGGCGGTTCTACTAGACGTTTAGAAAGGGAGAAGTTCACAGCAGATTTTGCTAGAAAGCATCCGCATATACCAATATGGATTACTGGGGGTAGTCCGCCTAGATATACAAGAGAAGTATTTACTAAAGCTGGAGTTGATCCCCGCCGATTAAATTTAGATTATGAAGCTGTGGATACAGTTACTAATTTTACTACGCTCGTAGATGACTTGCAAGCACGGGGGATTAAAAGCGTTTATTTAATCACTTCTGATTTTCATATGCGCCGCGCTTGTGTGATTGGCGAGATTGTTTTAGGGAGTCGAGGTATTGAGTTCAAAGCAGTGTCAGTTCCCTCAGAACAAGCATCAGAACCTATTGAAAAATCTATCCGTGATGGAGCCAGAGCTATTTTGTGGGTAGCAACTGGTTACACAGGTGCAAAAGAAAAGGTGGCAGGTGACAGATGAGCGAAAATAGGGTGTATGTGTCAGGAGGAGCGGCTAGTATAACTGTAGCCAGGATAATTAGGACATTATTAATCCTTGAAACGTAGATATAACAAGGCTTTTACTCCTGCCTCCTGCAAGACAGCCCTCTGCCTCCTGCCTCCTGCTATAACTGTAGACAGGAGTTGTTGAAGTTGAAATTTTGTTGGCGTAGCCTGCTGGAAGCACTATTTTGAATTTTGAATTGATTTCTACCCAATACCCAATATCGCCACAATTTGATACCCTAGCTTAAACAGATTTGAGAAAAGTGAAAGCGTGGAAATTCAACTTGGGCGGGGAAAAAAGGCTCGCCGAGCCTATGGCATTGATGAAATTGCTTTAGTACCTGGTAACAGAACACTCGATCCGAGTTTAGCGGATACTAAATGGCAAATTGGCAATATTGAGCGAGAAATTCCCATTATTGCCAGTGCAATGGATGGTGTTGTTGATGTAGGGATGGCTGTGCGTTTGTCCCAATTGGGAGCATTAGGAGTTCTAAATTTAGAGGGTATCCAAACTCGCTATGCTGACCCAGACCCGATTTTAGATCGGATTGCATCTGTGGGCAAAGATGAATTTGTTTCCTTGATGCAAGAACTTTACGCCGAACCCATCAAGCCAGAATTAATTGAAAAACGTATTCAGGAAATTAAACAACAGGGCGGTATTGCAGCTGTGAGTGCTACTCCAGTAGGTGCTAGTAAATTCGGTCAAGTTGTAGCTAAAGCTGGGGCTGATTTATTTTTTATCCAAGCGACGGTAGTTTCTACAGACCACCTGTCACCAGAGTCTATTACACCTCTGGATTTGGCAGAATTTTGCCGTTCTATGCCCATTCCAGTGGTATTGGGTAACTGTGTGACTTATGAAGTCACTTTGGATTTAATGAAAGCCGGTGCGGCAGCAGTTTTGGTGGGCATTGGCCCTGGTGCTGCTTGTACTTCTCGTGGGGTTTTGGGTGTAGGTGTACCGCAAGCAACAGCGATCGCAGACTGTGCCGCAGCCAGAGATGATTACTATCAAGAAACTGGTAACTATATCCCTGTTATTGCTGATGGTGGTTTAATTACTGGTGGCGACATTTGTAAATGTATTGCTTGTGGTGCTGATGGAGTGATGATTGGTTCTCCCTTTGCTAGAGCCGCCCAAGCCCCTGGACGAGGTTATCATTGGGGTATGGCAACTCCTAGCCCAGTTTTACCCCGTGGTACTCGTATTCGTGTTGGTACGACAGGTACTCTAGAGCAAATACTGACAGGCCCAGCCGGATTAGATGATGGTACTCATAATCTCCTGGGCGCTTTAAAAACCAGCATGGGTACATTAGGAGCAAAAAATATCAAAGAAATGCAGCAAGTTGAAGTTGTTATTGCTCCTTCCCTGTTAACGGAAGGTAAAGTTTACCAAAAAGCCCAACAATTGGGTATGGGTAAATAATAGGGTGTAGGGTGTAGGGGGTAGGGTGTAGGGTGTAGGGTGTAGGGGAGCAGGGGAGCGAAGGAGAATAATACTTTTTGCCTCTTGCATGAGTGCCTCTTGCCTCTTGCCTCTTACCTGTTCCCTATTCCCTGTTCCCACTAACAACTGACAAATAAAAATTTTTTCAGTACCTTAAACAATCTCTGGAAAAATTCCAGATGTCGCCTACAATAGAGATAGCGGAGACGCATGTTTCCGTTCACTCCTCACACCACACTCCGCCCGGACTACTGTTCGGGCGGTTCCTTATGTTCAGACATAAATTCTATAGGTTCTTTGCAAATGTACATCCTTAACTCCTAAGCTGATGTTTTTGCTATGGTAGAATTTTCACGAAACTGATAAATATAATAGTCAAAGGTTTTTAGGAATGTCAGCAGCTGCAAGTGTTACAGATTCTAGTTTTAAGCAGGAAGTTCTCGATAGCGATGTTCCTGTTTTAGTTGATTTTTGGGCTCCTTGGTGCGGTCCTTGCCGTATGGTAGCTCCTGTCGTTGAGGAAATCGCCGCTCAGTATGTAGGACAAATCAAAGTTGTGAAAGTCAACACTGATGAAAATCCTCAAGTTGCCAGTCAGTATGGTATCCGTAGCATTCCCACATTAATGATTTTTAAAGAGGGAGTAAAAGTGGATATGGTTGTCGGTGCTGTACCTAAATCTACATTAGCTACAACTTTGGAAAAGTATCTTTAAACCTCAATTGGCTACAAACTTCTATCTTGAATGTTCCAAGAAGACTTTTGCTACATCTGTAAAGATGTAACTGTAAGACCTGTAGGTACTTGTACTAAAAAGCAGGTTTCTGTGAAACACAAATCGTCTGTCAGAGGACAAACTACAGATGTATCTGGTGTAACTGCGCTAAGGCGGAAGATTGTCAATGAGTCGTCCATTGCCTAGAGCTTTAGGTTAATAATTGTAAATTAGTTTCTGAGGCGTAACATTTGCGTCTCCAGAAAACTTTTTCTACATAAATTAAGATATTTTACAGGTAAGGATGTATCTTTTATTACGGGTATGTCCTTGTTTTGTCAATTGGGAACAAATATATAGCAGGTGACAGTAGTGGAGTACGCAGTACCGAGTGGTTGCTTAGGATTTCCACTCATTGCTCATTACTCGCCTACACCCAAGCTCAACAAAAAAGGAAAGTGATTGACTGAAGTTTGTGATTGACTGAAATTTAGATAAAATATAATGCCATTGTTGTGGCAGTTCTCATGACTTCTGAAACTTCATTTGAAATACTAGAATCTCTCCAAGCTGATATTGCTGAATTAATAGATCGTTTACCGACCTTAAAACATCGGCAATTTATTCAGCAGGCACTTGCTACTATAGTGCGTTTGGCTGATAGTGAAGTTGACCGTTTGGACTGGAAAATCTTATCTGCGGCTTTAGCAGATATGGAAAGGGGTTTCCAACTCTTTTATGGCTATCGGCACATCCGCAAAGTGACTATATTTGGTTCTGCTCGTTTAGCGCCAGAAACCCCTGAGTACGAAATGGCAGTGCAGTTTGCACGTGCTGTTTGTCAGTTGGGATTTATGGTGATTACAGGCGGTGGTGGTGGAATTATGCACGCGGGTCAAGAAGGTGCAGGGCGAGATAATTCTTTTGGTTTAAATATTCAGTTACCTTTTGAACAAGAGGCAAATCCAATTATTAATGGAGACCCTAAACTAATTCATTTTAAATATTTCTTTACCCGCAAGCTATTCCTCCTCAAAGAAAGTGATGCTGTGGCTTTATTTCCTGGTGGCTTTGGAACTCAGGATGAAGCTTTTGAATGTATGACATTAAGCCAAACAGGTAAATTTGGTCCAGTTCCTTTAGTTTTAATTGATCCTCCTGGTGGCGATTATTGGCATTCTTGGAGTCAATATATTGATCAACAATTGGTGGCAAAAGGTCTTGTTAGTCCAGATGATCCTAGTCTGTACACGGTGACAGATAATTTGGAAGTTGCTTGCAATGCCATTACCCGTTTTTATCAAGTTTATCACTCTAGTCGCTATGTAGGTGATCAATTGATCATCCGCCTCAAACAAGAGTTATTAGATGCAGATGTAGAAGCACTAAATGATAATTTCAGTGACATTCTGGTGGCAGGCAGAATTAAGAAAAGTCAGGCATTACCCCAAGAAGGTCAAGATGAAACATCGGATTTACCCCGGTTAGTTTTGTATTTCAATCAGCGTGATTTGGGGCGTTTGTATCAGATGATTGCCGCAATTAACCAATTAGCTATTCCTTCTCCAGAGGAAACAACCCATCCAGAAAGGAAGTAGGTTTTAGTCAACTTATACTATTGTGAATTAGGCAAGAGGATTGTAAAGGATTAAAGTGTACCCAGCTTCAAAACAATCAAATATTATTCCTATAGCTATAGCCATCAATATTAGGACATCAACTATAGCAGGTGACAGGTGACAGGTGACAGGTGACAGTGAGAAATCCGGGTTTAAGAGTCTAAGTTTTAGTGTTGGCAAATGTCCTAACTACACTTGTCTACAGCTATATATCAACAACAAAAATAGGTGGGCAATGCCCACCTGACTGGAATAATTATGACTCCTGACTCCTGAATTCTTACTGGGTTTTATCATTTGTTGATGTCCTAACCACCTTAGCTGTTGCTATATTGCTAACTCGGTTTCTGGATCAAAAAAGTGAATCTTTTCAGGAATAAGTGATAACCAAAGTTGCTCACCTAAACTAATAAATCTATCGGGAGGAACTCGCACTTGCAAAGATTGACCTTCTGTACTTGGTGAATCTGGATCATCAATTCTCACAGATAAAAAACTATCATTCCCTAAATTTTCTACCAAATCTACTTTCACAGGTAAATTTTTGGTGGCGGGTACACTCAAAGTTAAATGTTCTGGACGAATACCTAAAATTAAAGTTTGTCCATCATATTTTTGTAATGGTCTTCCCCATACTTCTGGCAGGGTGAAACGAAAGTTAGCATGGGTAATTAATAAAGGTGCATGAAATTCTACAGGAATAAAATTCATTGGTGGTGAACCAATAAATTCTGCTACAAAGCGGTTAGCAGGATGGTTGTAGAGTTCTAATGGTGGTGCGACTTGCTGAATTTTTCCGCCAGACATAATGGCAATGCGATCGCCCATTGTCATGGCTTCAGTTTGATCATGAGTGACGTAAATGGTTGTTGTTCCCAACTGACGCTGCAATTTCACAATTTGGGCGCGAGTTTCCGCCCGTAATTTCGCATCTAAGTTAGATAATGGTTCATCCATTAAAAATACTTGGGGATTTCTGGCGATCGCTCTTCCTAATGCTACCCTTTGTCTTTGTCCTCCAGATAACTGTTTGGGTAAACGATTTAATAAAGTTTCAATTTGTAATAATTGGGCAACATTCCGCACTCTTTGATCTACTATTCGTTCTTGTTCAGAAAGATAACGCAGTCCTTTGGGCAACTTTCTCGTCACTCCTACCAGGACATTTTCTCCCCACTTGCGTAGTAAAGGTGAAGAAACAGTTTCCCTATTTCCCAAGCGCCGACGTAAGCCAAAGGCGATGTTTTCATACACCGTCATGTGCGGATAAAGGGCGTAATTTTGAAACACCATTGCAATGTCTCGTTCTTTGGGAGGTAAATCATTAATCAAGCGAAGCCCTGCGGGCGCACTGGCGCTATCGCCCACCCAGATATTACCCCCAGTCATCACCTCTAACCCAGCTATTAACCGCAGCAAGGTACTTTTACCGCAACCAGAGGGACCCACCAGCACCATAAATTCACCATCGGCAATGGTTAAATTAATGCGCCGCAGGACATTTATACTATCTGCACCTTCTTTTTCTGGTGATGACATCTGTGTCGTCACACCTTCCCCCTTGCGAGGAGGAAAACTTTTATAAACGTTCTCTAATACAACTTGTGCCATAGGTAATTACTTTAATAGTGATTAATCTGTACAAGTGGGACTTTCTCACCTGTATAGTAGTCAGTATAGTATCCCTAGATTAGCCTAGAAGTAAACTTATACAACAGGTTCTCTTGTTTTTGAATCAAAGTGGAAAAATCCTAGAGAATATGCGTACAGATTACAACTTTAAACTTAGTTAAAAGTCCAAAATTATCACTATTTTCATTCAGAACACAAAGATTTTATCCAGGTAAATTAGTGTTTTTAGGAGGAAATTTACACTTTACCTCTATTTCTAAATTACTTTCAGCACTACCTTCCGTAATAAAAGGAATGCCAGCTTTCCCACCAATTTTCATTCCAAACTTCAGGGTTACTTCCTCAATTTCTGCTGCGCCAAAATCCTTAAAAGCACTGACAGCATACATCGCATAACCCCGCATCATTTTTTTGGCTTGCTGCAATTTTACCAATGCGGGATTATCTCCCATGCCAATTTCACCCGTGTCATGATCATAAACTGGGCTAGGTAGAGATACATCTTCTTTACCTTTTGACTCTATATAAATTTCATAAGATTCACCATTTTCTTCAAAGCGGAGAATTTCTAATTGGGATTCTGACATAAATTGAAATTTACTTTTTCTAAAGTTTTAACTATTTTTCGCTCAAAATAGTTTATCGTACTGGTATCTATAACATCCTAAATTGAGATAATTGTCAACAACAATTACCATTTGTTTACCTATGACTCGATATGCACTTGTAATTGGTATTTCTCAGTATAGTTACTTTGGTCAATTGCCAACACCAACTGGTGATGCTGAAGCAATTGCCCAAATACTGGAAAAATACGGCAATTTTCAACAAGTCAGACGTTATCCCTACCGCCGTAATATCGAGAACCATAACTATCCTGAAATGGTAAATCAACCAGTGACAGGAATGTCAGTAATGCAACAATTACAGGAGTTCTTATCAAAACAAGCAGAAGATAGCGAAGCACTGATTTATTTTACTGGACATGGAATAACAGTTTCACCTTATTTGGGAAATTCTGAAGGTTTTTTAGCAGCCTCAGATTGTCAATTAGAGAGAGATGGTAGTCGCATCATTGGACAAAAAAATGGTATTCCCTTTAGTAAACTCAATGAAGAAATTCGCAATTCTCATTTAAGTAACTTAGTTGTAATTTTAGACTGTTGTCACAGTGGTTATTTTATTGAAAGGAATCTATTAGAAAGTAGTTTCAATGCTTTTAGCGCCCAAAAAGATTATTATCTAATTGCAGGTTGTCGCAGTTTTCAAGAAGGCAAAATTATTAAGGGTGAATCCCACAGTGTTTTTACTACTGCTTTAATTAAAGCATTTTCCGAAGAAAACGCTGATCCAAAAAGAAGTATTACTGGCGACCGCTTATTTGACAGTATTAGCCGAGAGTTGTACGGTTCAGTGCAAGAAGCTATTCGTTTTGGTTGGGGAAAATCTATTCAATTATTAACCTATCCTCCTCAAGAAAATGATTTAGAAAATATTGAAATTACTCTCAATATAGATAATCCATATTTAGGATTAAAGTCTTTTGATTTAGAGCAAGCTTATCTATTTCATGGACGACAAAATGCAGTGAGAGCATTGTTAGAACGCCTGACTAATTCTCGGTTCTTAGCTGTAATTGGTGCTTCTGGATGTGGTAAATCCTCTTTAGTGAAAGCGGGTTTATTACATGAATTGAGTGATAATTATTTTGCGGGTAGTAGTAACTGGAAGAGGGAGATTTTAACTCCAGGTTCTCATCCTCTTTATAAATTACAAGAAGTTCTCGACCATCATCCAGATAATCAACCTTATATCTTATTTATTGACCAATTTGAAGAAATTTTTACTCTTACCCAAAGCGAAGAAGAAAGAATTAGATTTATTCAATTAATTGCCAATGAAGTCACCAACCAAGAAAAACAGACTCGTGTAATTATTGCTATGCGGGGAGATTTTTTAGATAAATGCGCTGAATATCCCGAAGCAGCAAATTTAATTAATCAAAATCAAATAACATCTTATCTCGTACAACCCCTATCTTTAGAAGAATTGGAAGTTGCGATCGCACAACCTGCGAAATTACATGGTGTCACCTTTGAATCTGGTTTAGTATCAAAAATTATTGATGATGTAGCACAACAACCCGGCGCTTTACCCTTAATGCAATATGCTTTAAAGGAATTATGGGATGCTTGTATTCAAAATAAATCTAATGAAAATTCCCAGTTAACCTTTGCAGGTTATCAAAAAATTGGTGAAGTAAAAGGTGCATTAGAAAAAACAGCAAATCGTCTCTACAATAGTCTCACTGCTGAAAATGATAAAAAGTTTATCCGTCGTTTATTTGCGATGGAGTTGGTAAATTTAGGGGATGGAAAAGAAGTTACTAGAAAACGAGCAAATTGGGAAAGATTAAAAGAGATAGTTAATTCAGAATCACAATTAAATAATATTATCAGTCGTTTAGTAGATGCTCGTTTAATTGTCACCACTGAAAAAACAGTAGAAGTTGCTCACGAAGCTTTATTTAGTGAATGGTCTTTATTAAAGAATTGGATTACAGACAGTCGTGATGATATTCGTTTAAGTCAAAGTTTACAAACTTCTTGTCGAGAATGGCGAGAAATTTACCATAAATCTGATGATGCTTTACTCACAGGTGCGAGGTTAGCTGCTATTGAAGAATGGAAAGAGAGAACTTTAGAAAAACTCCCTGAACAAGAGGAAGATTATATTCGCAGGAGTATAGAAAAAAGGGATAAAGATCAGCAAGAAACAATTGTCAGAATTGAAAGGGAATTAGAGCAAGTAAGGAAACTTCAAAAATTTGCAGAAATTCAACTTCAAGTAGCAAGATTTCAAAAAATTGCAACTATTATTGTTAGTGGATTGTTATTATTTTCTGCCTCTTTAGGAATATTATCATACAGAATTAATTTGCAAAAAGATAAGGAACAGTTACTGTCTGTTATCAACTTACGTGACGAAGCTAAAAAAGATTATTATGATAAACATGATCAAATTGGTGCATTGATGACAAGTGTTAAAGCATTAGATAAATTAAACAAAATTAATTTAGATAAAGACAAAACCAATGAAATTAGAGATGACATTAAAACTATAGTATATGGAGTTAAGGAGAGAAATAGATTAGAAGGTCATGGCAAAAAAGTGTGGAGTATTAGTATTAGTCCTGATGGAGATAAAATTGTTTCTGCCAGTGCTGATAACACTATTAAGCTTTGGAGTATAAAAGGCAAATTATTAGATACATTTTTAATTACAAATAATGCAGTTAATGTTGTTAGGTTTAGTAACAAAAATAATGATATTATTGTTTCTGGGAGTGAAGATGGTTACTTAATATTATGGAAAATAGTTGATGATAAATTAGTCAATATCTCAACTAAAAAAGTATCCAATACATATATATATGATGTGACTTTTGGACAAGATGATAAAATAATTGCTTTCTCCTGCGCTGACGGTACTATTAATACTGCTAAATTAAGTGAATACAGTCAACTGGAGCAAGTTACAACTATCTTTAAAGAACCAATTAATAATAATACTATTTCTCAGAACTTTAGTTTAGATTTTCGTCTTGACGCAAACACAGCAACTTTAGCTTATAGTTATCAAGGTAGTAATATTAATATATTGAATATTCCCAATAAAACAAAAATATGGGAATCGATTAATAGAGATAATACAGCAATTAATAAAATTCGTTTTAGTCCAGATGGAAAACTATTAGCTTTTGCTAAAAATAATGGAGAAATTAAAATTTTAGATAGCACCAAAAATTATACTGTAATAGGAAAAATTCAATCCTATCTAGGTTTACTCAGTATAGCATTTAACCAAAATAACCAAATAGCGACATCTTATCGTGATATAGATAAAGGTATTTTATTTTGGGATATAGACAAAGTAAGGAAAAATTATAAACCATCAGTCTCAACAGATGAAAATACAACATCATATGAAATCCAATTACTTGGACATCAAGAAGATATTAAAGATATAAGTTTTAATCCTCAAGATCCCTGGACGCTTATTTCTGCTAGTGGAGACACTACAATTAAAATTTGGGATTTGAAAGAAAATTCAAATATCAGCAATTTATTAGAAGATAGTTGTTTACATATCAAAGATTATTTATTAATTAATAAAGACCAAAACAAACAAAATATTCAAGAAGTTTTTGATATTTGTCAACAATTTTTATGACAACAACTTGCTGTTTCCCACGGTTTATTGCAACAACTACAATTTATGTTTTCAAATATAGAACTTCCACTTTGACTCACTTCTAACCCAACTCCACTAAAATCAATCCACTCAGCATTTAATAAAGACCACCAATTAGTCGCTAAACCTTGTTCAACATAATAATAGGGAAGCCAACCATAACCTTTATCTCCCCATGTTTCTGTTCCCCAAGAATTTCTAACCAAAAATGCACCTTTTAAAGGTTCTTCAGACTTATTAGGATTTTTAAATTCCATATTATCATCATAACCAACTGCCACCAGTGCATGGCCTTCTTGATTTTTGGAATTATTAATTTTAACTACATCAATTTGCCCTAACCTCTCGATATTCTCCGACTTTTCTTTTATCTGGTCATCGTTAGTAATATTGTTTTCCAGAATATTAGCATCACGAAACCCAAAAATTGCCGGAAACCCAGAAGCTAGAGCAATTCTAATTTGGACTAATAATATTTTTCTACTTTCCAATACCTCCTCTTTACTTTTTTGAGATTCATCCTGTTTATCTAATCTAAAATAATGAGTCGCTTGATAATTTTGGGCATAAGCATAGCAAAATGGTGAAGGTTCATCATTTAAGGTTTTTACATCAGAATTCCAGCATTTTTCAGGGGCTACACCAAACAATGTCATTGCTTTAAATGTATCTCTAATTGTAGCTCCCTCATCTTCATTTGATACTTTTGCTTTATTGGTTAAGCCCATCAATTCTTTGGTTACTTTATAAAGAAACATCCAAGAAAGATTCTCTTGTTTTGAATCAGAAACATCATTTTCATTTTGAGGAGCAGAATTTTTATTCACACTCCCATTCATGCGATTTTGAAAATATTCCATTAAAGCTACCCCTGCACAGGCTGTACAAGCTGGTATACTTTTTTGATTTTTAACTGGAGAAAACCACTCTCTTAAATCAACTGATTCTGGTAAAAATAAATCTTGATTTTGTAATGATGCCAGATATTTTTGATATTTCTTACTTTTAACTAAAGGTAAAAATAAATAGGTAGGCTGATTATATCTGTGTCTTTTCGCCTTCCATTCTTCTTCTGGTACTAACCGCAATGCTCTTCTTAATATAGGTGAATCATCATCATTAGCAAATAAAGCCCGTTCAAGTTTAATATTTTTTCCTTCTGTTTCTCGTTCCTGTGGCGGTAATTTGCTGATAACAGTTTCTAAGAAATAATCTCTATCATCAGTTTCATCAACGATCCATCCGGTTTTAAACTCTACCATCTATTTCCCTGAGTAAAATCAATTTTTAAGCACTTACGCAATTCAACTGACATAATACCAAAAATGGACTAAGTAAATCATTAAAAATCATTAAAAAATTGCAATACATATCTTCATAAATTAGATATGCGTTTTGCTGTCAAATTCTTAATAACAGCGAATTTCAGTAAGTGTGATTTTGATAAAAATTGATTAAATGTGAAAAATCAGGTTGCTACCAAACTCTTCCTTAACAATAAGATCCCAGACTGATCTCAAAAGTCGGGGATCTCAATCCTTTCTGAGTGGAATGAATAAAGCTACAATTGCCAAAAGTCAACTATGCCAAATGCATAAAAATCATTTTTAGCAACTCAGCACGAGTAAAAGGTTTTGTTAAATAACCAGAAGCGCCTACCATTCTCGCCTTTACTTTATCAACAATTCCCTTACTTCCTGTCACAAAAATAATCGGGATTTCCTTAAACATGGAATTGTTACGGATAATTCGGCATAACTCATAACCGTCAATTCCTGCCATACTCAGGTCTAATAAAATCAAATCCGGTTTATGCCTAATAATAGACATCACCGCTTTAACTGGATCGTTAATCGTTACTACAGCCACATTTTCATCTTCTAAACAACGGCTGATTTCTTTGAGAATAGTCGGACTATCATCTACAGAAATAATTTTGTAGATTTTCTTAGCGGTTATCGTAGCAGTGTTTACGGTTTCTTCACCAGATTCTATGTTATTGGGTATGTTTGACTGCTCAAGGGTTGCTGTTGATAAAGTAGAAGTTTCAGGTATATAATCTTCTACTCCATCAGCTACATCTGCTAATACTTCGACAGAGGAAGATTTTTCATTAATTACTGGTATCCTATATTGAGGAAATTCTGAAAAATCTGTAAATGTCTTAGGTAATTTATCAAATGGAGGATCTGGTTCATGTAAAATAATTGAACCCTGAAGTATATAAGGGTATAAAATTCGAGCCAGTTCCACTTCATCCACATTCATAATGACTCCCAAATGACGCAGGCTAAAACCCTTCATCCAGGTAGTGATATTTTCTTGTAGTTTTGGTAGTTGTTTATCATAGAACTTACTGTTAATCAGCAGGTATGGACGTTGAAAAGGAGAGGATATTTGGGGCGTGAAATATTGCCAATTTTGCAACCGTTTTTGGCAACGGTCTATAATATTTTCTGTATCCAGCTTGCAAATTTTAGGAATACTATTGACTGGTTCTGTTAAAACATAAGTTCCTTCTCTAACCAGCAAAAATGATTCAATCACCTCTTTGACCAACTCTTGAATCAGTAATGCTGCTTGGTGAGAGGGTAAATGTTGTTGCGTCACAAGCCAGTGAATAGCTTGATATTCTGGCAGTTGACTGTTGAAATTATGCTCAGGCTTACTTGACTGAGTTTGCCAATCAGGTTCAAAAGTCAAACGTAATTGCACTCTAATTTCATTAGTCAGTTGTGGGATTTGCTGACTAAGACGACGTATATGTCGTTCTAATCTATCAAAAGGTTCTACTGAATGGGTAGCATAGATAATTTTGCCCTGATCTAAGTATATTAACCACAACACTGAGTTATTCAAGACTTGTAAACAAGTAGTATCCGAGCAGTTAGTTAACTGTCTTAATAAACCTTCAGGAGATAGTTTGTTAAATGTGCCAGTATTATTCATATTTTTACAGTTTTTTCTAAAAATTTGACTTAATCTTGAAAAAGAAAAGTTTTCCGGTTAAGTATTGGATTCCATTTTATATTTTGCTATAGAAGAGAACAGGTTTGAAAGTCTTCTTGGATTTGTGGTTGATGAGAACTGCCTGTTTTCATCCAACTGACAACTGTGATCAATCATCAATTGGTAAATAATAAGTAGTGAGAGATAATTAAATGTAAAATACCAACCAGAAAAAAACACTCAGTAACAACCTGTTACTTTCTACTTATTATATCATTTGCTTGCAACTGCAAGTTCAATTTTTTACAGTGTAACAATAAGCATATCAATTAATGATGATTATTTTCGGGTTTTTAATCAACATAAAATCTTTAAATTTTTTATTTAGGTAAATGTATATATTGATTATTATCTGGCGAATTTGTTGAATAAATTATGGTACATCCACTACAACAAATAATGTTCACACCTCCTCATCAATGAGATTGAAATCAACTATATGGTGATTCAAGTTTCCTGAAATAGAGAATTTGTTGAGAATAAGTGAATTAATGAAATTTCAGCGATCTACCCCCAAATACCATTATTCTAGTCGTACTAGTCTGGGAAACTATATACTTTGAGAAAAGGAAATTAAAGCTTTGGACTATAACATAACACAAAAGGTTATGCTGGATACACTAAAACTAGATGAAGTCGTAGAATTTGCAGAAAACCCAGAACCACGTTGTCCCTGCGTGCTGTTGCTAGATACATCTGGCTCAATGCAGGGAGAACGAATCGAGGCTTTAAATCAAGGGCTGCTGACCTTTAAGGATGAGCTAGTAAAAAATTCCTTAGCTGCTAGAAGAGTAGAAGTGGCAATTGTGACATTTGATACTCATGTTAACGTTGTGCAAGATTTTGTCACCGCAGATCAATTCAACCCACCTATTCTAACAGCCCAAGGGCTAACGACAATGGGGGCAGGAATTCATAAATCTTTAGAAATAATTCAAGAACGTAAATCCCAATATCGCGCTAATGGCATTGCTTACTACCGTCCTTGGGTATTTATGATTACAGATGGTGAACCGCAAGGTGAGCTAGATAATGTCATTGAGCAAGCAGTACAGCGTCTACAAGGAGATGAAGCAAATAAGCGCGTTGCTTTTTTTACTGTAGGAGTAGAAGATGCGAACATGACCAGATTAAATCAAATAGCAGTGCGTACTCCACTCAAGCTAAAAGGATTAAACTTTATTGAAATGTTTGTGTGGCTTTCAGCTAGTATGTCCGCTGTCTCCCACTCCAAAGTAGATGAACAAGTAGCACTACCGCCAATAGGTTGGGGATCTGTTTAACAGTTATTCAGTTATAGCAGGGAACAGAGGTGAAAATCTTTTCCTGTGTGAGTTTTTCCCACTCTATTTCCTCAGCTATCTGGCAACTGCTATAACTCTTGACTGTGTAAGGTTGGGTTAATCAAAATTACAGCACTTAGCTGTGAAAAAAGTTATGAACACACCAAAACAGATTTCTCAATGGCGGATAGTGTCCGCTTCTGTATGTGGGACTAGCCACATCAAAAACCAGCAGTTGTGTCAAGATGCTCACCATTGGCAAATATTGCCCAATAATGTGTTAGTGATAGCCGCAGCAGATGGGGCTGGTTCTGCAACTTTGGGTAAGGTGGGAGCGATGATTGCTGTGGAGACGGCAACAAAATCTATCTCACACAGTGAAATTAGCCATAACACTTTTGCTGATGATGCTTTGTTACAGGGTTTGCTAACTGATGCTATGTTAGCAGCCAAAAAAGCAGTAGAAGATGAGGCAGAGGTTGGCAAACATCAACCCCATGATTTAGCAACTACCTTAATTATTGCGATCGCCACACCAAAAGTTGTAGCTGTAGCCCAAATCGGTGATGGTTTAGCCGTAGCCAAAGATAGCACAGGCAACCTGATAGCCCTAACCATCCCTAAGAGCGGTGAATACATTAATGAAACCACATTTTTAACTTCACCTGATGCCTTAGAGACAGCACAAATCAAAATATGGCATCAAGAAATAGTCAATATTAGTGTTCTTACCGATGGACTACAAATGCTGGCTTTGAATATGCTAGTGGGTGAGCCTCACAAACCATTCTTTTTACCTTTATTCGAGTTTGTAGCGAATGCTGAGGATAAGACTATGGCCAAAGAACAGTTAGTAAAGTTTTTATGCTCTGAGCGAATTACCCAACGAACTGATGATGATTTGACCTTGGTGATAGCAGCATTAAGAAACTCATGAGCGCCATAAACAGTCAAAGTAATTTTCTCACAGGATTTTGGATTTTGGATTGACCCACGGATAAATGCGGGGGCTTGTACCATTAAGGGATCATTGGTCAAAATTATTTATAGTGGTTGTCAGTGGAATGAGAACAGACAGTTATCATAAAAACAGTAACAAAAAGATGTTCAATCCTGTTCCCTGCCATTACCCCATCATTCGGCTTTAACAGTTGACTAATTTTAATCACTTCTTCTAAGCATTATTCCACCATGCAGGTACTTCGTTGTCTTCCCAAGCAAGAAACTCTCAATCTCACTGTTAGTTTGGGGCGTGGCGGTGAAGCTTGTGTTTATGCAGTGCCATCAGATGAAAATTTAGTGGCAAAAATCTATCACAAGCCAATTGATACCTATGCTCACAAACTTCAGGCCATGATTGCCAATCCCCCCGAAAACCCTACAGCTAATTTGGGGCATATTTCCATCGCTTGGCCACAGGAATTGTTGCAAGCAGCGGATGGCAGTGGTAGCATCATCGGCTTTTTAATGCCGCGCATTCAGGGAATGCGGCCGATTATGGATTTTTACAATCCAGGAACTCGTCGCCAAAATTGCCCGTTATTTAGTTATCAATATTTACTGCGTACTGCGCGTAATCTAGCAACTGCCTTTGCAGCTTTGCACGCGAGTCAATACTGTATTGGGGATGTAAATGAATCCAATATTTTGGTGAGTAATACGGCATTAGTCACCTTAGTAGATACAGATTCATTCCAAGTACGTGATCCAGAGCAAAATATTATTTATCGTTGTTCAGTAGGTAAACCAGAGTATACACCTCCAGAACTACAAAATAAAACTTTTGCTGACTATGATCGGGAAAGTTACCATGATTTATTTGGGTTGGCAGTGCTGATATTTCAATTATTAATGGAAGGCACTCATCCATTTTCAGGAATTTTTCAAGGTCTGTTTGACCCACCCGCTTATGAAGCCAGAATAGTTGCTGGTCATTTCACTTATAGTCAAAAGCAAAAAGTTCCTTATTTGCCCACCCCCATAGCACCCCCTTGGGAGATGCTTCATCCCCGCTTACAGGAACTGTTTGTGCGTTGTTTTGAAGATGGTAACAGCAACCCTGAATTGCGTCCTACTGCTCAAGCTTGGTTGTCAGCAATAGCTGAGGCCGAAGAAAGCCTGGTCACTTGTGCTGTAAATCCTCAGCATTTCTATCATCACCACCTCGATAAATGTCCTTGGTGTGAACGTGCTTTACAATTAGGTGGACGTGATCCTTTTCCATCATTGGAGGGGATTGCTTCTGGAGAACATCTCAAACCACGCCGCAAATCCAGAAAGCGCCATATCCAAACTCCTCGGCTACGCAAGCCAGGTATTCCCACATCGCCACTACATCATTGGCAACCAGTATTTAACCAAAATGTTTATGCTTATCAACCAGCCAAAAAGCCAAACAAATTGAAGTTTTATACTATTATTTTTTGTTTGTTAGGTGTTGGTTTATTGGGGTATTTGGACGTAATGATTAAATTTACTCGTCCTTTTGTTTCCCAAAATCCTTACACTCAACAAAGCTTAATATCTAGCACAGAAAATAATATTCTTCAGACTGACAAGCGCACTTTTGAAGATTACTATAACCAAGGTAATGATGCTTATCAAAAGCGGAGCTATGAACAAGCAATTGAAAATTTTACCCAAGGTATCAAAAGAAATCCTAACTTTTCTAAATTGTATATCAATAGAGGGAATGCCCGTTATAATTTGAGTGATTACGAAGGAGCATTAGCAGATTATAATCAGGCGCTAAAAATTAATCCCCATGAAGTTAAAGCCTTGGTAAATCGCGGCAATGTTTATTATATGCTGGCTGATTATAGTAGCGACCCTGACAAAGAGTATAAAAAAGCTATCAACAATTTTAACACCGCTATTGACATCAATTATCGTGAGACTGAAGCTTATATTAGACGGGGTATTGTTCGTTCTCAAATAGCTAAATATAGCAGTAATTTCCAACAAGAATACCAAAATTCAATTGCGGATTTTAGCGAGGCAATTAAACTGAATGCTCATAAAGCTGAAGCTTACTTTCAGCGTGGTCTTGCCCGTTATCAATTTGCCCAATATAGCAGTAATTATGCTCAAGAATATAAACAGGCGATTGCTGATTTTAACCAAGCCCTAAATATCAATCCCCGCATGGCTAAAGTTTATCTCAAACGAGGTATGGTTCATTATGAATTAGCACAATATGGAGAAAGTAAAGAGCAAGAAAACCATGCTCGAGCTATTGAGGATTTAGAAAAATCTGCTCAAATTTATCTTGAGGATGAGGATATGGATAACTACCAGCAAGCTCTCAGTAATATTTGTGTTATTGTCTCCAAAAAATGTGATAGTTTATTCCAAAATTCAACTATTCTTAATCAAGTTAAGCCGCAAAATCCATAAGTGTTCATATCATGTCAGGTTGAATACTTATCATATTTGTGAGCTTTCTTTCTGAAACTCCTCCTGGAAAAACCTTGCACTTTGTTCACATCAAAAAGTCTGAAAGCCTTATCTGTTAGTGTTTTATCTGTTAGTGTTTTTGCGTTTATATGGCTTAAGCCACGCTCCGCTATCAGCAAGCCCTAACTAGCTGAATTTGATCTCATTTATCAGGATTGGATAGCTAAGTATCCCTCTAGAGGTAGGTACTCTTTGAGGGTATTTATATTATATTGATAGATTTTTGTTGGATGTATAAATCTGAAATATTATTACTGGTATTCATTGTTTTTTTACATATAAAATATTTTAATTTTACTGATTCTTTATAATTTTTACGCAGTTTGCAGTTAAATTATTTCTAGATTGGTTATAGAGAAAACTATATAGAAGTTAATTTTTTATCTAGATGGTTTCTCTATTTGTTGTGCATCCTCCTCATCCCAAACAAATCAAATAATAACCGACAGACAAATAAATCTTTGAGGTAATTGCATGAAAGCGGTAATTTTGGCTGGCGGTCTGGGTACACGCCTCAGTGAAGAAACCAGTATCCGACCAAAGCCGATGGTTGAGATTGGAGGTAAGCCAATTCTCTGGCATATCATGAAGATATATTCGGCTCATGGTATTAATGAATTTATCATTTGTTGTGGGTACAAAGGTTACATCATCAAGGAGTATTTTGCTAACTACTTCTTGCATATGTCAGATGTGACTTTTGATATGCGGTTTAACCAGATGAGTATACATTCTGGATATGCTGAACCTTGGCGTGTAACCTTAGTAAATACAGGTGATAATACCATGACAGGTGGACGCTTAAAAAAAGTTAGAGAACATATCGGTAATGACACTTTTTGCTTTACTTATGGTGATGGTGTTTGTGATGTAAATATTACCGAATTAATCAAATTTCATCAAGAACAAAAAACCTTAGCAACACTGAGTGCAGTCCAACCAGCAGGAAGATTTGGAGCAATTTCTTTAGGACAGGAACAAACTAAAATTGCTAGTTTTCGGGAAAAACCTGAAGGTGATGGTGCTTGGATTAATGGTGGTTATTTTGTCCTAGAACCTGAAGTAATTAACTTTATTACTGATGACAGCACTGTTTGGGAAAAAGAACCATTAGAAAAACTAGCTGATATGGAACAGCTATCAGCTTATAAACACAATGGTTTTTGGCAGCCAATGGATACTTTAAGAGATAAACAATACTTAGAGGAGCTATGGAAAAATGATAAAGCTCCTTGGAAAGTTTGGTGACATAGCAGGTGACAGGTGACAGAGTTGAAAGTCTTGTACTGTCTAAGTTTTATGATAACTTTATGTTCTCATACCACCGACAACCGCTGGATCAATTTTGGCTTTTGGATTTGAGATTTTAGATTGGGGAAGAATTTCTCATGTACGATTTTACGATTATTGGTGGGGGAATAGTTGGACTTTCTACAGCAATGGCTTTAGGAACACGCTATCCCCAGTCCAAGATTTTAGTATTAGAAAAAGAAAGTCAATGGGCATTTCATCAAACAGGTAATAATAGCGGCGTAATTCATTCAGGGATTTACTATAAACCAGGCAGTTTTAAAGCTCAATTTTGCCGTGATGGTAGTCGCTCAATGGTAGAGTTCTGCCAAAAACATGATATTGCACATGAAGTTTGTGGTAAAGTAATTGTGGCTACAGATACCCAAGAAATACCACGACTAGAAAACCTCTACAAACGAGGTTTAGATAATGGCATAGCAGTGCAGAGAATTAGTTCTGAAGAAGTTAAAGAAATCGAACCTCATGTTAGTTGTGTAGGTGGAATTAGGGTCTTATCTACAGGCATTGTTAATTACAAACAAGTTTGTTTAAAATACGTTGAACTAATTCAAAAGCAAGGTGGAGATTTACGCCTCAATACCAAAGTTCTGCAAATCTCTGCGAGTGGTAAAAATCAGGTAATTGAAACTAACAATGGTAGTTTTCAAACCAGATTTTTGATCAATTGTGCCGGATTGCATAGCGATCGCATTGCACAATTAGGAAAAGCTAATCCTGAAGCTAAAATCGTCCCCTTCCGAGGTGAATACTACGAACTCACACCTGCAAAACGCTATCTAGTCAAAACCCTAATTTATCCCGTTCCTAACCCGGACTTTCCCTTTTTGGGTGTTCACTTCACCCGCATGATTGATAATAGCGTTCACGCAGGGCCAAATGCAGTTCTCAGTCTCAAACGCGAAGGTTACAAAAAAACCGATTTTGACTTGCGGGATTTTGCCGAAGTGATGACTTATCCCGGATTTTGGAAACTAGCTGCCAAACACGCTGATGAAGGCATTCAAGAAATTATTCGTTCCTTTAGTAAAGCCGCCTTTGTCAGAAGTTTGCAAAAACTGATTCCCGAAGTCCAAGCAGAAGATTTAGTACCCACCCATGCAGGAGTTCGCGCACAAGCATTAATGAATAATGGCTCCTTGGTAGACGATTTTTTAATCATCCAAGGTGATAACTCTGTTCATGTTTGCAATGCACCCTCTCCCGCAGCTACATCTTCTCTAGAAATTGGCAAAGCGATTGTTAAACAAATCGCTCAAGAGTCTCCTCTCCTGGAAATGGCAGTTAAAAGTTAACTTTTGATTAATTACTTTGCATCTACCCTAAATTCGCTAGGGCTACTCTTAATCTGCTGCAAATTAAGTAAATAATAACTTTTGATACCACTCTCATGTGAAATTGTACAGAATCAAGATGGTCTAAATGCAATTTTGGCAGGTCAATGGCAAGAAATTCATCCAAGCTGGAATCAACTGCCAAGAATATATGATTATTCATCCTGGCAAGAGAGTCCTTACCCAGAAGATGTTTATGAGGAACTACTACATAAGCCTTACATTATTCACTTCATTAGTTCTCCTAAACCCTGGTGTGCAGGATTGCAAGCAGAATGTAAACACCCGAAAAAAGATTTATTTTTTCAATATCTTGACATGACATCTTGGTCAGGATGGCGGGATACTTTTTGGAGAAGGGTGGCTCGAAAATTTCTGAAATTAACATCATTAACTACCGCAAAAATTTAAAAATATTGTGGTATTGAACATCTGAAAACATCAATCACAAGGATTTAAAAACAATGAAAATATTAGTCACAGGCACAGAAGGATATCTTGGGTCTTTACTACCTTCTTTATTAATCGCTAGAGGTCACGAAGTGATCGGATTAGATACAGGTTTTTATAAAGTTGGTTGGCTATATAACGGAACTGACATCACAGCGAAAACCCTCAACAAAGATATTCGTAATATTATTCCTGAAGATTTAGAAGGTGTGGATGCAATAGTTCACATGGCGGAACTTTCTAACGATCCCGCTGGACAATTAGCACCTCATATTACCTATGAAATTAATCATTTAGGTTCTGTCCGGTTAGCTAATTTAGCGAAAACCATGGGGGTACGTCGCTTTATTTATATGTCTTCTTGCAGTGTTTACGGCGTTGCGAGTGAAGGCGATGTCACAGAAGAATCTCCTGTTAATCCCCAAACAGCTTACGCTGAATGTAAAACATTAGTAGAAAGAGATATTAAACCATTAGCTGATGATGATTTCTCTCCTACCTTTATGCGGAATGCTACCGCTTTTGGTGCTTCTCCCAGAATGCGATTTGATATTGTTTTAAATAATTTAGCTGGTTTAGCATGGACTACCAAAGAAATTAAAATGACCAGTGATGGTACACCTTGGCGACCATTAGTTCATGCTTTGGATATTTGCAAAGCCATTGTTTGCGCCTTAGAAGCACCCAGAGATATTGTCCACAATCAAGTTTTTAATGTGGGAGATACACAGAATAACTATCGCGTTAAAGAAATCGCCGAAATTATTGCTGATACTTTCCCTGGTTGTAAATTAACCTTTGGTAATAACGGTTCAGATAATCGTAGCTATCGAGTATCTTTCGAGAAAATTAACTCTATCCTCCCCGGATTTAAGTGTGACTGGAATGCTCAACGTGGCGCTCAACAGTTATTTGATTTGTTCCGTCAAATTGATATGACTGAAGATACTTTCTTGTTTAGAGGATTTACCAGATTAAAGCAGTTGGAGTACCTGATTCGTACTCAGCAAATCGACAAAGATTTCTTTTGGAATCAAAAATAATTAGAGTGGCGATAACGCAGTAATTCAAATTTCCGAATCACATAGATGTGATTCGGGAATTTACATAATTATTCAAATATTTTCGCTATTTATAGCAAAAAAATACTAGGCAAATAGGATGAATATACCACCATGAATAAATTATTAACCATTGCTATTCCTACCTATAATCGAGCCAATTTACTGGATAGACAATTAGAGTGGTTGTCTAAAGCCATCAAAGGATATGAATCTGATTGTGAGATATTAGTTTCTGATAATTGTTCGACTGACAACACTCAAGAAATCATCAAGAAATGGCAAGAAAATCTTAATAATGTTACTTTTAAATCTAATCGGAATATTGAAAATTTAGGCGTAATGAGAAATATCATCTATTGCCTAAGTTCAGCAACCACAAAATATGTATGGACAATTGGTGATGATGATCCAATTCAAGAAAGAGCCATCAGTTATGTAATAGATAAAATCAAAAATATTGAGAATTTATCATTACTATTTCTCAATTTCTCTGGTAGAAATAAGATAACTGGTGAAGCAGTTCATCCACCCACAATAGTTGGTAATCGTTGGTTTGATGCTGATACGGAAGATGGTCAGGGAGATGGTAAGGCAATCTTTGAATATTGTTTTACTAAAAGTGTGGGAGCAGTCATTTTTCTCACTGCTACAATATATCGCGCTGACTTAGTGAAACGTGCTTTACAAATTTGGCCAGGTGCAATTAATAATTGGATATCTTTAGCATATTTTGCCGGATATTGTGCTGCTCATGGCAAAGTAATTGTCACTAAAGATACCTATTTAGAATGTATTGTTGGTGTTAGTTATTGGCAAAAAGAGCCAAAATCTGCGCTATTAATGCAATATAAACATATCCCCGAAGTAATTTTTAAGCTACAAGAAAATGCAGGATATTCTCAGCGATTTTATGCACAAATGATGGTACATAACTTTCAACAAGTTAACTTGAAAGTTTTCTTAGGTGCTTTAAGAAGATGGCCAGTTTCTGCTATTCAAACCGTAGTTCCTTTTTTGGCTATAGTGGGTATTTCTGCTATTGAAGTCATGGCTGCTCCCGAAATTAAAATCGCCGAATCTCATCAACAATTTAACCCAATTGTCCGTCGAAATAAAGGATAAATAAGGAAGGTATAAGTCCTATGATTGCAACTATTAACGACAAAATCAATACCATAACTTCTGAGTTAGATTATCAAGTATCACTAGTCCAACACAGAAAAAATTTGCCTGTTTTATCTAACGAAGACCAACTAATTGCCCAAACTCTGAACAAAGAAGGTGTTTACATTACTTCCTTAGAGAGTTTAGGATTACCATCAACTGCACAAATGTTAGAAAGTGCTAAAAATTATGCAGCAATGATGAAAAATCCCAGAAATATTGAATCAGGGTATAACTTACCCCAAATTTATACAGTTACAGATTTACCAGAGTTTGTTACCTGGGGAATTGAAGAAAGGCTGCAAAATATCATAGAACACTATATCAGATTACCTATAGCTTTTCATGGTGTTCATGTGCGGAAAGACTTCCCGAACGAACAGCAACTACAAACATTACTATGGCATAAAGATTCTGAAGACCGACGCATGATGAAAGTCATCATCTATTTACATGATGTGACAGAAAAACACGGTGCTTTTGAATATATACCCCTGCCTACTAATCCATTGGAGTTATTGAATTATTATCGGGTTGATTATGCACTGTGGAAGTCTAATTTTTTAGGAATTAATGACCAAAAAATGATGAATATTATTCCTAAAAAAGCTTGGAAATACTGCCCAGGAAAGGCGGGGACTATAATTTTTGTAGATCCCAGAAATGTTTTACATCATGGTACTGTGAGAAGTGAAGAACGCTCAACCATCTTTTTTGTTTACACAGCAAAATCACCAAAGCGTCCAGAACTTTGCACTCAATACAATGATGATACTTTCATCAAACCCAATAAACAATTAATGGCTAATGGGTAATTCGTAATTCGTAATTCGTAATTTACTCCTCTGCTCCTCTGGTTTTTATCGCCTGTTCCCTATTCCCTATTCTCTATTCACAGAAAAATATGATTTTCACAGAAACTAAACTCTCTGGTGCGTTCATTATTGACTTAGAAGAAAAACCAGATCATCGTGGTTTTTTTGCTCGGACTTTCTGCGCTCAGGAATTTGCATACCACGGATTAAAACCCACAGTTGCTCAATGTAATCTGTCCTTTAATCATAAAAAAGGCACATTGCGGGGAATGCATTATCAACTTCTCCCAGCAGCAGAAACAAAATTAGTTCGTTGTACTCAAGGAGCAATTTATGACGTAATTGTGGATATGCGTCCTGAATCTCCAACTTATCTGTCGCATATTGGTGTAGAACTAACTGCGGAAAATCGCCGCGCTTTATATGTACCAGAAATGTTTGCCCACGGTTATCAAGCTTTAACAGATGGTGCTGAAGTTGTGTATCAAGTGGGTGAATTTTACACTCCTGGTTATGAGCGTGGTTTGCGTTATGATGATCCACTTTTAGCAATTTCTTGGCCTGTCGCTGTAACTGAAATATCTGAAAAAGATCGGAATTGGTCTTTACTAGAATCTATTTTAATAGGAGTTTAATGATGCTGATTGTAGATAAAGCTTTACAAGCCCGTGCGGCATTAGGTAAACCTGTAAAAGTAGCCATGATTGGTGCTGGTTTTATGGGACGCGGCATTGCTAATCAAATTATCAATTCTGTTCCCGGAATGGAATTGGTTGCTATTTCTAATCGTCACATTGATGGAGCTAAACGAGCGTATTTAGAAGCAGGAATTGAGGATTTTAAGATTGTTTCTAGTGTGGCAGATTTAGAAAATGCAGTGATGCAAAATGAATATGCAGTCACTGAAGATGCCATGTTGCTGTGTGAAGCCGATGGCATAGATGCAATTATTGAAGTCACAGGCACAATTGAATATGCTGCTCATTTGGTGATGAGAGCGATCGCACATCAAAAGCATATCATTTTAATGAATGCAGAACTTGATGGTACTATCGGCCCCATCCTCAAACTACACGCCGACCGCGCTGGAGTCATCCTGACAGCTTGTGATGGCGACCAACCAGGGGTAGAAATGAACCTCTACCGCTTTGTGAAAAGCATCGGTTTAACTCCTTTACTGTGTGGAAATATCAAAGGTTTACAAGACCCCTACCGCAACCCCACCACCCAAGCGGGTTTTGCTCAACGTTGGGGACAAAATCCGGCAATGGTGACAAGCTTTGCAGATGGGACAAAAATTTCTTTTGAGCAAGCAATTGTCGCCAATGGCACAGGTATGAAGGTAGCAAAACGCGGAATGTTGGGTTACGAATACACAGGTCATGTTGATGAAATGACCAAAATGTATGATGTTGACCAACTAAAAGAATTAGGTGGCATTGTTGATTATGTGGTTGGCACAAAACCGGGTCCAGGGGTGTTTGTTTTTGCTACTCATGAAGACCCCAAACAACGCCATTATCTCAACCTTTATAAACTTGGTGAAGGACCTCTTTACAGTTTCTACACACCCTATCACCTTTGTCATTTTGAAGTTCCTCTTTCTGTAGCTCGTGCAGTATTATTTCATGATGCTGTACTGTCTCCCATCGCTGGCCCAGTTGTTGACGTTGTTGCAACTGCCAAAATTGATCTCAAAGCTGGAGAAACTTTAGACGGCATTGGTTATTACATGACCTATGGACAATGTGAAAACTCAGAAATTGTTCAGCGAGAAAATTTACTACCTATGGGTATAGCTGAAGGATGTCGTTTAAAACGTGATATTTCTAAAGATCAAGTCCTCACCTACGACGATGTAGAATTGCCTGAAGGTAGACTTTGCGACAAACTACGCGCTGAACAACAAACTTATTTTGCACCTGCAAAAACCTTGGTATTAACAAAATAGTCTGAAAAATTCCATCAAGGGTATAAGGGTGTAGGGGTGTAGGGGAAAAACCTACTTCTTGCCTCCTGCCTCTTACCCCTGCACTTGACCTAATTCATAATTTTGCTCAAGGTGAGCAAATACTTAAAAGTTTTCCTGATATTCTTATTCAACCTTCGATTTTTAATTATAGGTAGTCAAAATTTTAGTTGATAATATTTACTTAGGTGTTGGCGATGTTAAGTAACTTATTGATAGTTGTAATTTACTTGACTATATTCAATTCGGAAATAAGTAAATATTGAAAGTTTTTTAGATGTTGCCAGGGCATTATCCCAAATTTCTCATATTTACAACATCCTCAAGATGGGTTTAGTGCAAGCAGTAGACTGGTATAAACATATCTGTACATACTTGCTAGTCAAACCTGAATTTAATCAACATTGCAATATAAGGCATCATCCATGAAAATTGCTCTCGTCCATGATTACTTAACCCAGCGCGGTGGGGCAGAGCGTGTGTTTGAATTGCTTTGTAAACGTTACCCCGAAGCTGATATTTTCACCTCTTTATATGATCCGCAAAAAAGTATTGATTTCCGTGAGCGTATAGTTAACACAACTTTCTTACAAAAGATTCCCGGTGCAGCAAAGTATTTCCGATTGATGGCTCCTCTCTACTTTCCTGCCTTTCGGGCTTTGGATCTTCAAGACTATGATTTAATTATCAGTAGTAGCACTAGTTTTGCAAAAGCAGTCAGAAAAAAACCACAAGCACGCCATATTTGTTTCTGTCATAATGTTACCCGATTTTTATGGGATACAGAAACTTATTTACGGGAGTATGGAGACTATCGGTATTTTGCGCCCTTGATTGAAAAAATATTTCAAATGATGAGAAATGTAGATCTGAAATACTCCCAAGAACCAGATATCTACATTGCTAATTCAAGTGTTGTTGGCCAACGCATTCAAAAAATTTATGGTAAACAAGCAATTGTAATTAACTATCCAATTGATACCAGCAATTTTGTTTTTTCCGATACAAAAGATGAATACTACTTGGCATCTGCCCGGATGATAAGTTATAAACGTCTTGATATAATAGTCGAGGCTTTTAACTGGTTAGGGTGGCATTTATTAATATCAGGTGACGGACCAGAACTAGAACGGTTAAAATCCAAGGCATTAGGTAATATTGAATTCTTAGGTCACGTTAGTGATGGAAAACGTAAAGACTTATTTTCTAGAGCTAAGTCTATTATCGTTGCAGCCTTAGAAGACTATGGATTAGTTCCAGTGGAAGCAAATGCTAGTGGAACGCCAGTAATTGCCTATGGAGCCGGTGGGGTATTAGATACTCAAATACCTGGTAAAACAGGAGTGTTTTTTAAGAGACAAACGCCTGATTCTCTACAAGCCGCATTATTAGAAGCTAGAGGAATATCTTGGAATTACGAAAATATTCGTAATCATGCCGTTAATAATTTTTCGGAACAAGCATTCTTTAGTAAGGTTGAGCAAATTCTTGTTCAAGCTGCTGGTGTGCATCGCTCATTCATTTAACTTCAGGGTAAGGATTCAGCGTAACGAGTAATGAGTGAGATACCTGCTGAAAACTCAGCACAAATAAGTCTAAAGGCCATGAATTCATGAAAGAAGGAAAATATTTATTTCTAGATGCAAAGCACGAGAAATCATGTTTCCTTGTTTCAACCCCCTAACTTTAGTTATGGGGTTACTCGGTACTTCGTACTCCTGAATCATTGATAATCTACCGATTGATCAAATATTCATGACTCATGACTCATGACTCCTGACTTCTGAATTCTGAATTCTGAATTCTAAATTCTGAATTCTTACGAATTGGTATTAGTTTCACCCCCTCAAGGAAACAAGCTATTTATAGCATCTCGCACAACAAGGATAAGGATAATCAAAGTGGTTCAAACTAGTCTAAGTCCTCATATATCTCCAGTAGCAGATACAGAACCAGGTTATGGACAAATTTTTGCTGTTTTTGTCCGACGATTTCCCTGGTTTTTATTAGTATTTTTGAGTTCTACTGCGCTGGCAGGTATTATTACCTTGAAGACAAATCCCACCTTCAAAAGTACGATGCAACTTTTGGTAGAACCTAACTATCAAGGCAAAAAAGAAGGAGATAATTCTGTAGAGACTCAGTTTACAGACACTAACGTTGTCATCGACACGGCTACACAACTGAATTTAATGCAGAGTTCTGGATTAATTCAAAAAGCAGTTAATAAACTCAAAGCTGAATATCCAAATATTACGGTTGAAGATGTAAAAAAATCCTTAGTCTTAACTCAACTTAGAACTAAGGACGATAACGTTGTCACCAAAATTTTTCAAGTAGACTATACGGATGGAGATCCAGAAAAAACACAGAAAGTGTTAGCTGCTATTCGACAGGTCTATGTGGAATATAACAAACAACAACAGGATCTGCGGTTACAAAAAGGTCTGCAAGTTATTAGAGAACAGTTGCGAAAAGCCAGTGACGAAGTAAATGCTGCTGAAGCTAATCTCCAACGATTTCGCCGAAACCAGAATTTAATTGATCCGGAAATACAAGCTAAAGCAATTGAAGAATCTTTAAATAATATTCAGAAAGAACGACAAACAACTCGTTCTCAATATGAAGAAGCTTTAGCTAAACAAAAATCTCTACAACAACAACTGAATCGTTCTCCTCAGAATGCCTTAGTTTCTTCTCGTCTGAGCCAGTCTACACGCTATCAAAGTTTACTGAATGAAATTCAAAAAACCGAACTAGCTTTAGCACAGGAACGCTTGCGTTTTACGGATGATACTCCCAGTGTGCAGAAGCTAAAGGAACAACTTCAGAGCCAAAAAGAACTCTTACAAAAAGAAGTTAGTAGAACTTTAGGTGGAAAGTCTAATGCTACATTCGGTTTTGGTGAAAACCTGCTCGAACAAGGACAACTGGGGGAAATTGACCTAAATTTGACTAGTGAATTAGTAGAAAATCAGACTAACATAGTTGCATTGAGTGCGCGTGACCAAACCTTGGCAGAAAAAGAGAACGAACTGCGATCGCAACTGAAACGCTTTCCTTCTCTCTTGGCTTATTACAATCGCATCCTGCCCCAATTACAATTTAGTCGGGAAAGAATGGAGCAATTGTTGAGAGCAGAACAGCAATTGCGTCAAGAACTTTCCAAAGGTGGATTTAATTGGGAAGTGGTAGAAGAGCCACAACAAGGTATAAAATTAGGACCTAATCTCAAACAAAATCTCCTCTTAGGTGCAGTAGTAGGATTAATGTTAGGTGGTATTGCTGCCTTTATTCGAGAATCATCTGATGATTCAGTCCATACTACTGCTGAATTAGAGAAACAAATAGCTTTGCCATTGTTAGGAACAACTCCTAAATTACCACCAGCTAAACCCAAAGAATCAATCATCAAATTGCCATTTGGTAAACCCGAAGTTCTTGCTCCTTGGACAATTCAAGTCTTGCAATCTCCACCCCGTTGGGAATCACTAGACCTGATTTATAAAAATATAGAACTTCTCCATAGTGTCACTGATTTAAAATCTTTGATGGTGACATCAGCATTACCCGATGAAGGTAAATCAGCTTTAACATTAGGTTTAGCTATGAGTGCAGCCAGATTACATAAAAAGGTGTTGCTTATAGATGCCAATTTGCGAGATCCTAGCTTGCACAAACAGTTGAATCTTCCTAATGAACAAGGGTTATCAACTTTATTAGCTAGTGATGTAACCCTTCCTAATCAAATTGGGGTTCCATACTCAGGCTCATCTTATATCGACATTTTAACGGCTGGCCCAATCCCTGTAGATCCGGCTCATCTTTTGAGTTCTCCACGCATGATGGAATTGATGGCTGCATTTGAAGAAAACTATGATTTAGTCCTCATAGATGCGCCCTCAGTTCTGGGTATGGTAGATGCCATACTCACAGCCTCATCTTGTCGGAGTGTAGTCATGGTGGCAAGCATTGGTAGAGTAACACGCAATAATTTAGCTCAAGCTACAGCAATGTTAAGCAAGTTAAATCTGATTGGGGTTGTGGCTAATGGAGTGTCTAACTCTGATAGCACTTATGTACCTTATGCCAAACAATCACAATTGGTATTGCAACAATTTGTGGAAAAATAAATGATTTCCACTTCACCGTTCTATTTATCAAAAGATAATTCAGGAGTCAAAACTCAGAATTATTCTGAATACTGTCAGATTGACTCCCATACTTGTTGGGTAAGCAGAAAAGGTGAATTAAACATAACACCCACAGGAGATAGATCCCCGATTTCTTGGAGAAGTCGGGGATCTGGGTATAACTAAGTTTGTCTTTGGTACATTTTGCTGACTGCTGTTAGCGCAGCTTGCCATTAGGCGTTAGCTGACGGCTGAAGTGCTTACGAATATTGCAGTTCATCAAATTTTTATATTAATTGCCCAAAAATATAAGTATTTAAAGATTTAATCAAGAATGAGTAGCATGATAAGTTATTTCTGCCAATTCTTATATGCTAGAGATTAAGGACAAAACTAAACATTTTCAAGTGAGAGTTGAAAATTTAAGTAGTTGAAAATCAATAAATGTAGCGGTGATTTTAAGGGATTATTGACCTCTACATATCCCTAGGAAAAATACCAAGTGTCCTCACTCTCCATTTCTCTTAATTGCTGTTTCCTTAACTCTTATTCTCGTTTTCTGTACATCTTCACAGCTACAGAATTCTACACATCTGAAATCTTATTATCCACTTCAGTAATTGTCTAGTGTATAGATTAAAAGACCTATGACAACTTCAATTGTTCCCAATTTACACTCTACTACACCTAAACCTCACCAAAATTATCACTCTCAATACTGCACACTTCAATGGCGTAGAGGTCAGCTATTGGTAAAGCCTCCTAGTGATTTTCAACAACCTTATTTACCTTCGCTAGATAACGAACAATTATTGGTGGAGTGTTTAAAAAATTCTCCTGTTAATGTAGTAACTATAGATCCAAAATTAGGTTATGCTGCGCTGCGATTTTGGGCAGATGCCTGTCAGCAAGCTAATAAGCCAATATTTCTATCCATGGCCTGTAGGAATCAATTTTCTACATTAAGTCAGCCAGTATTGATAGTGATACAAAGACTAATAGACTGGATTTTAGCACTAAGTTTACTGCTATTAATTAGTCCTTTAATGCTGGGACTAATTGTCATCATGCGCCTTCAATCATTTGATTTACTCTTTACTTATAAGTGGCATATTGGTGAAAGAGGTAAATTATTTAGAGCTATCAACTTCTGCACAACCAGAAACAACCATAGTCCGCGATTAGGTTTATGGATGCGTAAATATGGTTTAGATAACTTACCTAAATTATTCAATGTCCTCTGTGGGGAAATGAGTTTGATTAAATATCGTTGTTGGTGTTTAGAAGATGTGATCAAACTAAGTTTAGAAATAAAAGAGCAACAGTTAAATGAACTACCTGAAGTAATAACTGCATGGCAAATAGAGACTGAATACGAAACAGCGAGATTGTCATAAATTAAATACAATCTACATCTAGGATAAGAATTCATATTTCTTTTAGTTTTCATCCTAGTATGTTTTTTATTTCCATGATGATTATTTCCTGTTTTCATCTTCAATCTCAGGAATTATATACCTAACTCAAAAATTAATAGCACCATGCAAACAGCAATTTGTACCGTTTTTGAAAAAGACTACCACTATGGTGTAGGAGCTTTGGTAAATTCCTTATATCACCACGGTTTTAGAGGCATATTTTGGGCAGGATATCGTGGTAATTTACCCCATTGGGCTAAGTCTGTGCAAGCAGGAAATGGTTATCAAGAATTAGCTATAGGTGAAGGTTGTGCAATCAGGTTTGTCAAGCTAGAAACTCGTAAGCATTTAGGTTTTTACAAGCCTGATTTTATGTCTTTATTATGGGAAAAATATTGCCCAGATGTTGAAGTATTGTTTTACTTTGATCCGGACATTGTCAATAAATGTAGTTGGCATTACTACGAAAATTGGGTAAGTCGAGGTATTGCTCTTTGCGGTGATTCTTGGTATCTTGTTCCTGCAAATCATCCCAAACGTTTAGCATGGAAAGAATTTGCTGAAAATAACGGTTTTGTTTGTGAGCGAGAATTAGATTATCACTACAATAGTGGCTTTATTGGTGTCCATAAAAATTACAGATCTATCCTCAATCTTTGGCAGAAATTAGAAGAAGTAGGTGAGATGTCAGGATATGCCAATTTAGAGGATCTTTATGGTGATAAAACCTTTAATACTTATCCCTATCTTTATGGTGACCAGACTTATTTAAACTTAGCATTGATGCTGAGTAATTATCCTTTAAGTACCATTGGGCCTGAAGGGATGGATTTTATTCCTGGTGGTACTATCATGTCTCACGCCACCGTACCAAATATTAAACCTTGGCGCAAGCAATTAATTATAAATGCTTTACAAGGTAGCTCTCCAACTGTGACTGATAAATTATATTGGCGACATAGCCAAACACCAATTCAATTATATTCAACAGTAAAATTATTCTGGCAACAATTTGAAATTCTCTTTGGATCTGCTGTTGGTCGTTTTATTCGTCGCGCTCCAATGTAAGGATATTGATTATATATTGATATCCAATTTTTGTCGTGTTCTGAAAATAATCTTTCCAAAATTTTATGTATTTCAAATTGCCCACATCAACCTTAAAAATCTTCAAATACACGAATTTCTGGCAAAACAATCATTTAATATTACGAGAGTTCAAACACTTTAAATTAACGGCTATTTTAGCAATATTTTTTTCGTTATTATCTGCTAGCTGTGAGGGATTTGGCTTAGGTTTTTTGCTTGTATTTTTGCAAAGCTTGACTACTCCTGGTTCTGAACCTGTAAAAATAGGAATTGACTGGTTTGATATTGCAATTTTAGGTATTAACGCTTCAGCAACCGAGCGATTATACCGCGTATCGGCTTTAATTGTGATTACCACCTGTATCCGTGCATCATTCAATTACCTAGGACAGATTTGCATCCAGTTTAGTGAAATAAGTTTAGTAGATAATCTACGTCAACGAATTTTTGAACAATTAGCAGCTCAAAACCTAAGTTTTTTTAGTAAAAAAAGCTCTGGAGAATTGATTAATACTCTCACTAATGAAATGGAGAGGATTAGACAAATTTTTGGAGGTATGGCTTTTTTAGTCACCAGAAGTTTAACTCTAGCAGTTTATTCCATTTCATTGTTTATTTTGTCATGGAAACTTTCAATAGTCTCTTTTTTGTTATTTGGTCTTTTAGCAGTAGGGCTATCAACATTAAATAAACAAATTAGAGAACGTAGTTTTGAAATCACCAAAGCTAATGACCATTTTACTTCTAGGGCGCTAGAATTTATTGAAGGTATACGTACAGTTCATGCCTTCTATACTCAAAAATTTGAACAGCAGCGATATAATCAAGCCAGTGGCAACATAGTTAAAACTTGGAAGAGAGTTTATTGGATTTCTCTGCTAGTTAGACCTTTAGCAGAGAGTATAGCTACTCTGATTCTTATCACTATGGTTTGTGTGGCAGTACTGACAGGCTTAATGCAGGTTTCTGCCTTATTGACTTTCTTCTTTGTGCTATTTCGCATCGTGCCAATGACTCAAGATTTGAATGGCGTAATAGCTTTTGTCAGTACCCAAGCTGGAGCAGTAGAAAATATCAAGGATCTATTAAAAACAGAGGATAAAATTTACTTTCAAAATGGACATCTTCCGTTTAGGGGATTACAAAGAGTCATAGAAATAGTAGCTGTAAATTTTGGTTATGAACCTCATAAACTGGTACTCAAAGATATTACGCTAACGATTGAAAAGGGAAAAATGATTGCCCTAGTTGGTGCATCTGGTGGTGGTAAAACAACACTTGCTGATTTAATGGCCAGATTTTACGATCCAATAGACGGAAGAATACTCATAGATGGAGTAAATTCAAGGGAATTTGAAATTGGATCTCTGCGCCGTAGAATGGCAATAGTTAGTCAAAAAACTTTTATTTTCAACACTTCCATTCGCAACAATATTGCCTATGGTACACCAGAAGCAACTGAGGCGGAAATTATAGAAGCCGCACGTTTAGCAAATGCTCTGGAATTTATCGACAAATTACCTCAAGGTATGGATACAGTTATCGGTGCTGATGGTATTCAATTATCTGGAGGACAACAACAACGGATTGTTATTGCTCGCGCTTTGGTCAGAAATCCAGAAATTTTGATTTTAGATGAACCCACAAGTGCTTTAGATGCAATCACAGAACAGGTAATTCAAGAGTTGTTAGAAAAATTTACCGAAGGTCGGACAGTAATTGTTATTGCCCATCGACTTTCTACCATCGCTCAAGCCGATAAAGTGGTTGTGATTGAACAAGGAAAAATTGTGGAGCAGGGAGCATATCAAAGCCTACTAGAACAACGTGGTAAGTTTTGGAAATATTATCAAATTCAAAATGAAGTCAAATAAATAGGTATTAATTTCTTAATCCATTTTGCAAAATTTATCCAATATCTTGGTGATTTAGTGGCAATTTCAGTAAACAAGAGACAAAATATATGATCAATAATCTTCCTGCTAAATTTAATGGTAAAGTATATTTTTTCTGTGACCCTAGAGAGGGTGTTGATGTCGGAGATCAGTTTCAACATTTGTTGGTTTGTTTAGCAGAAGGTTTTCGGGAACTGGGAATATCTTGTTTTTCCAATGTCAACTACTGGCGGGAGTCACCACAAGAGGAAAAATATCTCTTGAATTATCAACCAGATATCACACCTGATGATTGTTCTCTCGTCTTGTTAACTAATAATTGGTTTCATATTAATTATCCTTTACCAGATAATTTATTTAAGCCAAGTCGTCAATATCTAACTGTTTATTTAGATGGCGAAGATAGTGACAAAACATACATACAAAGACCAGAATTTAGACAATTTGATTTTATTTTTCGGAATCATTTTAACAGCAAGCTCAACTATGGTAAGAATTTTTACCCTTGGGGCTTTGGTTTGAGTAATCGGATTTTACAGGAAGTTAAAGACAGCCCCAGTTATAATGAGCGAAACAAACAAATTCTGATTAATTTTAGAAGTTGGAAAAGAGGTCATCCAGTCAGAAATATCAGTTCTAGTCTATTCCTGCCCGAAATTACAAATCTTCTGCAAATAGATAATAGTATTGATAATCCAGATAACCGTTCAACTGAAGCATATCATGAGTTGCAATGGTTACAGACAGGTAAACGTCATTATCCAAGCTATTATCATCGCCTGAAAAATTCAACAGCCTGTGCCTGTTTTGGTGGCTTTTTTGTTCCTGCTTGGCCAAATAATCCAGGTAATGTAATGAATCGTATTGGTAAGCAATTTCTTAGCAATATAGGATTAAAATCTAACACTATTGTACAGTGGGATAGTTGGCGATTTTGGGAATCATTAGCTGCCGGCTGTACTACTTTTCATTTAGATTTTGAGAAATATGGGCTTTGTCTGCCTGTAATGCCTGAGAATTGGCGGCATTATATTGGTATAGACTTAGATAACGTAAAAGTCGCTATAGAAAGAATAGCTGATGAACCAGAAATTTTAGAGCAAATTGCTTTACAAGGAAGGTTGTGGGCAATAGAAAATTATAGTCCTGTACCGACAGCATTACGCTTGTTAGAGACTATTTACCAACAACCAATCTCTCAAAAATATCAAGTGGAAACATTGGTAAATATTTAATTTTTGATCAGGGTGTATCTATATTTTGTAAGCATTCAACTATCAGTAGTCAGCTTTTTCACGACTATGCCAAATTTCTCAAATACTATTACTCCTGACTCCTGAATTCTTACTACATTTAACTAATATTTTTCGAGTTTGTAAATATACAGTGGTAATAATATGGCTATTAATTCTCAATTATCAGCACCTTTAGTCAGCGTTATCATTCCAACTTATAACCGCCAAGAATACCTGAAAGAAGCTATTGCTAGTGCCGTTAAACAAACTTATCAAAATATTGAAATTATTGTTTCTGATAATTGTAGTTCGGAAAATCCTCAAAGTTTAGTTGAGTCTTTTGGCGATTCCCGGATCAAATTTTGGCGACATCCAGAAAATGTGGGAATGCTAAATAATCAGATGAATGCTTTTCAAATGGCACGTGGGAAATATGTTGCTAGTCTCCACGATGATGATATATGGAATCCAGATTTTTTAGCTAAACTTGTACCGCAATTAGAAGCAAATTCTGACTTAATTCTGGCTTTTTGTGACCATTATATTATCAATTCTCAAGGAGAAATTAATGCAGCGATCACTGAAGAAAATACACGCTTTTATCAGCGTGATAAATTGGCTTCAGGAATTTATCAGGACTTTATTAAAATTGGCTTGGTTGATAAAAGTATCCCTACTGCGGCGGCTTGTGTAATTCGTAATGGTTTGATTGATTGGAATAGTATTCCTTTAGAGGTTGGGGGAATGTGGGATTTATATTTAACTTACTTGTGCTGTATATCGGGATATAGTATTTACTATTGTTCAGAAAAATTAACGCGCTATCGCAACCACGATCAAACAGATACTAATATCAGTGGTAGCCGTAATGTACAGGCAAAAATTCGTAAGGCTACAAGTGAGATTTTCTGTTACCAAATTTTTATGAAAGATTCGCGTTTACAGCATTTTCATGCACACTTTAAAAAACTGTGGTTGGAAGCTAATACAACTTTAGGAATTGGTTTGTTGCGAGACCAGCAAAAAAAAGCAGCACGTTCTTATTTTTGGAGTGCTTTAAATGAACAAAAATTTAATTCACGGACTTTAATCGCTCTCACTCTTAGTTACACACCTCAGATATTGACTAATAAATTACTGGGATGATGGAAAATTAATACCCAGATAAGTAAGTCGGCTCGAAAAAACCGAGGTATGTTACAAAATGTAAAGTCGGTGAAAGTCTCTTCCCTCTTGCCTTTTGCCTCTTGCCTTTTGCCTTGCCATAACGATAAATTTCAACGCCTACCTACTTATTGGGTTAAAGAGGTTAAGGTTCTAGCAAGAATTTATAAATTTATAAAATTGAGAGGTCATGAGTGAAACTTTGCATTGTTACTCATAAAATTAGAAAAGGTGATGGACAAGGACGAGTCAACTATGAGGTAGCTATAGAAGCACTGCGCCGTGGTCATCAGTTAACATTATTAGCCAGTGAAATAGCACCAGATTTAGAACAAAATAGTGCGGTAAATTGGATTAAAATTCCCGTGAACGGATATCCTAGTGAATTTATTCGCAATTTTATTTTTGCTAAAAAAAGTGGTGAATGGTTGCGTCAACATCGGCAAGAAGTTGATTTAATTAAAGCCAATGGTGCAATTACTATAGGCACTACTGATGTCAATGCTGTGCATTTTGTCCATAATTCTTGGTGGGCATCACCTGTACATATTTCCCGTCAACATCGAGATTTATATGGTTTATATCAGTGGCTGTACACTGCCATAAATGCCTATTGGGAAAAACTAGCTTTTCGCCAAACTAAAGTTGTTGTTGCTGTCTCTAAAAAAGTAGCGGAAGAGTTGGTTAATATTGGCGTAACCCGTGACAAAATTCGCGTTATTGTCAATGGAGTTGATTTACAAGAATTTTCTCCTGGTGTGAGTTCTCGCCAACAATTGGGTTTACCAGAAAATGTCACATTAGCCTTATTTGCCGGTGATATTCGCATTTCTCGCAAAAACTTAGATACTGTACTTCATGCCTTAGTCAAAGTTCCTGATTTACATTTAGCAGTTGTTGGCGAAACCAAAGATAGCCCCTATCCAGAAATGGTTGCAGCTTTAAAATTAACTGAACGGGTACATTTTTTAGGTTATCGCCGTGATATGCCACAAATTCAACAGGCATCAGATTTATTTGTATTTCCTTCCCGTTATGAACCTTTTGGATTAGTAGTAATTGAAGCGATGGCTTCAGGTTTACCAGTAATTACTGCTAAAACTACTGGTGCGGCTGATTTATTAACACCAGCTTGTGGAATTGTTTTACCCGACTGTGACGATGTTGATGCTTTAGCCGATGCTTTGAAATTATTGAACAGCGATCGCACATTACGCCAGCAAATGGGTAAAGTAGCGCGTACCATTGCTGAACAATATAGCTGGACGACTATGGCACAAACCTATTTAGATTTATTTGAAGAGTTAATTAAAAATGAGGAATACAGTTCTCATCCCTACCTATCGCCGTCCGCAAGACTTATCTCGTTGCCTTTCCGCACTGCAAGCCCAAACTAAAGCAGTTGATCAGATAATTGTGGTAGTTCGAGATACAGATACAGAAACTTGGCAATTTTTACACCAATTTCCTTGCCAAAACCTGCCACTACAAACCGTCACAGTCACACAACCAGGAGTAGTCGCAGCCCTCAACGCTGGACTAGTAGCGGTAGCAGGAGACATAGTTTCCATTACTGATGATGATGCCGCACCCCATTCTGACTGGTTGCAAAAAATCAATGTCCATTTTCAAAACGATGGTTGCATAGGTGCGGTGGGCGGACGTGACTGGATACACCGGGGTGAAAAGATAGAAGACGGATCATATCCGATAGTCGGGCGTTTACAGTGGTTTGGGCGTGTCATTGGCAACCATCATCTGGGAGTAGGTGAAGCCCGTGAAGTGGATGTCCTCAAAGGTGTAAATATGAGTATCCGCACCCAGGCGATCGGCAAATTAAAATTTGATGAAAGAATGCGAGGAACTGGCGCACAGGTACATTTTGAAATGGCCTTTACCTTTGCACTCCAACGCGCAGGTTGGAAAATTATTTATGATCCCAGTATTGGTGTAGATCACTATCCAGCCCAACGTTTTGATGAAGACCAACGCCAAAACTTTAATGAAATTGCCTGTATTAATTTAGTACACAATGAAACCGTAGTTTTATTAGAACATCTGCCACTATTACGCCAAATTGCTTTTTTATTATGGGCAATATTAGTAGGCACAAAAGACTGTTTTGGCTTAGTCCAATGGCTGAGATTTTTTCCCAGTCAAGGCAAAATTGTCAATAAAAAATTGCAAGCATCTTTGCGCGGCCGTTGGCAAGGATGGCAAACACATCAATTAAAAATTCAAAATAAGTATTCATCTCTCAGTAATCAGTAAATGGCTACGCTACGCTAACAGCTTTCAAATATAGATAGACAAACTTTGTAATAAAATTGGATTTTTTTACTCCCATTCCACCAGTTTTAATGAGAGTAATTAACAGCATATTATTGATGGTTTTCCTGTTTTTGCTGATGGCTGAATGCTTGCTTATATACTTCAATCCAAAATCCAAAATCTAACATCCAAAATAGTATGTTTTCCAAACAGATACTTTTTAATAGTTTTTTACAATCTAACTTTTCTCCACAAGATCGATCTGCACAAAGTTGGATAGTTATTGTCGGCTTCCTATTACTCATAGCAACTTGTTACTTTGGCGGTGCAGCCAGCTTATTAAGGCTAATTTTTCCGGCTACTTCTTTATTAGTAGCCATCTTTTTATATTTGCGGCATCCCATTCTTTACATCGGCTTCACTTGGTGGATCTGCTTTCTCACACCTTTACTCACTCGTTTAGTTGACTATCGGGTAGGTTGGGATGCCACCCGGCAAATGATGATAGCCCCTTATTTAGTGGTATTTGTCACCATTGCCACTTTTATCAAACACTTGCCTCAAGCTACTCGTCAAGGTGGTTTACCCTTCATTTTAGCTTTCACTGGCGTATTTTATGGATTTTTAGTAGGGATTATTTTTAATCAACCAGTTCCAGTAATACGTGGTTTTTTAGACTGGGTAAGTCCCATTATTTTCGCTTTTCATTTATTTATCAATTGGCGAGATTATCCCAGCTATCGCCAACACTTTCAGCGTGTATTTATCTGGTGTGTTTTAATTACTGGTGCTTACGGTATATATCAATTTGTAGCTGCTCCTGAATGGGATAAATTGTGGTTGATAGAATCAAAAATGTTCACCAGTGCTGGTAATCCTGTGGCATTTGGAATGAGAGTTTGGAGTACACTCCACTCACCAGGTCCGTTTGGTGCTGTAATGCAAACAGGTTTACTATTATTATTTACTAGTACAGGCCCGTTAATTTTTCCTGCCTCAGCCGTTGGTTATTTATCGTTTTTACTCTCTCAAGTACGTACTAGTTGGGGTGGATGGTTATTAGGAATCATCCTGATTTTTGGTTCAGTGAAAACTAAAATTCAACTGCGCTTAATTGCCATTATTTTAATTATGGCTGTATGCGTTGTGCCATTGGTGACGATTGAACCTATTTCCAAAGTTGTAACTACTCGTTTGGAAAGTTTTTCCAATCTGGAGGAAGATGGCAGCTTTAAGGATAGATCAGCAACTTATGATCGCAATCTGAATTTAGCCCTTTCTACTGCTCTTGGTAACGGTTTAGGAAATATTTGGAAGGTCAATGAAAAAACTGGACAAATTGAAGTTATTGTCATTGACAGTGGGATTTTAGATATGTTTTTTACCTTGGGTTGGTTTGGTGCAATACCCTATATTAGTGGGTTGGTTTTAATTCTTTTTAGTGTTATTCGCTATACTGAAGGTCGGTTTGATAGCTTTGTTAGTGCTGCTCGCGCCATTAGTATCAGTTTTTGCGCTCAATTAATTATATATAGCGGGATGTTGAGTGTATCAGGTATGATTATGTGGGGATTTTTAGCTATGGCTATGGCAGCACATAAATACTATCAACATCAAGCTATGAAGATGTATAGCAACAGTCAAGGTGGTTAGGACATCAACAGATGATAAAACCTAGACCGTAAAAGCCTTTTAACTGGAGTCACCTGTCAAAAGTCACCTGTTACCTGCTATAGCTTCTATCCCAGTTCTAAATCCAATACTTGTCGGTTAAGCTAAAAACATTAAATTAGGTAGGTTGGGTTGACGCTAGGAAACCCAACATTTACGGACTTTTGTTGAGTTGCGCTTTCTTTGGACCCAACCTACAAAAACTCTTAACCGAACAGTATTGGTTCTAAATCTGTTCTGAAAAACAACATTCCCGGCTTCTGTGAGAAATCGGGAATCTGGTATTTTCTAATTTATAGCTAAGTTTTGTCTACATGAGGTAATTATGACTTCAATCAGCAGGGTAGCAGTTATGGGAGGAATTCACGGGAATGAAGTAACGGGAGTTTATCTGATTAAAAAATTTCAAAAATATCCACATTTAATTAGTAGACCTAGTTTTGAAACTCTACCATTACTGGGTAATCCCCAAGCTATTGTTGCTCGAAGAAGATATATTGATACAGATTTAAATCGGTGTTTTACGGGAAGTGATTTATCAGCTAAGACACCTGATAATTATGAACAGGTGAGGGCTAGAGAAATTCAACAAATCCTGCAACCACAAAACCAAAATTTTGTCGATGCGATTATTGATTTACATACCACCACTGCCAATATGGGATTATGCATTATTCTCGGTAATATGCACCCATTATTATTGCGGTTGGCTGCTAATTTGAGTGCGATTAATCCCTTAGTTAAAGTTTATAGTCATCTGCAACCCAGAAATAGTGGTTTTCTCCGTTCTTTAAGTGAATTAGGTTTTGCAATTGAAGTTGGTGCTGTATCTCCAGGCATTTTAAATGCAGAATTATTTCAGCAAACTGAACAACTTGTTTATAGTATCCTGGACTATTTTGAACAGTATAACCGAGGTAAAGATTATGTGATTAACAACACCCTAACTCTTTATCAATCAATTGGTGCGGTAGATTATCCCAGAGATGAGGATGGGGAGATTGAAGCTATGATTCATCCTCAACTGCAATTTCAAGATTATGAACCGCTACATCCTGGTGATCCAATTTTTCTGACTTTTGAAAACAAAGAAATTCTTTATCAGGGAGAGTCTATTGTTTATCCCATTTTTATCAATGAGGCTGCTTATTATGAGAAGGGAATTGCTATGTATTTAAGCCAAAAGCAAGTGATTGATATATATTAGGGAATAACAATTGACAATTACCTCTCCTTCCAGGGTAGAGGATTGAAACCAAGGAAAAGTTTTGCTTTCTATTTATTTTTTACAGGAGAGATTTTAAAGAAAATTAACCAATTATCAATTATCAATTATCAATTATCAATTGATGATGGCTATTTACCTGCTACTAATTCTCTAGTTTTCATGACGTTGATAACATCATATTCTCTCATTAATTCACGATAGACAGTTAATGTTTCCTCATTTACTCGTGCGGCGCTAAATCTTTCTAGGTTTTGTTTGGCGCGGAATTTCCATCTTTGTAAGAGTTTGGCATCGCTGAGTAGTTGCGCCAACGCATGGGCTAACTTTTGACTATCTTTAGGTGGTACTAAAATACCAGCTTGTCGATGATCCAAAGTTTCAGGAATACCATCTACATCACTGGCGACAATTGCACAACCAGCTTCTCTTGCTTCTGTCAAAACCAAACCAAAAGATTCGCAATGTGAAGCCAGAACAAAGATATCTGTAGATAGCATATAACGTTGGGGTTCTGGTTGGAATCCTTCAAAATGAATCCGTTGGTGTAATCCTTTGTCTCTAAATTGTTTACTATTAATAATAGTCTCAAACATAGCCCGATCTGGACCATCTCCAACTAGATAAAGATGGGCTTGGGGGAAATCTTTACTAATGAGACTAAATGCCTCAATTAACTCACCAATACCTTTGCGGGTATACATTCCAGCTACAGTGGTAATGGCTGGATGATGGAGTGGTATGGGTTGGTAATCTTGAATTTTTCTATGTCGAGGACTGTTTAAAGTGCCGTTGGCAACTACCCGCAATTTTTTAGCTGGGATACCACGACGGATCATCGAATCAGCTACTGCATGACTAACTGCAATGACTCGATCTGCTAATCCCATTAATACTGCACTGCGTTGAAATTCATTGTGGACAGTAGAAACTAAACTATATTCACTACTATTTCTGAGAATTCCTGCTAAAACAACCCCTGTCATCATGTGGGCATGGACAATATCTGGTTGAAATTCTTTGATAATTTCTCGATAACGCCAAGCAGCTTTGATCATGTTTACTGGCTTGCGGGATTGATCCAGTTGAAAGTGGCAAATTCCATGATTTGCTAATAATGTTTCGTATTCTCCACCTGCTGATGCGACTGCAACATCAAAACCTTTTTTTGTTTGTAAACAAGCTAAGTCTACTGCTACATTGACAATTCCGTTACCGATTTTTTGGACATGATTTGTAATATGTAGGATTCGCATTTAACTTTTCTCCACGGCAATTTTTCTAGCAGATATCATGATGCTTCCCACGATAGATTTAGCCTTGCAGCCAGTTACCACTTATCAGTTATCAATCTTCAAGCGACTGATTAATGTTTACTGTGAAAGAAGATTTCTTCGGAATTTAAGAATCGCTTGATAAAACCACGCGGTAGGGTTTGTATTTGGGAAGGATAGGCGGCGATCGCTCTTTTTTTCTTGTCTTGCACTGATGTAATTGATAACCGATAAGCTGACCTAATATCCTTTAATTTCAACAAGATAAATAACGGCGCTCTCCAGAATACCCAAATCGGATACTCTAGGAGTTCTAATTTAATTCCTAATTGTGCGATCGCCTCTTTAACTAAAGAATATGTCGCTTCATGATCTTTATGACAATCTTTGCGATGAGGAACATAAACTTCTCCTGGTTGATATTGCTTTAACAATTGAGAGATCTGATCAATTGTTTGTTGTCTTTCCTCTGCTTTTAAATCTGGTAAAGTTCCATCTGGCTGATCAAAAAAGTAAATTTCTGAAGGCTGCACTCCTAAAATACTTAATGCCTTTAAGGACTCTTGTTTACGAATTTGAATAATTTGATTTTGAATATGTGGGTCTGAACCGTGTGAACCTCGTCCATCCGTCAAAAATGTGACAACTACAGATATTCCTTGTTCTCTTTTCCGGGCGATCATACCACCACAACCCAAGGTTTCATCATCTTGATGGGGAGAAAAAACCATTGCTGATTTTTGGCTAAATTTTAATGGCTGACTTCCCCAAAGTAAAATCCATTTTGATAGTAAACTGGAATGAATATATTGGATCTGATTGAGCAAATTATTGGGAATGAGTTTTTCTAATTTCGTCAGACTATTTTTATCCATGTTTTCTGCTTTCCGAGTATGGTGTATTAATACTTATCAAGGGCTGAATTTTTAGATAAAAGGCAACTTTATATGCATAAGCATTTGTTATTAATCATAATTAATTAAAACCTCAGATATTTATTTTTTGTGTGAAATTGGTTGATAAATATGAAGATAAAATCAGTCATAAGCTCGGTTAAATACTGATAATAAAATTTATTTATGCGGGTGGTAAAGCTACCACTTTGGACTTGATAGCGAAGCTTGGCGTAAGCCATACTCCTAGCCCATGACTTACGTCACGCTGCGCGAACATAGATAACTTTTTCAGCCAACCCTACTTAATTTGTGAAAAATTTTAAGGGGTAAAGCGTAATGTTAAACCCCTAAAAAATGTCAATTTTCGAGTCAATTATTAGACTCTTTTTCCTCAAATTGGTAAGCGATAAATAATCACCTTTCCGTTGCCATTTTCTTCTACAAATACCAAGTATTCACCATTAGCACGACGAAAAGCCCGGATACCGTGGGGGATATCAATCCAGCCACTTTCTCCACCAACTTCTGGCCCTGGCCCAAATTTGTGTACAAGTTTGCCTGTGGCAGCTTTATAGACATACACCTCTGCGGTTTTCACTGTCACTGCAAACACATAATCGCCAGCTACACTCATGGATGCGGTAGAAATTTCTCGCTTTCCTGTAGTGTCGTAAGGAACTACAGTGCGCCATTTGGGAGTGCGATTTCCTTGACTCCACTGATCAAAACGAGCAATTTCTGATCCTACAACTCCTGTATCATCACCAGAAGACGGATGTTCTGCTGTAAAACCTGACAAATACATAGTATCTGTTTCCGGAAAATACTCAATTCGCCGCAAATCTTTAAAGATGCTAGGAGTCTTTTCCTTTTGCATGGAATTATAGGTATAGATGGGGTTTCCTTTACTATCTAATCCTTGTAAAGGATAATGACGAATACCATCTTCAGTTCGCAAAGTTTTCCAAACATCTCCTTTGCTATCTACCCACCAACCACCTATGTAGAGATAATCTTCGCTGCTGTCATATTCATTTTGATCAAAGGCACCATTACCATTTTTATCTCGCCAAATCCATTCTCCTTTGGCTGGTTGATAAGGAGGCCAACTACCAGAGATGGATTTACCTTGATCATTTGTTCCCACAAATAGCCCTGCCGGAACAGCAATTTTACCATCGGTATCTGGTTGGAAACGATAAATTTGCAGTAAGCGGCCAAACATATCTGTGAGGAATATAAAAGGCTTTCCTTGAATACGACGAACAAAAGTACCATCCGGTGCTGTATGTAAACGAGGATCTTGAGGATATTTAAAAGGATTAAGTGTGTAGGCTTTATAAGTCCATTGTTTACCAGATGGTTTACTATAATCCATCAAGTATTGTTCATGCTTGGTGAATACATTTACACCATCACTTTTAGGGTCTGTATCTGCATTATCTACAAATATTAAGCCTAGTAGTTGCCATTGTAGTTTTCCAGATGCGGAAAATTTCCTTAAATCTGTGCCTGATTTGTTAAAACCATTGTTGTTGATATAGATATTCCCGTCCTTATCTGTACCAATTCCGGTAATTCCATAAAGTTTTAAACTTTGAACTTCGCCGGGAACACCACTATAAATTCCATTTTTAGTGCCGAATGTCCCTACTTGTACAGGCTGGTTTTTGATGTTATAAATCAGGACTTGTTGGCGAATGCCGTTTTCTGCTACTAATAGTCTGTCTTGTTTGTAAATTGCGATCGCTGTTGGGTCAACAACATCTACAATTTGTTGAGGTAATTTTTTCCCTGTCTGGGAATAATGGACAATTTTACCCCCTGTACTACCTTTTTTATTTTGAACAATCCACAAATCTCCTTGTGGGTCAATCGCTATTCCTCCGGGATTGGTAACAGCAAAGCTACCCATTTGCTGCATTGTTTCCGTATTGTAAATCCGCACAATGTTGGCAGCAGCATTACTTACAAATAATTTATTCCCTACAGTTGCTAACCCAGTGACTTCATTTTTTTCACTGGTAATTAACATACTTTTATCCCAACCATTACCTTCAGGAAAAGGTACAGGTTTTCCCGCTAAATTATAGCGTCTGACACAGTACCAAGTTTTACCTTCGGGGGGATAACCGTCTTTGCTATCCTTCATTCCCCCCTGAGTCATAGCAACATAAATATATTTGCTATTGGCTGTTACTGCTTTACCACCAAGACGATACCAGCCGTGAAGGTCTTCTAAAAAACCAATAACTTTACCATCTTTATATATTCCCGCTTCTCCTCCAGCTTCATCCCAATAACTATTAGTGTAAATTTCACCATTTGTTGTTACATAGATGGATTCCACATTATTTTGAACGCGCAATTTTCCCTTGCCGATAGTATTACCAAGCCAAGAGGTTTTATAAGTAAATGCAGGTGCTGTAGTGGTTTTCGTCGTGGCTGAATCCATTGTCATACCCACGAATGTGACTATTAAGCCACAGGTTAAACCCAGTAAAATATTGAAAGCTATTTTTGTCCGTCCAGATCTACTCTGAAGTAAATTTTGGATAATTTGATTTAGCTTGTGACTGATATTTTTAATTTGGGAAATGAATTTATTTTTCATATAATTGCTCTGCTGGCATATTGGCAATTATCATTTTGGGAAAATTACTGATAGCCGAATGTAGGGCTTTAGCATGACTACACCCCTATTGAATGCTGCTGTCAGTCCCGTAGTGAATGATTAAGTGCGATGTGGCTGAGAATTGGTATATGCATCGGTGTTAGACATAAATAACTTAACAAATAAATGTTGTTAATTATATTTTTTCATCAAAACTTTATCAATAACAAATATTCTTTTCATACAGAAGTTATCCGAAAACCGAAAAATTTTATATAAGTTTTAAAATAAACTTTTACCTCCCATGACAATCAGTAATATTTAATACATAAATTATCAAATATTTAGCTCTTGGGATAGATCTAATTAAGTAGAAAATATTGAATCATAACAG